>CAMDCW010000073.1 GCA_945890745.1 Phycisphaera mikurensis NBRC 102666
ACTGCTGAGATAAGCGTCATTGCGGTGCGCTCTCGTGATGGTGATGTGCGAACGTGGGCACTCAACAAGAATGAGCACCGCGCGGGAATTCTCCGGCACACCCTTGCGCCAGCGCCGGGGATGAGTACGGACGTGTGCCTTGCAGCGAATCATGCCGTACGTGCGGCGATGGATGCGCTTGGGCACGTCGGGGTATTGACGATCGAGTTCTTTGTGACCAAAGATGGGTTGATTGCAAATGAAATGGCGCCGCGGGTTCACAATTCTGGACACTGGACCATTGATGGTGCAGTCACCAGTCAATTTGAGAACCATGTGCGCGCAGTCACGGACGAACCACTTGGATCGACGGACGCGCGTGGATTGAGTGGGATGATCAATATCATTGGCGCGATGCCCGATCGTGGTGATCTTCTTGCTGTCCCCGGCGCGCGCCTGCACGACTACGGAAAGACGCCTCGACCGGGACGAAAGTTGGCGCATGTGAATGTGTGTGCCGGCGATGAGCGAATCCGTGCAGCACAAATGCGCGTGCTAGAGGACTTGGTCCGACGCGCTACGCAGGATGCCGCGACGGGTGCGGCAGCGGACGCTGAAAGTGTCTGAAATTGTCGGGAGTATTGCAGTGAGGAAGTACTTGTTGCACCGCTCCCTGCGATGATGCGCGCTCATGAGATTCACCACGATTCGCCTCCCGGACGGCCCGTCGCTGATGCGTGCGCTGGCGCAGCACGTGTGGTCATCAACGACTGCCCGTGATGGGATTGTGGATCTGTCCGATGCACTGGTCATGGTTCCGGCGTCGCGGGCAGTTCGCGCGTTTGAGCACCATCTCATTGCACTCGCGCGTGAGGCGGGACATGCGTTTGTTTCGCCACGCGTGGTGACTCCGGCGGGGCTTGCTTCGCGATTTGTGGTTCCAACCGCCAACGTACTTGGTTCGATCGGTATTCAGTTGGCATGGCGACACGCGATCATCAGCGCCGAAGCGCGCGTGATATCCGCGTTGTCGCCAGGTGGAATTGACGCTATTCCGGACGAAGCGCTGGAGCCAGCAAGTATTGATGCACTGGCGGCTCGCATTGCCACACTGCATCGTGATGTGACCAGTGCTTGTACAGACTTCGCCAGCGTGGCCGCGGAACTGCGCGCCACCATGCCGGAGTTGGACCTCGATCGCTGGGACGCATTGCTGGCGCTTGAGAATGGCTGGCGTCAGGCGCTGGAGAGTGAACAGTCGATTGATGAGCCGACTGCCACGCGCCGCGCTTCCAGTACCGGTGCACTGCACGCGGGCGGAGTTGCTCGCATCTATGTGTTACTTGCTGATCCGGAACGGATTCAGCGGGAACTACTGGGTGCGCTTGCGGCGCGCGGCATTGCTGTTTCGGTACTGGTGCACGGCACGGATGCGGAGTTGCCAGCGCCACTCGATCATGACGGATTTCCTGAACACGCAGCGTGGGCGCGTGCTGCAGTGGTGGTTCCGCAAGACATCATCATGCTTGCAGATACACCTGCTGATCAGGCCGCGGCGGTGCTGGACGCGCTGAATGCGATGCCGTTGCCGCGGCGCAGTTGTGACATGGCGGTGTCAGTTCCCGACGAGGGGGTCGCGGCGCAGGTTGCTTCGTTACTTCCTTCATGTGGTGTTGCAGTGAACGCGTTGCCGTCACGCACGGCGGCGGATGGTCCATTAGGGATGCTGCTTTCGGTGCTGGCGGATTACTTGCAAGTGCGCTCGTGTGCAACGCTCGGGGCGTTGGTTCGTCATCCAGAAATGGAATCGTGGTTGGTGCGGCACGGGTGTGTTCGACCAGTGGCAAGTGTTTCGGAATTTGCGGTTTCCAGCGGAGCAGACATCCTGCCGGATCGCATCGACTTTGGCAACGGTTTGTACAGTCGTGTATCGGCGACTGTTGAACATGTTGATGCGTTGCTTGCGGCGCTGCGGAAATCAAAGTCGGTACTGCAGACGATAGCGGCGCTTCGCGAGGTGCTCGGAGCGGTAGCAGAGGATGCTTCGCTGGCCGGCCGGGAATCTGCCAAGGCATTTCATTCAGCAGCCGAAGAGCTGCTGGTGGTGCCAACGCGATTCACGGACGGACTCACGGCTGCGCAAGTCTTGGTGCTGCTTGGTGAGGCAATGTCGGCATCCATGCTTGCCACGGAAGGAACGGCGGACGGAGTGGAGTTGATGCAATGGCTTGATGCCGGCATTGATGACGCACCGAATATGGTGTTGACCGGGATGAACGATGGCATTGTTCCCGGTGGAATGGAAGTTGATCCGTGGCTCCCGGATTCGGTGCGGGCGCGACTTGGCTTGCCGTGCGCGATGCGACGTCAGGCGCGCGATGCGTGGATCCTGCACGCACTGCTTTCCAGAAAGCGATTCGTTCGCTTAGTGACTGGGCGGACGCAGATGGCGGGCGATCCGCTGCAGCCTTCGCGGTTGCTCTTGGGGCTACAGGGTGAGGAACTCGCGCGCCGTATGGCGTGGATTGGCGATCCGAAATCGCCGCGCTCATCAGCGACGCGCTGGGCAGCGTTAGCGGCATCGGAAGGGCAATTTTCAGTGAATGTGCTGCCAGTCGGTCCCAGCAAGTTTGTCTCCGTGAGCGTGACAGCGTTTCGCGACTACTTGAAATGTCCATCGCTCTTCCAGTTGAAGCGAGATCCACGCTTGTTGCTTGACGGTGCTGACGATGGCGCAGTGGAGCTTGATTCCATGGGGTTTGGAAATTTGGTGCATGCCGCGCTGCAGGCGTGGGGCCGCGATGAAGCGCAGCGCACCGCAGCGGGTGAGCCCGCAACGATTGATGCCGCCGTCATCGAGCAGCGTGTGCATGCGGCGCTTGATGAAATGCGAGATCGCGATTATCCAGAGTCGATCCGTGGGGCATACGTGGTGCAATTTGCACTTGCGCGGGAGCGGCTCACGGCGTTTGCGCATGTGCAGGCGGCGTGGGCCGCTGACGGTTGGCAGGTGGTGCATTCTGAACTTTCATTTGCCACGCGACAGCGCGATGAATACGGTCGACCAGCGCCAGTGATTGGTGAGACGGGTCTCTTCTTGCAGGGCCGGATCGACCGCGTGGACGTGCACCCGGAACGTGGAGTTGCAGCGCTGGACTACAAGACGTCGGCGAAGCCGAACGATCCGGAAGGCGAGCACCGCAAGCCAAAGGGGCGCTGGTTGGATTTGCAGTTGCCGCTCTATGCGGTGTTGCTTCGTTCTATTGGTATCACGGTTCCGCCCATGAATTTGGGCTACTTTGCGCTTCCATCCAACCCCGCTGATACCGCGGTGCTGCTTGCTGGCAAGTGGGATGACGCGTTCCTGGGCGAAGCAGAAGCCGAGGCAACGCGCATTGCACGGCTGATTGTGGCCGGGCAATTCATACGCGCGCCCGACTATGAGCCAAACGCTGATGATCCGTTGGCGCCGGTGTACGGAGTAGGAATGCGTGGACTGCGCGGGGAGGTGCTGTCATGATTACTCGATCCGTGGTCATTGCAAACGCGGGCAGTGGCAAGACCTACTTGCTTGCCAATCGACTCATTCGATGGATGATTGAGGAGCGTCGCGCCACCAACACAGCGTCGCCGGATCGAATGTTGGCGGTGACATTTACCCGCAAGGCAGCGGGCGAGATCTTGGAGCGAGTGCTTCGGCACCTCGCACTTGGCAGCCTTGATGCTGCGAAGCGTGAGGAATTTTCGACGGCATCACAGATTGGCCCCGCTTCGGCGGAGGAATATGCAGCCGTGCTGCGCGAAGTGGTCGACGCGCTGCACCGGATGTCGATTTCCACCATCGATGGATTCTTTATGCAGATGGCGGGCGCCTTTGGCCCGGAGTTGGGACTGCCGGAAGGTTGGCGCATTGCCGAAGACGATGAGCAACGGGCCATGCGTGTGGACGCGATCGGTGCGGTCATTGCCGCTGACCCCATGCGGGCGGTTGATCTGGCACGACAGATGTCTGACGGCGAGCCAAAGGTGGAAATTCAAGCTGGAATTGACGCGGCGCTGGGGGGTGCGTTCACCATTTGGGATCGATGCGCGCTGGGTACTGATCCTGGCAAGCCGTGGTTAGCGTTGGCATCGGACAGTGTGCAACTCTTCCCACTGGCGCGTCGCGCCGATGCGAAGGCGCGTGCTGCGGTCATTGACGCCATGCGTCACGCCACAGTTCCGCAAACCAAGAGTGGGACCCCCAACAAGTATTGGACGAACGCCATTCCCCGCGTTATTCGCTTGGCCGAAGATGGCCATTGGTTTGAATTGTTGAAGGACTCGCTGGTGATTGCATTGCGCGACACTGGGGTGTTCAGCAGCGTTGCCCCGGAACCAGCATTTGCGCGCGGGCTCGAGAAACTGGTCGGTCACGCCTGTGCCGAGGTGCAGGACGTCATTCGCGCACGTCTGCGGGCAACCGAGGAACTTGTTCAGAGTGTTGATCGCGAGTTGGTCCGCATGCGCCGCGCTGAAGGTGCGTATGGATTTCAGGACATCACCACCCTGATTGCGCGCGCTCATTGCCTCGGCGGTGAAGGAACGGAAGCGATGCGCGAGCGCCTGGACCGCGCGATTCACGATTTGGCACTGGATGAGTTTCAAGACACATCGCCAGCGCAGTGGACGGCATTGGTGCCACTCATCGATGAGATCATGGCAACCGGCGGGCGACGCTTCTTAGTAGTTGGCGATCCGAAACAGTCAATTTATGCGTGGCGCGGCGGAACACCGGAATTGCTCGCGCAAGTGGGCGCACGCCCGGGACTTGAGGATGACGCGTCTCTCAACACGAGCTTCCGGTCGAGTCCGGTGATTCTTGGCTTTGTGAATACGGTGTTTGGCGATATTGCGCGATTAGTCAGCGGCACCCCGCTTGCTGCGAGTACGCCTGACGCGGAGCGCACCTTTACCGATGCTGGATTGACGGCGCCGCGTGATGTTGACCGCAGCCCTCTCTTGCGTGCCCTTGCCGGGTGGACATTTGTGAAACACTTGGCCGCGAAGCGCAACAGTGACATGCCGGGATTCGTGCGCGCGTTCCGTGCGGGTGGGCAAAGCGCTGATGCAATCGCTGCCACCGTTGCGGCCATTGTTGTTGATCGCCATGCGCGTCGACCCGATGCAACGATCGCTGTATTGGTCAGCAAGAACGATGAGATCACCGCATGCGTTGCGGCGCTTCGGCGCGCTGGTGTGGCAGCTAGCGACGAGGGGCGATCGCAGTTACTTGATTCACCGGCGGTCACCGCCATCATGGCCATGCTGCGGCTTGCAGATCAGCCCGATGATCGTGCTTCGCATTGGATAGTGAGCCGCGAACCAGTAGGGTCGATCTTTGGATGCGCCCCCATGGAGACGTTTGCGGGCGGTGCCGCACAGCGAACGGAAGCGGATCGAATTTCTGCACACGTGCGTCGAGCCTTGCATTCGGAGGGGTTGCCGGCCTGGATTGATCGGACCATCGATCGATTCCGATCCGTGTGTTCTGCCCGTGATATGCAGCGATTACATCAACTGTCTGTCATGGCTCATGATGCCGATCAAGCAGATGTTGCTCGGCCCGGACACTTTGTCACTAGCGTGGAATCGCGCGGCGTCCGCGCTGCGGCGGGGGAGCGCGTGCGAGTCATGACCGTCCACGCCAGTAAGGGCCTGGAGTTTGATGAGGTAGTGCTTGGCAGCCTGGACCGCGTCATGGGATCGATTGATGGTGGTGCTGGCAATTGGTCGGTACTTGCACCGGATCCAACCAAGCCGCCGATCGCTGTTGCGCCGGTATTAGCCAGCGCGATCATGGAGTATTCGCCGCTGCTGGAGGCGTTCCGCCGTGAGGCGCAGGTGGGGCGCATCTTTGATGACGTGTCCGGCTTCTACGTGGGCGTGACCCGTGCGCGTGAGGCGTTGCACTTGGTGTGTGCGCCTCCGACCGCGGCGGACACGTTGCGGCTCAGCGGTACTCGGATCCTGCGCATGGCGTTCCCAGAATTTGAGACAGGGCTGCTCGCAACCAAAGTTGTGAATGAACGCTTCTGGGAGTGCGGCGTGGATGCGCTGCCGAGTGAAGGTAGTCCGTTGCCCGCCAACAATGTGGAAGTGGCGGGACTGACGTCGACACCGACGCTGACGTCGACACCGACATCGACATCGACACCAGCACCGACGCTGACGCCGGCTCCAATGCCCGCACCAGTGGTGGAGCGCATTGCGCGGCCCGATGCGCGCGGTGGCGTAGCGCCCAGTTCGCATGAGCGGCTTGGCGCTGGTGGTGTTCCACTGTTCACGGCGGAGTTCACGGGCGCGGATGACGGCGCGCGCGGTTCGCTGGCGCACGCATGGTTTGAGCACGTTGAATGGCTGAATTCCGAGGGGATTGATCCGGCATCGGAACCGCAGGTGTTGCGCGCAGTGGCAGTAGAGATTGGTCGACCGGTTGATTCAGCGCTGCGTGAATCAGTGCGCGCGTTGGTCATGACCGCCGCGCGGGGTCCGCTTGGGGAGTGTTTGCGTCCAGCGCGTTACAGCGCGTGGAAGTGCGACACACTTCAGGTGCGAAGTGAAATGCCATTCGTGGTGCAGATTGATGGGCGTACGCAGCGCGGTCGAATGGACCGCGTGGTACTGGGTCTGCGCGCGGGGCGCGTGGTGCGCGCGGAGGTGCTGGACTGGAAGACTGGCGCGCGTGACTTACCGGGTGCGGAGTTCGAAGGTCGAATCGCTCCGTATCACTTGCAGATGAATGGATACCGCCGTGCGCTTGCGGCAATGTTTGAGATTCCGCCCGAATCAGTGAGCGCCGTGCTGGCGTTCGTTGATCGTGGGGAGATCCGCGAAGCATGAATGCGAACCACGGTGCAACGCTTGCCTATTAGTAACTGATCGTCACAAACACACCCAAGAGCGCGTTGGGATCAACCGTGGTGCTGCGTGTGTTGGAACCGTTTGATGCTTGGATCTGCAGTTGCTCGTAGAACGTTGTTCCCACCAGCATGTCCAGGCGGCAGGTTGGAGTGAAGTCGTAGCCAACGCTCACAAATGCGGCCCAGCTTTGATCTTCGCCGACGCCGTTATTGATGGTTGGATCATTGTTGGTTCCGAGGCGGAATCGGCGTAATTGCCAGCCAATTCCGAAGGCAACATCCACTTTGGATCCTTCGGGTTCCCACGCGACATCGACGCCCACGAACGGACTTGCTGGCGGCCTGCGGATGGTGGAAAGCAGCCAATCGTCAGCAAAGTGCCAGTGCAACACGGGGATCGGAATGATGATCGGGTCGTTCTCGATTTGTGTCACGCCCAGGACGCCGATACCCAGCATCATGTTGGCGGTGGGAGTCCAGGCAATGCTGCCGATTCCGCCGCCGTACAAACTGTCTCCGGCATCCGCATCTGATTCACCCGCGATAGCAAAGATTCCGCCGAGCGAAGCGGTCCAGCCATCAGCCACTTTGAAGCTTCCGCGCGCCTGCAGTCCGAACAGGTTCACGCTGCCGAACGGATCAGCGACGCCAAGTTCAGAGACGCCGCTCCAGTGGTACCAGTCAAACTCATAGCCCATGGCCACGGTGAAGTTGAGATCATTGGAGCTATACACCCGCGCTGAATAGCTTCCGTAGAAACGATCGGCGCTCATGCTGGCGTTATCACCGATATCGGCACTGAACTGATGGATGTAGCCAGCACCTGCAGAGCGTGCGGGCTGCTCATCACCGCGTTGAGTCACTACTGGTAACGGAGCAGTGGCATCGGCAGTGGTGGTGGGAACGGGTGCGGCTGGCACAACAGGCGCAAACGTTGCGGTTGCCGTGTTGCCGGGGGCAGGAGTGACGGCTGGAGTTGCGGGTGGCGTCGCGGCCGGCGCTGCGGCAGGAGCCGCCGGTGGCACCGCAGCCGGCGCGGGCTTGGGCGCCGCTGTTGCGGCTGGTGGCGCGGCGGCGGGCGTGGGTGTCCGCGGTTCGGCGGCGTTCGGTGGCGTCAACGAAGGATCTTGGCACCAGGACGGGGATGTTGCCGAAAGTCCGATCAACAGGGTGACGGCAGCAATGCTTGGATTACAAATTCGGGTGTCGAAGGCGTCACTGAGCATGGTGGCATCGTAAGTTCCCCCCGGATTGCTGCATGTGGGTGGCGGAGTCGTTGATTTGTCAGCGAGATCTGCCCGGACAGGTGCATGTTGCGCGCCCCGATCGCCGATGTAGCCCCCGGACGCGGACTATGATCCCCGTCCCCCGCGGATTCCCTCGGGTTCCATATTGAGGATCGCATGCAACTGAACCTCCCGACCGGCCACTACCCAAACGGCATCCATGGCGGAATGATGGCTACACCGAACACGCTGGCAGCAGCTGGTATCGGTCGAGACATGATTCGCCCCGAGACCCTCGCTAGCACTTCCTACCAGCGCACCCGCGAGATGACCATCGATGAACTCCTCCTGGAGAATCGGGTGGTCTTCCTCATTGGCGAAATCAACCACGCCTCCGCGGCGCGCGTGATGATGCAAATGCTGTATCTGGAAAGCCAGAAGCGTGGTCAAGACATCAACTTCTATATCAATAGCCCCGGCGGGGCTGTTGATGACACGTTGGCTATCTACGACACCATGCAGTTCATCTCCAGTGAGGTGGGCACCTATTGCATCGGTCGTGCCTATTCCGGCGGAGCGGTGCTCTTAGCCGTCGGCCAGAAGGGCAAGCGCATCATTCTGCCGCACGCCAAGGTGATGATTCACCAGCCGCACGGCGGCGTGTACGGCCAGACCTCGGACATCCAGATCCAGGCCGAGATGATTCTCAAGATGAAGCGCCAGCTGAACGAGATCCTTGCCAAGCACACTGGTCAGCCCGTGGAAACGGTCACCAAGGATGCCGAGCGCGATAAGTATTTCAATGCCGAAGAGGCCAAGGCTTACGGTCTTGTTGACGATGTGGCCACCTTCCCAGAGAAGGGCAAGCGTTGACGCGAGCGGAGTTGCTCAACCTGATGTCTGCCATGCCCATGGTGGCAAGCCCGATTTCGTCGAGCGCGCAGTCGCTCGCCGATGTCTGGTCGATTTCGTCCGATTCAGCCGCGCCGGGTGCTGACCCGCGCCGTGACGAAGATGACGACGATGAGCCACGCTGGATTTCCGTTCCACTGGTGGTGGACAAGCGCGGCAAGAGCGAAGAGTTGGTTGACCTCTACAGTCGCTTGCTGCGTGACCGGGTGATCTTTGTTGGCGCGCCGATTTCTCGGCCGCTTGCTCAAGTAGTCACCGCTCAGCTCTTGTTCCTGTGGAACGAAGATCCGACGGCCGAGATCAGTATGTACATCAATAGTCCGGGCGGATCAATTTCCGACGGTCTTGCCATCATTGACACCATGCGATCGGTGACCTGCCCGATCGCCACCTACATCGTTGGTCAAGCCGCCAGTATGGCGAGCGTGATCGCGTGTTGTGGAGCCAAGGGTCATCGCTTTGCTCTGCGCCACGCAGAGAACTTGGTGCACCAAGGTCGCATTGGTGGATTTGAAGGACAGGCAACTGACCTGGAGATCTTTGCGCGGCAAATGCAGCGTATTGAAGATGTCTGCAACAACCTCTATGCCGAGGCCACTGGCCACTCCATGGAGAAGATCGCTGCCGACTGTGAGCGTGACCTGTGGCTGAATGCCCAGGAAATGCTTGAGTACGGACTCATTGACCGAATCATCGAACGCATGCCTGTGGCGCCGCATCCGGCGCAGTGAGATAGGAACACGAACACCATGACACTGATCCCCATCGTCATCGAAAAGACTGGTCGCGGCGAGCGCGCCTACGACATCTACAGCCGTCTGTTGAACGACCGCATCATCTTCCTAGGCGGTGGCGTCTCGGACACGATGGCTAACTTGGTGGTCGCGCAACTTCTGTTCCTTGCCAACGAGGACCCGAAGGCGGAGATCAGTATGTACGTCAACAGCCCAGGTGGCAGCGTGAGTGCTGGACTTGGCATTGTTGACACCATGCGATTTGTTCCGTGCCCGGTGGCGACGTACATCATTGGTCAGGCTGCCAGCATGGGTAGTGTGATCGCTTGCAGCGGCACCAAGGGTCGTCGCTTCGCGCTGCCGCACGCTGAGAATCTGATGCACCAGCCGTTGATCGGTGGAGTGATTGAAGGTCAGGCGACGGATCTTGAGATTCACGCCAAGCACATTCTGCGCTTGCGCGACAAGTTGTATGCGCTGTACAGCGACAACACCGGCCAGACGCGGGAGACGATTCACAACGATTGCGATCGCGACAAGTGGTTGAATGCACCAGAAATGCTGGCGTATGGACTGATCGACAAGGTCCTCGACCGCTTGCCTGGCAAGTAAATCCGGTCCTATTTCAGGTATCAGTAAACATCGCCCGCGCCGTCATTGACGGCGCGGGCGATTCATTTGCGAATACGTGAAGTACGCGACCCCGTTGCAGGACCACGCACTTCGCAGCCACGCCCTTAGCGGCGACTGCGTCGACGCAGCATCGTCAATGCAAACAGGGCCAATCCAGGTGCGGGCACGGATTGCGGCGCATCGCCGGAGCCGAACACCCACGCATCGGCGCTGCCGTTACTGAGCATGCGGTCGCTGGCACCAAACATGGCCATCTCCCAGGCGCCGTCCACTTTGGTCCAGTAGTGCCAGTAGTTTTCGATTGGCCACAGATCGCCGTTGCCGTATTGGTAGTCAGTACCAAGACCGATGCCGGTGACGAAATTGCCAAAGGAGTACGCGTCGTACGCCATCGCGGCACCACTGATGGAGGCAGTACTCAATTGCAGCGCATCGAACCCGTTCATTGGCGTGTCCCAGCGCAGGGTGATCTGGTAGGCGTTGCCGTTGGTGAAGTCCACCTGGATGACGGACGCATTCGCCCCGGTGCCAGTCTCGTACTGAGCAACCAGGCCAGCAAAGGATTGCGAGTGGGTGAGAACGATGGCTGCGAGTGATGCAGCGGCGGACCATGTCCGAATATGAGCGAGCATGCGAGATCCTCATTCCTGATGTGCGCAGGAAATCGATGGTTACCTTGAACTTCGGTCGACCCGGCTCGCACGTACCCACGCGGGTACGGCCTACGGTGACGCATTCGCTGCGGAGTTTGACCGCATTCCTCCGAAGTCCAACGAGCCGCGCACGGAGCGGCTTGGCGGGGATCGTAGTTGCACGGGACCTGACCATTCGCGATTTACCTACAAATTCAGCGAAAGTTCCGCGCTAGCTCGCTGCGGCTTACGATGCGCACGCTGGAGAGAAACCTATGGCCGACCCACAACAAACCGAAGCTCTCATTGCTACTTTCCGCGCCGACCATGATCGCGTCAAAAAAGAGGTGCAGAAAGCGGTCGTTGGTCACGAAGAAATCATCGATGGCATCCTGGTGTGCCTCTTTGCTGGTGGCCATGCGCTCTTGGAGGGAGTGCCGGGGCTTGGCAAGACCTTGTTGATTCGCAGTCTGGCGCAAGCGCTGCAGTTGAAATTTGGGCGCATCCAGTTCACTCCGGATCTCATGCCGGCCGATGTCACCGGCACCACCATTGTGGTGGAGACGCCATCCGGTCGCGACTTTCAGTTCCGCAAGGGACCGCTCTTTGCGCAGATTGTGCTGGCTGACGAAATCAATCGCGCCACACCAAAGACGCAGAGCGCCATGCTTGAAGCAATGCAAGAGCGCAGCGTGACCGTTGGCGGCACGACGCATCAACTTGATAAGCCGTTCTTTGTGATGGCAACCCAGAACCCAATTGAGCAAGAGGGCACCTATCCGTTGCCCGAAGCGCAATTGGATCGATTCTTCTTCAAACTTGAAGTTGGCTATTCAACGCGCGCTGATTTGCGCGAAATTCTGGCGCGCACCACCGCCGGAACGATTGACGAACCGCAAAAGGTCATTGACGCAGAAACTATCATTCGTCATCAGAAACTGGTGCGAGCAGTGCGAATTTCAGATGCCGTACAGGATTACGCAGTACGCGTGGTGTTGGCGACGCATCCGCGTGGGCAGTTTGCCACACCGCTGGTGAATCAATTTCTGCGCTTTGGAGCAAGCCCGCGTGCTGCACAGACCATGGTGCTTGGCGCGAAGGTCAAGGCGTTGCTTGCTGGTCGCGCCACCGTTTCTGTGGAAGACATCAAGGCAGTGGCGCTTCCGGCGCTACGGCATCGCGTGTTGCTCAACTTTGAAGCGGAGGCGGAGGGCCGCGGCGCGGATGAGATTGTCAAGAACATCTTGGAGACGGTGCCCACCGCGGCTGCCGACTTCGCAACTCGGTGAGGTCATCGCCGGTCACTGAGCGCAGCCAGTTCACTTGTCCCGGTGCTTGAACTAGTTACTGAATGACGGTGTCCCACTGGGTGTCCGGCTCACGAGTGGGCAAGGGTCCGCGGGTTCGATCCGAGTCTGGATCGCCGCGGTCTGCTGGGAATTCCGCGCGCATCGGCGTTCCATGCGGCACGAGCGCTGCGAACGTCAGGGTTCCTCCGTGCCGCTCAACCAGTGCGCGCGCCACCGCGAGCCCGAGCCCCGTTCCGCGCTGTCCTTTAGTGCTTGCAAATGCCTCAAAGAGACGGCTTTGCTGCTCAATCGGTACCCCTGCGCCATTGTCGCTTACATCAATGCGGAACACCTTGTTTGGCGCATCGAATTCACAACGGACCGCGACTCGACCACTGCGGTCCGGCGCTGCCTCCACTGCATTTGCAAGCAGATTGAGAAGCACCTGATGAACGGCGTTTGCATCGATCGGCGCGGGCGGCAATGATTGATCGACGTGCGTGAGTAACTGAACGCCGCGACGTTCCGCGGTTGATTTCATCAACTCACATGCTTCCAGTACCACCGCTCCGATATCTGACTCTTCAATCTCCAGAGGGCGGTCCTTTGCATACGCAAGCATGTTCATCACCAGCCATGAGATGCGATCAAGGTTGCGTGCAACGATCGGCCAGCCTTCGCGCGCCATTTCCAGATCGCCGCGGCGCAGTGCGAGTTCCACGGCATCAGCTCCGCCGCGAAGTCCTTGCAG
>CAMDCW010000074.1 GCA_945890745.1 Phycisphaera mikurensis NBRC 102666
AACGGTAACGCAGGCGGCACAACTCACGCCGTTGCTGGCAAACTTCCAAATGCACTTGGTCTTTATGACACGCTGGGCAATGTTTGGGAGTGGTGCCAAGATTGGTATGAGCCTTATGCAGCAGGAAGCGTGACAAACCCCACAGGGCCCAGGACGGGTTCGGATCGTTTGCTGCGCGGCGGCTGTTGGTACGGCAACTCCAACCATTGCCGTGGCTCGCAGCGCTTCAACTTTCCCCCGAGCAGCGCCTACGACAACTTCGGCTTCCGTGCCGTCAGGACTCCCTAATTTCTGTTTCTCGTTGTCGGGTTACTTCCTAAAGCCTTGGCGTCTGCCATGGTTTGGTGGTGTTTGATTCGTGAGCGTGGGCACGCCAACGACAACTAGCGAGAGCAGGACGAGATGTTGCGTCTCGGTGCATTCCGTCTGCGATCGACGGCGATCATGGGAATTCTGTTTTTTCGGAATCGGCCGCACGTGGCGCGCCATGTCCAACGTATACTTGCGTAGAACGGGGTCTCCATATGCGAACACATCTGACATGGTCCAGCGCGGCGGTAGCAATCGCACTCCAGCTTTGCTGCGGGACCCCTGCCTGGGCACAGGACGTCCGTAGCTGGGGCGGAAACATCACTGGTGAGGGCTTCGTCCCCAGCGAACTCGGGCCGGTGACCGCTGTCTCTGCGGGCTATTCCCAGACGCTCGTCGTTCGCCCAGACGGTACCGTGAGAGGCTGGGGAAGGAACGACAGCAACCAGAGCACCGCTCCAGCAGACCTCGGACCCGTGAGCGCGATCGCCGCAGGCGGTTACTTCACCGTTGCCCTCCGTTCTGACGGCACCATTCGATGCTGGGGGAACAACAGCTTCGGCCAGTGCACTGTCCCTGCTGACCTCGACCCAGTGGCTGAGATCGCCGGCGGAGGTTTCCATACCGTGGTGCGGCAGCAGGACGGCGCAGTCCGATGCTGGGGGCGCAACAACTTCGGCCAGCGCAATACTCCGGCTGACCTGGGCGCCGCAGCATCGATCGCGGCCGGCTACATCCACACGTCCGCAGTGCTGGTCGACGGTACCGTCCGATGCTGGGGGGATGATTCAGCGCTCCAGTGCAACGTCCCCAACGACCTGGCGTCCGTGACGAAGGTCGCCGCGGGCGTCCAGCACACCGCCGCGGTCCTGGCCAACGGATCCGTCCGCTGCTGGGGCGGCAATTCATACGGCCAGTGCGAGGTACCCGAGGATCTCGGGCCCGCCACCGCCGTGGCGGCCGGCGAGAGGTTCACCATGGCACTGCAGTCCGACGGCACCGTGCGATGCTGGGGAGGAAATGACAGTGGGGAGTGCACGGTGCCGACGGATCTCGATCCGGTGACGGCCATTGCTGCAGGACCCTGGCACGCGGCAGCGATCCAACAAGACGGCACGCTCCGGTCATGGGGCTCGGACTCGTACTGCCAAAGCCACGTGCCAAGCGCCCTTGGATACGTCACGGCAGCGTCTGCGGGGTGGTTCCACGCCGCGACGGTAGACGTCCACGGAACGGTTCGCTGCTGGGGATACAACTACATGAGCCAGTGCAACGTGCCCATGGACCTCGGACCTGTCAGTGCCATCTCGTCCGGTGGCTATCACACGGCGGCGCTTCAGTCCGATGGCAAGGTTCGCTGCTGGGGATTTAACATCTACAACCAGTGCGTCGTTCCTGCGAACCTCGGTCCGGTGATCGCGGTCGCCGCCGGC
Organism: Phycisphaera mikurensis NBRC 102666; assembly: GCA_945890745.1. Taxonomy (GTDB): domain Bacteria; phylum Planctomycetota; class Phycisphaerae; order Phycisphaerales; family SM1A02; genus UBA966. Next base: position 1,743 of record CAMDCW010000074.1, read on the forward strand.
GGCTACTTCAACGTTGCTCTCCAATCCAACGGAAGCGTCCGCTGCTGGGGATGGAACTCCTACGGTGAGTGCAACGTCCCGGCCGATCTCGGTCCCGCCACCGCCGTCGCCGCAGGCGAGGCGCACGCCGCGGCACTTCTTGCCAACGGAACGGTGCGTTGCTGGGGATGGAACTACCGCGGCCAGTGCACGATCCCGGCCAATCTGGGGCCCGTCGCCGCGATCGCCGCCGCCGGATGGAGCAGTGGCGGCGCGACCGTCTGGGCCCACACCGTCGCACTTCAAACAGACGGCACCGTCCGCTGCTGGGGATCGAACGACTTCGGTGAGTGCACCGTCCCCACAGACCTTGGACCGGTGAAGGCCATCGCCGCCGGTACCCAGCACACGATCTCGCTCTTGGAAGACGGATCGGTACGCAGCTGGGGTGTGAATAACTTGGGTCAGTGCACGGCCCCGTCGGACCTGGGCGCCGTCAAGACAATTTCTGCCGGCGGCGTATTCAACCTCGCGGTGATCGTTGCATGCCCGGCCGACCTCAACCGGGATCACGCCGTCAACGGCAGCGACCTCGGCTTGCTTCTGACCACCTGGGGAAGACCCGGCATCGGCGACATCAACAGCGACGGTACGGTCAACGGCCTCGACATCGGCGACCTGATCGCCGCCTGGGGCTCCTGTCAGGAATAACTTCAACGCGCCCCCGGCTCATGCCGCGCAGCGGCGAGGTCGAGCCGCCCCATAGCCACATTCGATTCTCTATCGCTCGAGAATGAATGCGAAGATCAAGCGCAATTTTCAGGGGTTCAGCGCGTGTGTACGACTTGCGCGGGGATGCCAGTGATTTCAGGCGTAATGTCCACGGCCGAATCTGGCGTGGACCCTGTTTGAGGGGTAAGGTTGGTTTTAACCTCGGAATCCCGCATCATCTCCGGTCGGCATGTGCGTATTCTGTGTGGCGATCTCCTCGTTCGTTTCCTTTCCCTTCCGGATAAACAATATGACGCTCTCACATCTTGCCGCAGCCGTGGTCGGCTGCCTCGTGGTTTCCGCGAATGCCTCGATGACCGGTGTTTGCGCCTTCGTGCGCACGGCGGGCGATTACACGCTGGTCGATTTGTATGCCACGTTCACCGTCTCGAACAACCGGCTGCAGAACGTCATTCTGCAGAGGTTGAGCACCTCCGCTGCGGGTGGTTTCGTACAGGGGTCGAGCCCGGGGCTCAAGGGTTGGGCTCCGGATTCCTCGTCGACCTCGACGCATGACTCGCTCGACAGTTTCGTGACCATCGGCGAATCTACGTACGGCGATCCGTCAGGCCAGACATATGCGAACGTCTCGGTGCAGTCGAGCTCCTTCCCGTCGGGCACGTGGAATGGGACGCCTTTCGGACCGTCGTCGAACTCAATCTCCGCTTCATACCCCGGATGCTCATGGTTCAATGACAGCATCAACCCCAGCACCCCGGCGGTCGTCCTGTCGGGCCTGGGGGGTCGAGTCAACGTCGCTGGCGCCGGCACAACGGGCGAGTACGGCACCTGGTTCGCTCACCTCGTGATCGCTGGCACTGGACCGGCGACCATCGACATCGGGCAGTGGAACGCCTATTACCAGTTTTGGCCGTTTGCCGGGTTCTACGATTATTCTTCGTCCACTGTCGACTCGTCATTCACTGTTCCCGCTCCCGGCGCGATCTCCGCGATCGCGCTTGCCGTGCTTGGGCTCGGCGGGAGACGTCGCATGTCGAACCGCATCGATTGACGTTGCATGCGAACTGACCCCGAAAGTCTGGGAGGTCGATCCGCTGCCAGTCACAACGCAATACGCGAAATAAACGAGGCACGATCCGCCTGCGATGCGCCCCACACCTCAACAACGCTGTCATCATCAATCTTAAATCTGCGATCCGAATCGACCTGGACTGCACGGATGTCCCAACCGAAGAGAATCGCCAACGTCACCATGGAAGCGAGCGATTCCGCCTCTGAAGCCCCAAACTGCAGAATGCGAACCTCGCCGTGCTGCTGGACGTTAAGTCGATGCGAATCAACAAAATTCCACCACAGCGACTCGATCTCACCTGAGGGCCAGACGCCGGTCTCGTAAATGACGACCCGCGCCGTTGCATCGGCCGACGGTAAGAGCCAATGGCTGATCGTGCGGGCCCGGGACACAATCCATTCACCCGGGATCTTGCTCAATCCCGTGCTCGTCACCTCCCCGATTGGATTCTCAACTCCGACGTTCTGCCAACTTCCCAGAAAGAGGCGAATGTCGTGCGGGAATTCCGCGGGGCGACCTGCAGATGGTGGGAGAGAATCGATGGTCATGGTTCATGGCAGGGGCGCGGTTCAAGGGTATGGGATGAGCAGCGATTTGCATGCACAAAAACGAGAATTCCTGAACTCGACTTGTCGGTTGCGAGCGGGGGGGAGCGGTATTGGACAAGTTTAGAGAATTTGCGCTGCAGAATTTACTCGTTCCTAGGCTTTGGGGTGCATTTCTCCTTGCGCCCAGTCGATTGCAGGGCAACCTACGCACACGTTGCATAGGAAGTGTTCATGCGGACACGTTGTCTCAATTCGCACCTATGCATGTCCAGGAACAGAACTAGATCCCCATGTTTCAATTGAATTCACTCGGTGCACTGAGCGCCACCATCGGTCTTTCCTTTGCCGCAGTCGTCTACGCACAGGACTCCTACACAGGTCCGGACGGAGGCTTGACTGTTAGCGGTAACCAGATCGTTGACCAGAACGGAAACAACGTTCGTCTCACTGGTGTCAATTGGTCGGGGTTTGAGACGTCGCTTGGGGTAGTGGATGGCCTGTACAACAGTCCCTCCTCGACCTACAGCCCGGACTTTCGCGACTACCTGGACAAGATGAAGAGCCTCGGTTTCAATTGCGTTCGGCTGCCGTGGTCATACGCGAACATGGTCTGCACGCAGCCAGCGGCGGGGATGGGTTGCAATTCGAACAAAGTGGCGAGTTACATCGCAGGGACGTACTACAACCCGCCATATTCCGGGCTTGACCAAGTCAACCAGATGGCCGGTGACCGCTACGGTACGCAGCTCAACGCGCCGTTGTTTGCTAACCAGGTTGACGGCGTGTGGCAAGTTAAGACCCCGAAAGAGTGCATGGACGAGGTTATTAAGTACGCCGGTTCTATCGGCCTGAAGGTGATCCTCGACAACCACTGCATCATCTCTGGTGGGTTTGCAAGCCAGCCGCTCTGGTACTCGGATTCGGTCAGTCAGCAGCAGTGGATCAATGAATGGGTTGCTATCGCCACTCGCTATGCGAGTGATACGAACGACCCGTTCCATGCAGTGATCGCGTGCGACCTGTTCAATGAGCCGAAGAAGCAGCCGTGGGACCAGGGTGGTTCGGCGTGGACGGACGCAACCGGCCCGCAGGCTTGGAATCACGCAGCAGAGGCATGCGGAAAGGCGATTCTTGCTGTGAATCCGCGTCTCCTGATCATGGTAGAAGGAACGCAGTGGGCCAATGCGGACGCGGTTTTCCCGAGCAGTGCGAACGGAAACACATTCACCAACTGGGGAGCCAACCTGACTGGCGCCGCAGCCGCACCCATTATTCTTGGGAAGGCGTATCAGAACAAGTTGGTCTATTCAATCCACGACTATCCGGGCACTGCGCAGACCCTGAGCAATAATGACCCTCTGCCGTGGTTCGATACCGCGCGCTATCCCAACTATCCATACAACCTTGCCGATGTGGCGTGGCGCCCATTCTGGGGCTACCTCGTGCAGAACAACACCGCGCCGATGTTCGTTGGCGAATTCGGCTCGTGGTTGCAGAATCCTAGTTCCACAGGTTGCTCGACCGTCACGCTGTCGACCGATCAGGTGGACTCCGATAAGCTGTGGGTCAACGCACTCCTTCATTACATGCAGGGCGACTGGTCTTTGGCACAGCCGATCAGCGAAACGGCGGACGCGCAAGCGATTGCGGTCACGATTAACGGCGACGCAACGAAGAAAGGCATCAGTTTCTGCTGGTTCGGATTTACACCCAACAGTAACGACACCGGCGGCGTCCTCGGCTGCGACTTCAATACGCCCGACGCATTGAAGATGTCGTACCTCACGCCATACCTCGCGCCGTTGCTTCCCGAATATGAAACCGCTCTTCTCAGCGATATGAACGGTGACGGATTCGTCGGCAGCGTCGATTTGGGGCTCTTCTTGGCGTTCTGGGGAGTTGATACTGGCGGCTCGCGATTCACACGCGGCGATTTCAATCACGACGGATTTCGCAATGGAGCGGATCTGGCGATCCTCTTGAATCGGTGGCGTTCCAACTGAGGTGGTGTGGGGGTGATGTGCCCGCCAGTCACTTGACCGGCGCGCCCATCCCCCCCTTGACCGTCTCTGCGCCGCGGGTGCGGTACTCACGCACCAAACCGTCAACGAACGCGTCGAAGCCGATCTCGCCCAAGTTTGCTTCCGTGCCGAACGCGCGGACGCTGACCTTGCGGCCTTCGGCGTCGCGCGGGCCGACGACGGCGCAGTAGGGCACCTTCATGTCGCTGGCGTCCTTGATCTTGCCTTGGACGCGGTCGTTGCCGTCATCCATCGTGACGCGCAGGCCGGCGGCGCGCAGCGCGTTGTACAGCTCGCGCGCGTAATCGTTGCTCTTCTCACTGATCGGCAGCACGCGGACTTGTTCCGGTGCAAGCCAGAGCGGGAACGCGCCGGCGAAGTGTTCGATCAAGCAACCGACGAATCGTTCCATACTTCCGAACGGTGCGCGGTGGATCATCACCGGGCGATGCTGTTGATTGTCCGCGCCGTTGTAGGAGAGATCGAAGCGGATCGGCAAGTTGTAGTCCACCTGCACGGTGCCAAGCTGCCAACTGCGGCCGATGACATCCTTGACGATGAAGTCAATCTTTGGTCCGTAGAACGCAGCTTCGCCGGGCTCTTCGCTGAATGGAACGCCGAGCGTCTTGGCGGCAGCGCGGCAGGCTTCTTCGGCCTTGTCCCAGTTCTTGGGGTCGCCCACATACTTGGCGCTGTCCGGGTCGCGCAGACCAACGCGCACGCGGTACTCATTCATACCGAGCGTGCCGAAAATCAGTTTGACTAGGCTCAGGCAGCCGAGCACTTCTTCTGCCACTTGGTCTTCGCGAACAAAGAGATGCGCGTCATCTTGCGTGAAGCCGCGAACGCGGGTCATGCCGCCGATTTCGCCGGACTGTTCCCAGCGATAGACGGTGCCGAATTCGGCGAGGCGCACGGGCATGTCGCGGTAGCTGTGTGGGCTGCTTGCGAAGATACGAATGTGGTGCGGGCAGTTCATCGGCTTCAAGAGATAGCCGTCGATCTCGCCCTTCTCCATGCGGTTCACCAGGTCGCCGCAGCTGCAGCCTTCTTTGGCGAGTTGGCTGAGTTGATCATGGTCAACGAGCGGCGGATATTGGCTCTCGCGGTAGTAGGGGAAGTGACCACTGGTGCGGTACAGATCAAGCTTGCCGATGTGCGGCGTGAAGACTTGGCTGTAGCCCTGCTTGCGCAGTTCGTCGCTGATGAATGTCTGCAACTCTTGGCGAATGACAGCACCGTTGGGCGTCCACAGGATCAGGCCTTGGCCGACCATTTCATCAATGTGGAAGAGGCGCAGTTGCTTGCCGAGCACGCGGTGGTCGCGCTTCTTGGCTTCGTCAAGCAGGGCGATGTGCGCGGCAAGTTCTTCCTTCGTTGCGAAGGCGGTTCCGTACACGCGCGTGAGGCGATCGCTGGTTTCGTCGCCTTTCCAGTAGCTGGAAGCGAGGCTCGTCACTTTGAACGCGCCGATCTTTCCGGTGGTTGGAACGTGCGGCCCGCGGCACAGGTCTTCCCAACCAGTGCCTGGTGTACCGGTGGCGTACCAACTCAGCGTTTCGCTGCCAGCAACGCAGGCGCGTTCGGCGTTGTCGAGCTTGTACTTCGAGCCTTCGGACTGGACCTTCTTGAGTCCTTCAGCGGCGGGCATGTCATAGCGCGTGAACGGGCGGTTCTCGGCGACGATCTTTGCCATCTCTGCTTCAACGGCGGCGAAGTCTTCGGTGGACATGGATCGTCCGCCGTCGAAACTGATGTCGTAATAGAAGCCGGTGTCGACGGGTGGACCGTAGACAAGTTTGGCATTGGGGAAGAGGCGCTGAATGGCCTCAGCCATCACGTGCGCGGCACTGTGGCGCACCAGGAACAGACCATCGGGATCGGCACCGCCTTCACGCTTCTTAGGCGTGACGATGGAGAGCGAACAGTCGGTGGTGAGGAGCGTGGAGAGGTCGCGCAGCTCGCCGTTCACCTTGGCGCCGATGGCGGCTTTGGCAAGGCCGGCGCCGATCGAGGCAGCAACCTCGGCGGCGGTAACGGGTGCGGTGAAATCCTTGATTGTTCCGTCGGGGAGCGTGATCCGTGGCATGGGACGCAGAGGCTACCGAATTTAGATGCAGGTCACTGACCGGAAAACAGGTCTGGATGACCCGGCGCCGGGCTGGTTCGATCCGCCAAATCGTCCAACTCTCGCTGGAATTCGCCCATGGTGCTGAATTGGTAGTACTCGCTTGCAAAGCGGATGTACGCCACGTGGTCCACCGCGCGCAACTTGTCCGCGACCCGCTTGCCGATCGCGCGGCTTGGCACCTCGCGCTCAAACTCGCGGTGCATCTCTTCTTCCACCTCGCGGATCACGCGCTCCTTCTCAGTCGCCGGAACCGGCCGCTTGCCGCACGCCGCCACGATGCCGCGCATGATGTTCTCCGGGTTGAACGGCACCCGCGTTCCATCACGCTTGATCACCATCAATCGCTCCGTGCGCTCCACGCGCTCATACGTGGTGAAGCGCTTGCTGCATGCCAAGCACTCGCGACGACGACGGATCGCATCACCCGAATCGCTCGGGCGGCTGTCGATCACCTTGTCTTTGTCACGGTCACAGTAGGGGCAGTGCATGATGCGTTGCAGTCGGAACTGCTCAGACTTCCTCGATCTCAGTGATCTTCTTCTCCAAGAACTCATCGATCTTCTTGGTGTACTTCTTGGTCAGTTCGTCCATGCTTTCCTTGGCGGCTTCGGCTTGATCTTCAGTCACGCCGGCCTTCTTATCCGCAAGCATTGCATCGATCGCCTTGTTGGCATCGCGACGTTCGTTGCGAATGACCACCTTGGAATCCTCGGACGCTTTCTTGACCTGCGTGATCAATTGCTTACGGCGGTCAGAACTTGGTGCTGGCACGCTCACGCGCACCGCGGGACCCTCAGCCATGGCACGAACGCCGATACCTGCAGACTCAATCGCCTTGACAATTTCTGTCTTGGAACTTGGATCGAACGGCTTGACCAGCAACGTCGTTGCATCCGCAACGTTGATCGCCGCCAGTTCGCGCAGGTCAGTGCTTGAGCCGTAATACTCAACCTTGACGTATTCCAGCAGTGCGGTGGTGGCGCGACCAGTGCGCATGCCGCGCAATTCGCGCTGGAAATAGTCCACGCTGGTGCTCATGCGGTCTTCGGCTTCAAGCAGTGTTGTATCGATATCCATGTTCAATTGCCTTTCAATTGGTGCGCAGTTGCGCCCGCTTCAGTTGGTAACGACCGTGCCGACGCTTGAATCGCCCTCAAGCACTCGTTGGATGTTGCCCTTGGTTCGGAAGTCAAACACCACCACTGGCAGCGAATGCTCCATGCACATGGTGAGTGCGGTGAGATCCATGACCGCCAGTTTCTTCTCGACCGCTTCGGAGAACTTCAGCTTCTCGTAACGCGTGGCCTTCGGGTCCTTCTTCGGATCAGCGGTGTAGATGCCGTCGACCTTGGTTGCCTTCAACACAGCCTGTGCACCGAGTTCAATGCCGCGCAGACTGGCGCAGGTGTCGGTCGTGAAGAATGGATTGCCGGTTCCCGCAACCAGGATCACCACGCGCCCCTTCTCAAGGTGGCGGATCGCACGCGCGCGAATGAACGGCTCGGCAACGGCGGTCAGATTGATGGCGCTCATGACGCGGGCCTCAATGCCGACGTGCGAAAGGGCTTCCTTGAGCGCCAACCCGTTGATCACGGTGCCCAGCATGCCCATGTAGTCGGCGGTCGACTGGTCCACCTTGCCAGTGGCGGCAAGTCGCGCGCCGCGGATGATGTTGCCACCACCCACCACCACTGCCAATTGCACGGGGCTGGCCTTGCGGTACGCGTCGGCGATCTCGTCCGCAAGGAGACCAAGCTCCTCGGGATCAATGCCCAGTTCTCCGGGCTTCGAGAGGCTCTCGCCGCTCACTTTCAGCACCACTCGTTCGAAGCGCTTGGCCACGCGTCCTCCAGTTTGATTGTGGCGCACACGCGCCGGGGGTGGCGCATGGTAGATGCCCGACCGCCATCGCGGCGGCAGGGAAATGCGGGAGGTCCGCAGCCGCTTCGACCTACCATGCGACCGTGGCCACACCGTCGCCCAATCTTGCCGCTAGTAAGCCAGTGGATGCTGCGGCGCGTCCGGGTGGCGCGCGTGCTTGGACGGTGGGACTGCGTTGGATGCTCTTGGGGTTAGCCCTCAGCCTGCCGATTCACGGCGTGCTCTTGGTGTGGCTGGCCGTGACCAACATTGAGCGCGCCGGTGCGCCGCGTCCTGGCGAGGCGATGATTGAGTTGTCCGTGCTGCCGGAAGACTCAGGCGATAGTGACACGTCGACCGCAACGCAAGGTGGCGATGCGCCGCAGAGCCCAGAGATTGCATCATCGGTGGCACCTTCGGCGCCGACAGTCAATGAGGATCCGTTGGCTGGCGCACTCGGCGAAGGCACTGGTCTTGGCGAGGGCGGCGCGGAAGGCTTCGGCGGATTTGGTCCGGGCGGCGGTGGTGGGGACGGGTTTGGCGGTGGTGGTGGCACAGGCGGTGCGGGCGGCGGCGGTGGCGGCGGACTGAGCGGTGGCGCTGGCGGAACGAGTTTCTTTGGCGTCGGCGGTCGTGGCACGCGGTTTGCGTTCATCGTTGATAAGAGCGGATCAATGGTCAACGGTCGCATTGGCGAAGCGAAGCAGGAGCTCTACAAAGCGATCGTGGCACTGCCGGACTTTGCGTCTGTCTATGTAGTGTTCTACGACAGCTCTGAGCCGTGGGCATTCAGCGATCGCTGGGAGCGCGTGCGTTCAAGCATGGTGAAGAAGTTGAAGACGTGGTTGAACAATGTGGGTCCTTCCGGTGGTACCGAGCCAACGCCAGCGTTTCGCGCGGTGTTTGCACTCGACGCGCGCCCCGACGTGATCTTCTTCCTTTCCGATGGTGAAATCCCGCCCGAATCGATCGCGCAGATCAGGCAGATGAATGCGCGTGGAAAGCGCGTCACCATCAACGCGATTGCGTTCGGCGAAGAGTCGGGCAGTCAGCAATTGCGACAAATAGCACAGGAGGCCGATGGTGAATTCCGGCAAGTGCGGCCGAAGGGTGGCAACGGAGATAACCCGCCGTGAGCACACGATGGCTACGTTTCGGGACTGCGTTGAGCGGATGGAGAACGCTTGCTCCCACCGTTGCTGTGACGATCGCCATGGGCGTGGGCAATGCTCCGCTACGCGCTGACGTCATTGAACTCCGCGGCAGTGCGCCTTCCATTGACGGAGACATCGTGAGTGTGGGACCCGCGGGCATCGAAGTCCGTACGCGACGCGGCGGCCTCGAGCAGCAGCAGTCTGTCGCGTGGAGTGACGTGCGCGATGTACGCGGCGCCAACGTCCCCAAGGAGACCGCCAAGTGGCTCGCTGCCGGCGATGCGCTCTGGCGCGGACGCATGCGCGTGGCGCGCGGGGACTGGATCTTTGCACTTGACCCCATGCAACGAGCGTTCCGAGCGTGGGACGGCGCCGCGCCGAGCGCCGATGGACTGACGGCTGCGGCGGTGTGTGCGGAAGCGCTGCGTCGCTCCGGACGCGCCGAAGAATCACTACGCGCATCCTTTGAGGCGATTCGAATTGCCCGCGCAGGTATCGCGCCGCGCGAGAGTATGGATGCACGAATTCAGGATGCGGAGTCGAGAGCCATTGATGCACGTATGCCCGTGCCGCCTGCCTTGGCGCCCGGGGCGTTTGACGCTCCCGCAGCAATCCGCGCGCGTGCCGTACTGGCAAACTTTGATGCGCGTGGTGATGCAGGTCTTGCCGCCGTTGTAGCGGCATACGCTGCGGCTCTGGATGTTTCTGCGGGTGCTGCAAGCGCTGCGAACACCGGTGCACAAGCCGGTGCGGGTGATCAGCCAGCCGACGCCGCAGCTGGTGCGGCTGAGGCGCCCGCCACGCCCGCAAGCAATACCAAGATTGATTCAGCGGCAAAGGCCACCACCACCGCACTTGAAGCCATGCGCGACGCGCGCTCCGAGGATCCAAAGCGTCGCGCTGCTGCGCTTGCGACACTGGCTCGCGTGCGTCGATCGCTGCCGTTATGGTTTGAGCCATGGGCGCGATTCGCTACCGGCGCGGCGCTGGCAAGCGACACCGACCAAACGGTTCATGATCGCGGTTTGGTGTTGCTTTCAAGCTTGATTGCGTGTGATTCCGTGAGTCAGCCGCTGCTTGCGGCGCGCGCTGCGGTGCTACTCAGGCAGTGGGCGCAGCTTCCTGTGCAAGGCAATTCAATTGCTGCATTGATCGTTGCGCCGCCATCGCGACCGGATGTCGCGGTGCCCAAGGAACTGTCGGATGCCACGGTTGCTTGGCTGGAGTCGCGCGGTAGCACTGATCTGGTCATCGCTCACCTAGCGGCACAGTTAGATAATGAGCCTGAGGGTGATGGGCGATCGACGCTCGTGAGCCGCTTGGCTTCGATCATGGCCGCTCGGCTTGAACGTGAAGACGATGAATCGCGTCGCAACGCATTGATGGCGCGCGCCATGGCGTTGGTCAAGCGCTTTGATGCCGGGTCCGAACCATTGCGCTTGGTGATTCTGCGCGCGCAACATCGCGCGGCGCAACGGACGGCGGAAGATCGACGCGCCGGACGGGGAACCGATGAGGAGTGCGAAGCCGCTCGGCAACAGTTTGAGAGTTTGATCCGCGAATTCGGGGTGCTTGCAGCGCGATCGGATCGCGCCAAGACGTTGAGTAGTCGCGACGCTTCCGCGCAGGTGGGAATTGCTGCAGAGCAGGCGGCGCTCCGTGCCAACCGTGAGGAAGAAACCGTGCGGAATGCACAGTTCTTTCG
>CAMDCW010000075.1 GCA_945890745.1 Phycisphaera mikurensis NBRC 102666
CCGCTTACAAACCCAAAGACTTCAATTCCAAATTCGCGCAAGAACACTTGGGCAAGTGCACCCGCTGCAACGCGCGCTGCCGTTTCCCGCGCACTGGCGCGTTCCAACGTGCCACGACAATCCTGGGTCAACCACTTGAGACTGCCCGCAAGGTCTGCGTGCCCAGGACGCGGACGAGTGACCGGCGGGGTCTTCGCGGCGTCATCAAGCCGGCTGTCCCTGTTGACAATCTCAAGCACTACTGGGGAACCGAGTGTCACACCAGCGCGCGCGCCGGTCAGCACCCGCACGACATCGGTCTCTATGCGCTGCCTTGCACCCCGGCCGTAGCCGCCCTGACGGCGCGCCAGTTCCGCATTGATGAAGGTGGTGTCGATGGCCAGTCCGGCAGGAAGTCCTTCCACAAACGCCAAGGTTGTTGGTCCGTGAGACTCGCCAGCGGTGCGGTAGGTCAGCATGGATTACAAGGATATCCACGTCGGTCGCGTTGAAACGAGATACGGCGCCGTCCCCATGCGCATGTCATGGGCAATCACTTGCTACACCATGCAGAACATGTCGACCGATGCGCACGAAAGTCTGGCCCCCGCCGTCACCCCTGGGTGCAAAGAAACGCGCGATATTCCTGCAGACACAGCCGGTGAATCATCTGTTCCGCCTGGTGCCGATCGCACTGCACCGCTCGGCCTGTTCCGTGACCCTGCGTGGTGCATGGCACTAGTGGTAGTGATTGCGTTGGCGTGGTTCGTACGCGGAACGATGCTCTTTCGTGGGGCGGTGCCGGCGGGAATGGATGCTGGTTACTACGCGGTACAGGCACGGGATTTGCTGGAGCATGGAACGCTTCGATGGGCGGATGTTCCGATCACGTTCATGGTTGATGCGGTGCTTGCCAAATGCTTGATGGTCACCATTGGATGGGACATCGATACCGCAACTCTCTTTGCTTCACGCGTGGTGGATGCGCTGGCGGAACCGATGGCGGCGATTCCATTGTTCATGGCGGCGTGGATCTTCGCTGGCGGGAAGCGCGGCATGATTCCGGGGGCGATCGCTGTTGGATTGGCGATCACGGTGAGCGCGCCATTGCTTCGGATGGTCGGTGACTTTGAGAAGCAATCAATGGCGTATGTGTTTATGGTGGGGGTGTGGATATGCGGATGGATCGCGATGCGGTCTGAAAGCGGACGTGGTGCCACGCGCTGGTGGTTCGTGGCGGCGTTCCTGCTGGTCATGGCGGCGCTCACGCATGCGGGCACATTCGCTGCAACGGCCCTCGGCGCGGCGTTGATGCTGGCGGTACGAGCGGTGCGGGGGGGAGTCGATCGAAAGAAAGCGGTACGGGCGGCGATAGTACTGGTGTCGATCGGCGCGGTGTCATTCGGTGCAGTGTGGTGGCTCGCACCGGGCAAGGCGACAGCGATCCTAAAGCTGCCGATCACCCTCATAACCCCCCAACAAAATGGTCCGGGAGGAACGGGACGAATTTCGCGAAACAACGACCCAGAAAATGGTCCGGGGGGAACGGGACGACTTTTCATGGGTGAGGGAGGCCCACGCGGTCCGGGAGGACCGGGAGGACCGGGAGGACCGGGAGGACCGGGAGGATTATTGATGGGGGGCGTTTGGATCGGTGCAGTGCTGCTTGGTACTGCACTGCTCGCGCGCGTCACTCGATCAGGCACGCGAACCGTCGCCGACGAAGCACTGGTGTTTGGCATGTTTTTTACAGCAGCATGCCTCCTGTGCCCCATCTTCAGTGGTGATCACCTGATGCGACTTGCACTGATGGCGCCCGTACCTCTGGCTTGTATCGCGGTGTACTTACTTTGTACAAGCAGACGACCCGTGATTCGAATTGTGCAGTGGTCCGTATCAGCCATCGCCGCCATTTTCCTTACCGTCAGTGCTACCAATCTCATGCATGGAAGGCTCATGGAAACCATCAGTGATGCCGGCTATGCAGAGTTACGTTCATGGCGCGCAGAACTGATTCCCGGTGATCAAGCGGTCGTCGCAGCTCGGCATGGATTGGAATTCTGGGCGGCGTTTGCAATGGACACACACGCACGCTGGGGCACACTCAAGGACTCGGACTTCGATCAGTACGAACGCCTCTATGTCTTAGAAACCCGGCGCGGACCGAACGGACCACGTGGTGGCTCTGGCCCAAGATCTGGTGCTGGTCCTGGCTCCCGACCTGGCCCCGGTCGTGGTCCCGGTCGTGGTCAAGGCCCCATGGCCGATCCGATCATTCCCGAGGGAGCACGCATCGTGAAACAATCCGATCAGTTCACGCTGTGGGAAGTTCCAAAGTCAGCGCGCGACGCATTCAGCGCAAGCCCAGACCGCATGGGCCGCACTCGCCCCGAGCAGCAGTAAGGCGCCTGCGCCACTACGCGTTTGTCACTCACTCTCAATCGGTATGCCACAAGCGGAATTGACGCTCAGCCTGCTTGGTGAACATCACCCAGCCATCAACTGTGCGCGCGCTGCGTGACCGCGCATGAATCAGGAGCGGCGTCTCGCGTGGTGCGTAGACGGTATCCATGACCGTCACGGTCTCATCAAGGTGAACATCGCTCGCAAGTGGATTGCCCTGTGGGTCCGGCCCACCTTGCATGCCCACTGGCGTGCAATTGATAAATGCATGAAAGCCACCGGTGCTCATTTCTGTGGTGCGTCCAGCAGTCATCGATCCTGCAACCGCGCTGCGCGCCCGCATAGCGCCTTCTTGCAACTGCGCACACATTCGACGCGCGCGATCTTCATTGCGGTTGAAGACCACTACATGCGCACCCTCATCCGCGAGACCAACAGCAACCGCACGAGCAACCCCACCCGCACCAAGTACAGCGATACGTTTCCCAGGCAGCGCAGCGCGTTCGATCCCCATGCCGTGTGTCAGTGCATCCACTGCAGCAGGCGCATCCGTATTGGCGCAATACAAAGCGCCTGCAGCATCCAGATACAGCGTGTTCGCTGCACCGATGCGTTCCGCAAGCGGATCGACGTAACCGCCCTGCTCATTGACAAATCGCAGGAGATTCTCCTTGTGGGGAATTGTCACGCACGCACCACGGAAGTCCAACGGCGCACATGCCAACAACTCCGCAACGGACGCTTTGAAGTGTTCATACTCCGGCGGAATTGGTATCGGCAGCAACACTGCATTACGCCCAGCCTCTCGAAACCATTCGTTGTGCACATGCGGACTCCGCGAATGACCGATCGGCCAACCGATCACGCCAAAGACACGCGTCGCAGAATTAATCCTCCGAAACCCGTACAGATTGACCATGTCCTGAACCGACACTTGTCCGGGCGCTGTCCCAGCTGCGTTTGCTGCGGCACGCTGTGCATCGGAATCACTCCCTGCATGGGCGAAGGTGAGAAATGCACCAAATTTCGGCGCAAGGACGCGGCTCATCAGCCCGGGCTCGCCCATACACAGCACCACTGCTGGCTTCACGCGCGTGGCGAGCAACTCAAATGCTTCGATGTTGTCGCGCACACTGCGCGCACGCCATGCCACCTTTGCAACAGCGCACGCATCAGCCTCCGCCATGGCTGTCCACTGCCGGAGAAGTGCCGCAGGGCGGCCTTCAAAGTCATGCGCGCTCAAGATCAATCGCGTGCCCACCGTACGCACTTGCCCAGGGTGTTCGACACAGAGTTCCAATTTCTGGCGCACATTGGCGCTGCGTTGCATATCCGCAAGTTCAAAGTCAATGTATGTCGGCGCTACTTCGCCACTCGCGGTGCAAAGTGCCTCTAAAAAACTCACCCGATCGGTTTCGTCGCCACGCCATTCGCCGCCCTCACGCGCGCCACGGATCGTCACGATGCACGGCACAGGCGATTCACGCACTAAGGTCCGCACATGGCGCAATGCATCCTCACATTCTGCCAACGCGTCGACGCGCCATTCCACCATGTCGGCACCGTGCTCAACTGCACGACGCGCATCGGCAAGCGCAGTGTGGATCTCATCGGGGGCTTCAACGGAAATGGACACGCAAAGGTGAGTCACGGGCGGAATCCTACGGCGCGCGGCGCTGGCAGTTACGATTCCACCCAATGACCGACGAGATTGCCGACGAGGCCTACCAGTTCATGCGCGCGCACCTGCACGGGAAGATTCGCTTCGGCGAGGATCGCGTGGATATTCGCGTGGCGCCAACCGCCAGTGGTCACTTAGTGGCTTCAGTGATGGTGGCCATGTTGCGTTCGGTAGACACCGTGTTGGAACTGCCTGACGACAGTGATGATGCGCTGGTCTTGCAAGTGACCCTTGAGCAGATTGACGAGAATGGCCCGGATGGCGCCATCTGCGATCGCTGGTGCATCTACCACGGCGAGCCGCCAGATGTCCGTTGGGCGCGCATACAAATCGATGCTGCACGATTTAAGGGCTACTTCATCGATGGCCAAGCGCTCATGCGCGAGAACCCGTTTGCAGCTCAAGAGGGCGCGCTCTGCAAGGAACTCAATAGTTCTTGCCAAGAGTTGGTGATCCGCGCGGCACGGGCATCCGGTGAGCACCGACTCATTGACCCGAAAGTGGTTGGCGTCGACCCGTGGGGGATTGATGCGCGCGCGCAACTCGGGATTGCGCGCATTTCAGCCAATCCAGCCCTTGCATCTACAAATGACGTCAAACCGTGGATCACGGAACAAGCCGGCGGGTAAGCGCTTCGCGCGCGGTACGCGCCCGCTTAGACTGACGGCTCGTCAATTCGATGTCCACGAAGGAAACCACCGATGGCTCAAGGAATGTCCGGCAATCTGAACCACGCGATGATTGATGGACCGCAAGGCAAAGCGGCTCAGGAGTACGCCAACCACTTTGGTGAGCCTGGCTTCCACGACATTACCAAGGCGTACATCGGACAGAATTACGGCGGGTACACGGCGGAGAACCAGGAAACGTGGCGCGTTCTCTACGACCGGCAAATGGCGTATCTGGCCAACAACGCCAGCGAGGTCTATCTGAGCGGCGCACGCAGCATTAACTTGGTTCGCGACCACATCCCTTACCTCGAGGGACCGCAGTCAGTAAACAAGTTCTTGATGCCACTCACTGGTTGGCAGAGCAAGGCTGTTCCCGGCTACTTGCCCGCGAAGGCGTTCTTTGCGTGCCTGGCTCGCCGCGAGTTTCCAACCACCATCGTGATTCGTTCGCGCGAGTCGATTGACTACCTACCTGAGCCAGACATCTTCCATGACATCTTTGGACATGTCCCGTTGCATGCAGACCCCACCTTTGCTGACTTCCTGCAGACCTACGGCAAGGCCGCGGTCAGCACCGATGATCCGCACCACACCGAACGCCTCGCGCGTCTCTTCTGGTTCACCGTGGAGTTTGGTCTGATCCGCGAAGGCGGGCGAAATCGGCTGTATGGAAGTGGACTGATTTCCAGTCCCGGCGAAAGTGCCCACGCACTTGACTCCAAGGATGTTGACCGCCGTCCGTTTGACCTGGAGACGGTCTGCAACACGTCATTTGAAATCGATCATTACCAGCCGATTCTCTATGTTCTTGAGAGCTTCGATCAACTTCGCGATGCCATGAACACCTACGCGCAGCGACTTCTTGACCCAGCCCGTCGGCCCGTGAACGCATAAAGCGCGTAAATGTCACCGCTACACTCCGCGCAATGCGCCGCACCCTGAATTCCTGCCCGTTGTGGGCACCTGTGACTGCAACCACCGCGGCACTCCTCGGCGGCTGCGCCCTTGGGCCGAACTATCAAGCGCCACAGGTTCCGGTGGAGCCGCAATTCACCGCCAAGAGTGATTCCGCCCTCGCGGTAACAGAACCAATCAGCGAGCGCTGGTGGCAGAATTTCAACGACCCCGTGCTGGGCGAATTGGTGTCGCGTGCCGACATGCAGAACATCGATCTGCGCCGCACACTGCTTGCGCTTGAGGAGTACCGCGCGCAATACACCATTGATTTTTCCAAGCTGTTCCCGGAAATGGATACGGGGCTCGGGTACAGCCGCCGACGGATCAACGGCAACGCCATCGGAATTCAGAATACGGACGCGCTGAAACAGAGCTTCAGCAATTGGGAATGGAACATCGCTTCCGCTGCTTGGGAGATTGACGTGTGGGGCGCCGTGCGCCGGCAGATCGAAGCAGGTGTATCGCGCGTGCAGATGAGCGCCGCTGAATACCGCGCAGCGTTAGTCAGCATTCGCGCCGAGGTTGCCCAGGCGTATGTCACCATTCGACAACTGCAAGCACAGCGCAAGGCGTACCGAGACCTTGCCCAGGGCTACGGAAAGCTGGTCGGTGCGATCGAGAAAAAAGTTCGCTACCAGGCTGGTTCCAAGGTGGAACTGGGCGAGGTGCGATCACGCCAGTCATCGGCATTGGCTGAGTCGCTGCGCTTTGACGGGATGATCGCTAAACAACTTTCCGGGCTGTGCATTCTGTTGGCCGAGACACCGGAACGCGTTCGCGCATTGGTTGAAAACGAGGGCAAAGTGCCCACCGTGGACATGCCTATTGCGGTGGGCATCCCCTCAACACTACTCATGCGTCGCCCCGACGTTCAAGCTGCCGAACGCAACTTCCAGGCCGCCACTGCTGAAATCGGCGTCGCCGAGGCAGGCTATTTGCCACGCTTTACATTCACTGGCAACTTCATCATCCAGACTCCGAATTTCAGTGACTTGGGGGATGTCAACACGAACATGACCTACGGATTCACGCCCGCGGTCAGTTGGAATTTCATGAACATCCTGACCGGTGCAGCCGAAGCGCGCGTCAAGCAAGCCAAGGCGCGTTCCGCTGACGCCCTGCTGCGGTACCAACTCGCGGTGGTCACTGCCGTCAACCAAGTGGAATCTTCTATCACTTCGTTTACAGCAGCGCGCGCCGTGCGCAGCAACTTCACGGACAGCGCCCGCGAAATCGGCGCGTCTTATGACTTGGCGTTCATGCAATACAACGCCGGCACTATTGATATTTCCCGCCTCATTGAGTTTCTGCAGGCATCGGTACTGGCGCGCAATGGACTTGCGCAAGCCGAGGGCCTGGTGGCGCAAGACTGCGTTGAGTTGTACCGATCGCTCGGTGGAGGCTGGGAGAACAGCCCAATGCCAAGCGCTGTCGAGGATGTAAAGCGATTCAACCCCACCCCATCTGCAAACGACTTCTTGGCGCCAAGCAGTGCAACTGCTAGCCAGTCCAACGGCTAAGTACACACATATGACTATCAAGAACACTGGATTTCTCGCAGCGATCATGCTGACTGCGGCTGTAACTAGCGCTTGCTCACGCGCGCCACAAGGCCCGGCTGGAATGCCACCATCGCCAGTGCGCACCGTCAAGCCGACGGTCAGCGATGTGCCTATCCACCGCGAATACCCGGGAATGACCATGAGCGTTCGCACCGTTGACATCATTCCGCGCGTGAGCGGATGGATCGACACGCAAGGCTTCACCAACGGCCAGGCCGTTAGCGAAGGACAGATGTTGTACGTCATTGATCCACGCCCTTACCGCGTGATGGTGGAAAAGGCGAAAGCAGATGTTGCGGTTGTAGAGGCGGAACTGAAGAACGCCAGTGACAAAGTAGTGCGCAACCGCCCGCTCGTTGAGGTTTCGGCAATTTCGCAAGAGGCATTCGATCAAATGCTGGCCAACCAACGGACCGCGGAAGCCAATCTTGATGCGCGACACGCCGCGCTTGATGACGCGAACCTGAATCTTTCATTTACCCGCATTGCCAGCCCCGTCACGGGTCAGGCCAGCGCAACCAACAAGTACGCCGGCACCTCCGTCACACCACAAGAGACCTTGGTCACTGTTCGGCAAATGGATCCGCTGTGGGTTGAGTTTGAGCCCACTGATTCGGATATCCCCGCACTGCGTCGCATGCAGCTTGCTGGTGATGGAACCACGCAAGCCTCACTGCCGAGCGGTGCCTGGAAGCGCTCTGGCAAGGTGGTGTTCATTGACAATTCAGTGAACCGCGAAACGTCCACTATTCGAACCCGGATTGAAGTCCCGAATGCGGACTTGGTCATGGCGCCAGGCGCGTATGTCACTGTGAAACTCCAGGTGGACGAGTTGAAAAACGCCGTTTCCATACCGGAAAATGCACTGACCTATCAAACCGCCGCCGCCACTGTGTGGGTCGTCGACGCCGAAGGCAAGGCGCATCAGAAGGTGGTGACCACGGGCCCGCGCGGTGGAGCGGGCATCGTCATTACTGATGGGCTTGGCGCAGATGAGACGGTGGTGATTGAAGGCATGCAGAAGCTTCGCGATGGAACCCAAACCGTTCCACCGGAAGTCATGTTGCAGGCCATGGAAGCCAAAATTGAGAAGCGCATGGGTAAGGCCGCCGAATGATTGACTTCTTCATTAAGCGACCCATCTTTGCAACAGTGATCGCATTGCTTATGGTGATCGCGGGCGGTCTTGCGATGACCATCATGCCGGTCTCGCAGTTTCCGCCGATTACTCCACCAACCGTACAGGTGTCCGCGTTCTATCCCGGCGCTTCCGCGGAGACAACCTCGGACGTGGTCACTCGCTTGCTGGAACGGCAAATCAACGGCGTGCCCGGCATGATTTACATGTCGAGCAATTCCGTGAACGGCGGGAATGCGGTCATCACCGTCACCTTCGATGTCGGATACGACCTCTCCATCGGCACGGTCGATGTGCAGAACTACGCGCAGACTGCTATCCCGCAGTTGCCGCCGGAAGTTCAGCGCCAGGGCATTTCCGTCCGCAAGCAGTCAACTGACTTTGTACAGGTGGTTGGCCTGCGTTCACCAAAGGGCACGTATAACGCTGACTTTCTAGCCAATTACGCCGATATCAATATCGTCCAAACGCTGCAGCGCATCCCGGGTGTTGCTCAGGTTTCTAACTTTGGACTGCGCCAGTATTCCATGCGCATCTGGATGGACACGCAGAAATTGGCGGCGCTTGGTATCGAACCACAGACCGTCTACAAGGCGATCGATGAACAGAATCGCCAAGCCGTTGGTGGACAAACTGGTGCATCGCCTACTACTTCCGTTATGCCTGCATTCACGATGCAGGTCAATACCCTTGGCCGCCTGGAGCAGGTCAAGGAGTTTGAACAGATCGTGGTGCGCAGTGGCAAGAACGGAACCGTGCTCCTGAAGGATGTTGCACGGGTTGAGCTTGGAGCTGCAAGTTACGCCACCGTTGGCAAGCAAGACGGAGAGGCGAGTGGACTGTTGGGGGTATTCCAACTTCCCGGATCGAATGCGTTTGAGATTGCCAAAGGCGTCGGCGCGGCGATGGAGTCACTCAAGAAAGACTTCCCGGAAGATGTTGATTACCGAATCAACTACGACACCACCAAATTCGTCAGAGCGTCAATCGAGGAAGTGGTCTCTACTTTCTGGGAAGCCGCGCTGCTGGTATTGATCATCATTTACGTGTTCCTGCAGAGTTTCCGCACAACGATCATCCCGATGATTTCCATTCCGGTGTCAATCATCGGAACATTCGCAATCATGCTGGGGCTTGGATTCTCGATCAATACGCTGACGTTGCTGGGCTTGGTGCTCTCCATCGGCATCGTGGTGGATGACGCCATCGTGGTAGTGGAGAACGTTGAGCGCAAGTTCGAAGCGGGTGAAACTGATCCGTACCGCGCGGCCAGTGCGGCGATGAAGGAAGTGGCTGGTCCAATTGTTGCCACCACGCTTTCGCTAGCAGCGGTCTTCGTTCCGGCGTCACTCATGCCCGGAGTCACCGGCCAGTTGTATAACCAGTTTGCCATGACCATTGCCATTTCGGTGGTTCTGTCGGGCATCAACTCACTCACACTGAGCCCCGCCCTTGCCGCCATCTTCCTGCGCCCCCGCAAGATGGCCGAACGCGGTTTCTTTGGTGCTTTCAATCGGCAATTTACACGTGTTGAATTGACATACGAGTCCACCGTTGGCTGGCTCGTGCGCCGCTGGGTGGTTGCTGGTGTCATATTTCTGGCAGCGATTGCAGCTGCACTATGGCTAGTGATCAACGCGCCGACAGCGTTCGTGCCTGACGAAGACAACGGTTACTTCTTTGTTGCCTATCAATTGCCCGCGGGTTCCCCGCTGGAACGCACCAATGCTGTCGCTGCCGAAGCGCGCAAAATTGTTGCTGCACAGCCAGAAGTCGACACGATCATCGAAATCAACGGTCTAAACTTTCTATCAAATGCGCCGCAGTCCAACAGCGGTGTACTCATTCCGGTACTCAAGCCGTGGTCGGAACGCACCGGCAGAGCGCAAAGCACCACTGCCATCGTGCAACGATTACAGCCACTTCTGTGGACCATTCCCGGGGCAATGGCATTCCCATTCAACCCGCCATCAATCCCAGGACTGGGAACGGTTGGTGGATTCCAGTTGCAGTTGATTGACCGTGCTGGCCTGGGAACCGACGCGCTGTACGCCGCGGCGATGAATGTTGTGGCCGAGGCACGCAACCATCCTGACAAACTGCTGGGCGTTTCTACGTTCTTCCAGAAGGACGTCCCCCAAGTTTGGCTTGATATTGACCGGGCTAAGTTGCAGCGCCTAGGCGTGACCGTTGCTGACGCGTTCGCGGTGTTGCAATTGAATTTCGGAAGCGCATACGTCAACCAGTTCAATCGATTCAATCAGGTGTATCAGGTGTACGTGCAAGCGGACGCGCGCTACCGCATGGCACCTGAGGATCTCGGCAAGTTGTATGTCCTCAACCGTGATCGAGAGATGATCCCGTTCTCTGCGTTCGCACATGAACGCACCACTACCGGTCCGGACAACCTGACGCACTACAACGTCACCGACACCATCGCCCTCAATGGCGCGGGGGCTCCTGGCGTCAGTTCTGGCGTTGCCACCGCCTTCATGGAAGAGATTTGCGATAAGGTCCTTCCGCAAGGCATGACCTATGAGTGGACGGGCATCGTCTATCAAGAGCGCACCTCTTCGAACGCCGCCCCGATCGTCTTCACGTTGGCGATCATTGCAGTGTTCCTGTTCCTGGCTGCCCAGTACGAAAGTTGGACGCTTCCGATTCTGGTGGTGATCGCCATTCCGTTTGCTGCGCTCGGCGCAGTGGGCGGCCTCCGCCTGGCAGGTATGCCGCTTGATATCTATGCGCAGATCGGGTTGGTGATGCTCATTGGATTGGCGGCAAAGAATGCCATCTTGATCGTGGAGTTTGCCAAGGAGGCCACCGAGCGCGGCCGTTCACCCGTGCAAGCTGCCATGGATGCGGCGCGCCTACGCCTGCGGCCGATCTTGATGACCGCACTCAGCTTTATCTTGGGCGTGGCGCCCTTGGTGATCGCCACCGGAGCTGGTGCCAACGCACGCCGATCGATCGGCGTGACCGTCATGGTTGGACTGGCGGTATCGACGCTCCTTTCCTTGGTCATTGTGCCGGTCTTCTATGCACTGCTCGTCGTCATTCGTGACCGCGTGTGGGGGCCTGATGAGCCGGACGCCGAGCAGCCCGCCAAGTAACCTTCGCGGCATGAGCACCGCCGCTGCAGCGCCAACTATCACGCACGCTGAATTCCGCGCCCGACGCGACCGGCTACTGGCCGAACTTGGCCAGTCGGCAGGATTAGTCCTCGCTGGCGATGCGGATCCATCGCTGCACCATCCATGGAAGCCGCACGCGCATTTTGAGTACCTGACGGGCGTCACCGATGAGCCCGGGGCCATGCTCTTCCTCGATCCCACCAATCCAGTGCCAGCCAAGCGCGCCACGTTGCTGCTTCGGCCGCTCAATCCGGAAGTAGAGAAGTGGGACGGCTTCCGCGATGAACTAGGAGTCGCACTCCGAACCCGCACTGGGATCGACACCGTCCTTCGCACTGGAATGCTCAGCAGACTGCTCTTGGAGGCAACGCGCCGCACCCGCTCGCTTGCATGCCTGATGCCACTGGCTGCTTGGAATTCACCGGTATCTGCAGACCTAGCGATCATGCGCGCGCAAGCCGAGCGCGTCCCCGGAACGCAAGTCACTGATCGCAGCGATCTCCTCATGAAGATGCGCGCCGCGAAGAGCGCGGCGGAAATTGCCTGCATCCGCGAAGCTGGCCGCATTACCGCTACGGGCTTCGCTGCCGCCATGAAGTCCATGCGCGCTGGCATGAATGAGTTTGATCTGCAGGAAGCAGTGGAGCACGCGTACCGCAGCAACGGCGCGCGGGAGTTGGCGTTCCGCACCATCGCCGGTGGTGGGTTTAACGCTACGGTCCTGCACTACCACGCCAATGATCACGCGCTCGTGGCTGGCGAGTTGGTGGTCCTTGATAGTGGGGCGAAGTTTGCGGGATACTCAGCCGACGTCACCCGGACCCTGCCAGTATCTGGAACATTCACCCCGCGTCAACGCGAACTCTATGACTTGGTGCTTCGCTCCCAGGCCGCCGCTATCAACGCCGTGAAACCGGGAGCCACGCTCGCCGAGATCGATGCCGCCGGGCGCAAGGTCATTGTGGATGCCGGCTATGGCGATGCATTCATCCACGGAATGGGTCACCATTTAGGCTTGGAAACACACGATGCTTCCCCTGATGCGCCCCTTGAAATCGGCGCCGTCATCACCATTGAGCCGGGCATCTACCTGCCCAAGGAATCCGTTGGTATCCGGATCGAAGACGATGTGGCTGTCACCGCTACAGGCCACGAAGTGCTCACCCCGTCCATCCCCCGAAGCGCCGACGATGTGGAACGAGCGATGGCGCGCTGACCGCGCGACGCGAATTTCGCGACGCTTGTGTTCAGACTTGGCTTAGATAGCCAAGGAGTTCACCAAAACCACATCAACGCAGCCGATGATTCGGATGGGAGATCGCATGGATCGCGCCTCCTGCCGCGGCCGGGCTCCGGTCGGTGACTGA
>CAMDCW010000076.1 GCA_945890745.1 Phycisphaera mikurensis NBRC 102666
ACGCAAATTCGTTCCTATGTGTTCTATGACAACCGCGTCAAAGACCACCGAACCGGCTTCGAAATGATGATCCCGCAGCGCGTCCTGGATGGCGACATCGGCGGCTTCATTGACGCGGAATTGAAGCGACGACGCGCTGAGCGTGAGGAAGCACCTGTATGAACCCACGTCCCGCTGCTGATCGCGCCGCGGGATCGCGTTGGATATTGATAGGTGCCATCGTTGGAGGACTGTGCGGCGTGGCTGTGATGGCACGCCTGATGCCACAGCACAGAATGATCGACTACCCGGACGTGGATCACATGATTCGGGCCGTGAGCCCAATTGCAAACGCTGCAATGTTCATTGTCGGCGGCCTCGTCGTAGGGATTGCGGGCTCTAGGGCACGCAAACGTAGCGCTCTGCTGCCCTTTCTTTCGGGGCTCTCATTCTCGGCCCTGATGGCGTTCGTAGTGACGTTCTGGATGTATGCCGAAGTGAACGAGAGTGACGTAGCGCGCATTGACCTTGAGGGCAGTCAGCAATCGATCGCTGCCGCACTTCATGCGTCGGTGGATGATCGACTTGCTGCGGCAGCGCAACTGGGCGCACGATCCGGCGCAGCGCCCAACGATGAGTGGCTCGCTGCCGCACGAACCTTTGAGGTTGACTTTCGTGGAACAGTGGCGCTTGCGCTCCTGAATACCCAGGGAGAGATTGAACCCGGCTCAACCGTTCCACCGAATCAGGTTGATCGACTGAAATCCAACCTCGGAGGCATCGCCGCCGCCGCGCGCGCTGGCGACCGAGCAATGACGGCTCACGGAACGCATGTCCTGATGGCCACGCCGGCATCCGGCGGTCGCGTGTTGGTGGCGCTGGTCGATGCCGCCGCCCTTGTGCAGCCCATCACCGCTGGAATTGCTCCTGATCTGGCGCTGACAGTCAACATCAGTGGCCCAGGAAGTGAACGCGTCATCATCGAAAGTTCGGCGCACGGAGTAGCCATTCTTGAGCCTCCGCCTGAGTGCACCTTTGGAACCGCTGGACTGCTGTGGACGGTGCAACTGCGCCCGACCAGCGGATGGATTGATAGCCACCATCACCGCGCCAACACCATTATCTTGCTGCTCGGAGGGGTTGCGTCGTTCGCGTGCGCCCTTGCCATCCGCTCCATATCCACAGAAATCAACGCGCGCGCTGCCCGCGAATTTGCAGATCGTGCGGCACAGGGCGCTTCGGCGCGCGCGCGCATCAGCGCACATGCGCGCGATGCCATGTCTCAAGAAGCGAGCCATGTGATTCGAGCACGCCTTCGTGAGACCGCACGCGCACTTGATGCAGCCACTGATTCACGCGGCAGTGATGTCTCACGCACAGAGGCGCTGCAGCGGATTGGTGCCAGCCTCACCCACGCGGAAACCGAAGTGACCGCATTGCTTGAAGCAACGCCGCACACCCGAGTAGCACAGGCTGAGCACGCTGCCGAAATTGACCACCATTACGCAGCAGCGGTGTTGGAATTTCCGGGCGGGCCAACGGTTTCGCTCAGCGAGCCCGTCTCCGCCGAAGCCATGGCACAGATTCAGCGTGAACTTGGATCAAGCACATTTGCCGTGATCACCAGCGACAATCCGATGAGCATTCCCGGATCACCGCACGCCAACATGTTGCGGCGCAGCGTCCTGGCACTGGAGTTGCGCAATGCGAAGTTGGTGCATCGACCCGTGATCGGACGCAGCGCTGACGGCACATGGTCCGAGAATGGCTTTGCTATCGCAGCAAGTATTGGAGAAGCAGACGCATTGTCAGAAATTCACGGGCAACGTGCGTACTACTGGTTCAACGGTTCGTACTTCCTGATTCACGGCATGAGCGCCGATCACGGCGCGATACGCCTACCGCGGACAGGTTCCGCATCGCCCGAGACATGAAGACGGACACCCATGCTGAATCGATCTTGCATCAGGTTGCGGCGGGAACGCCCGGCGCTATGGATGCATGCATGGAGAAGTTCAGCGGATTGGTGTGGTCGCTGACCAGGCAACTTTCATTTGTAGGGTCCGATGCCGATGACGCCGTTCAAGAGATCTTTATCGATATCTGGAAGAGCGCCGTTCGGTTTGACCCTGCGATTGCCAGCGAATCAACGTTCGTTGCGATGATTGCTCGACGAAGGCTGATCGATCGCGGGCGGCGGCGGCAGCGACGGCTCGACTCAACTTCGTTGCCCGATGCAATGTCGCCAGAGGCGGAGCCGATCCCGGATATGCCAGAGCGAACCGAAGAAGCGAGCCGCGCCACGGTCGCTTTGGGGAAATTGCGATCTGAGCAACAGCGCGTTTTGCAACTTGCCATCTACCACGGTTGCTCGCATGAAGAGATTGCGCGCTGTACCGGACTGCCACTGGGAACGGTCAAGACCCATGCGCGCCGCGGCTTGATACGGCTGCGCGAGATCTTGGAGTCGGAAGGCGCGCTTCAGCCGACCCGTCCGGACGCCCCGCCCGTGGCGAAAGTTGCTGATCAAGCAGCCGATCGACGCAAAAAGCCTGAATAACTCAGTAAAGGCAGCCCGCAGCGCCCAACGTGCGCTGTCCCCGCGGGTAAACCTTTACCACTTCACATGCTGACCTCCCACCTCTCCGCGATCGTCGCGGCCGCGCTCAGCGCCGGCCCAACCACCACGCCCGATGCCTCCATGCTTCGCTACCCGGATATTGGGCGCGAAGACATCGTCTTTGTCTATGCAGGCAATCTGTGGCTGGTACCCAAGATGGGCGGAATGGCACGACCGCTGACCAGTGCAGCGGGCGCAGAAGTCATGCCGCGCTTCTCACCAGACGGAAACAAGATTGCGTTCGTTGGCAACTATGACGGTAACCGTGACATCTATGTCATGCCGACCGTTGGTGGCGCACCGGAACGCGTCACCCACCATCCAACTGCAGAGCTGATGAACGAGTGGACCGCTGACGGTTCGCTGCTCTTCAGTGCCAGTGGCATGGAGGGCATCGCTCGCGCTGGTCGCTTGTACACGGTGAAGGAAGCGGGCGGGCTACCCGAAGCGTTGCCTGTGCCCTACGGCACCAACGGCACCATCAGTCCCGATGGCGAGTGGCTGGCATACACGCCGCACTCGATCGATGGACGCACGTGGAAGCGCTACCGCGGCGGAATGCAAACGGATGTGTGGGTCTACAACCTCCGCAGCAATGAAGCAAAGCGCGTCACTGACCATGAAGGAATCGACACCCTCCCAATGTGGGGCGGCAGCACGCTGTACTACTTGAGCGACGCCACCACCGACCCCAAGGCCGCACACAAACTGAATATTTGGTCATGGGATTCCAAGTCCGGCACCACCAAGCAAGTCACCTCATTCACGGATGAAGACATCAAGTGGCCTGCGATCGGCGACGGCGAAATTGTCTTCCAAAAGGGCACAAAGTTGATGGTTCTGGATCTGGGATCCGGCAAGACTCGCACCGTGGAAGTGAAGATTCCCGGCGACCGCCCCACCATCCGCACGCGCACTGAAGATGTCAGCGACGAACTGCAAGGCTCCAGTATTAGCCCCAGTGCCAAGCGCGTGGCTGTTGCCGCTCGCGGCGATATTTGGACCGCACCTGCGGAAAATGGCGTTCCGCGCAATCTGACCCGCACCGATGGCATTGCTGAGCGCACGCCAGCATGGAGCCCGGATGGCAAGTGGATTGCTTACTTTGATGACTCCACCGGTGAGTACGAACTGTGGGCCATGCCTGCTGATGGAAAGGGTGAGAAGAAACAACTCACCAAAGATCGCGGCCCCTTCAAGACCAACATTCAGTGGTTCCCCGATTCCAAGAAACTCATCTACCAAGACAAGACCGCAACGGCGTACTTGGTGGACTTTGCAAGTGGCGAACGAAAGATGATCGACAAGGAGCCGTGGGACGGAAACCTTGACATCAGTATCAGTCATGACGGCGCCTTCTTGGCCTATGCAAAGTCACTGCCCGAGCGTCGCACCGCCAGCATTTGGTTGTACGACGTTGCCAAGGGCGAGAGCCACGAAGTCACCAGCGGTGAATTCAACGATAGCAATCCCACCTTCGATCGCGCCGGCGACTGGCTGTACTTCTCCAGCCAACGCGGCTTCGGCAAGGCTGAATACGGTGAGTTGGACGAAACATGGGTCTATCAAGACACCGTGCGCGGCTACGCCGTTCCACTTCGCAATGATGTCAAGAACCCCTGGCTCCTGGAGATTGACGAGGAGAAGGGTAAAGACACTAAGAAAGACGAGAAGTCTGACGACAAGAAGGACGAGAAGAAGGACGAAGCCAAGCCTGACGGAGCCGCTGGCGCGGGTGCACCGGCTGGTGATCGTCCGCGTCGACGTCGTCCAAACAGCGACTTGGGCGACATCAGCGACATGAGCGACACGCAAGACGAGCCCAAGCCTGCTGATCCCAAGCCCGCTGATCCAAAGCCCGCCGATCCAAAGCAAGACGAGAAGCCTGCGACCCCTGCCGCAGCCACGGCACCTGCCGCCACTGGCCCCGCAGGAACGTGGAACTGCACCACCAAGCAAGGTGAAACGGTGGTGACCTTCGCGCTCGTAGTGACGCTCGGCGATGCCGGCGCCGCCACCGCCAAGTTCACCTCCGAAAAGCAGAACGGCGAACTCACCGGCCAGTGGGACGCAGAGACGAAGAAGCTGACGCTCACCGGGAAGAACGACGCAGGTACCGAGAAGGAGATGTCCTACTGGCTTGAAGCCACCGTCGACGGTGACGCCATCACTGGCAACGGCACTGCCACCGGTAAGGACGGCGAGACCAAGTACGCGTTCACCGGAACACGCGCTGTCGCTGACGCCAAGAAGGACGAGAAGAAGCCCGAAGAGAAGAAGCCGATCACGGTCGACTTTGATGGCTTTGAATCACGAGTCATTGAACTGCCGCTTGGCACCAGCCGCATCGGCGGTATGGGCGTGAATGACAAGAACCAACTGATCTTCAGCCAAGGCGGCCAGATCAAGGTGTTTGACATCAAGGACAAGAAGAAGGAAGTCAAGAAAGTGGCCGACGGCGGCGGCTTCCAACTCACTGCTGACGGCAAGAAGATGCTGATGGGCCTGCAGATTCTGGACGCTTCCGCCGGATCAACCGGCAAGACCATTGTGAACCAGCCCATGCTCACGGAAATCAATCCCAAGCATGAATGGAAGCAAGTGGTCAGGGATGCATGGCGCATCTTCCGCGACTATTTCTATGATCCGTACATGCACGGCGTTGATTGGAACGGCATCGGCGAGCGGTACTTGGCAATGGTGAATGACGCCAACAGCCGCGAAGATGTCAGTTACATCATCAGCGAGATGATCAGCGAGCTCAACGTTGGTCATGCCTACTACAACGGTCGTGACGGTGGCGGCGGACCAAACGTCAGTATTGGCATGCTTGGCGTTGACTGGGAAGTAGCCATCGGACCAGACGGCAAGAACGTCTACCGATTCAAGCACTTGGTGTCCGGCGCGCCTTGGGATACTGATGCGCGCAACCCATTGCAAGAGCTTGGCGTCAATGTCAAGGAAGGCGAGTACCTGCTGGCCGTTAATGGCCTGCCTGTCAACGGCGCCAAGGATCCATGGGCTGCATTCGAAGGCCTGAGCGGCAAGACCGTTGCGCTCACCATTGGAACAAACCCAACGATGGATGACAAGGTGCGCGAAGTAGTCGTCAAGCCAATGGGCGGAGAAGACAATCTGCGCTATCGCGACTGGATTGAATCGAACCGCCGCTATGTCTCCGAGAAATCTGGCGGCAAAGTGGGCTACATCTACGTGCCCAACACGGGGCTCGACGGCCAGTCTGATCTGGTGCGCCAATTCCAAGGCGAGCAATTCAAGCAAGCGCTGATCATTGATGATCGTTGGAATGGTGGCGGACAGATTCCATCACGCTTCATTGAAATGCTCAATCGCCCGGTCACCAACTACTGGGCGCGCCGCGACCAGCATGATTGGATCTGGCCCGGCAGTGCTCACAACGGACCAAAGGCCATGCTCATCAACGGGCTCGCTGGCTCGGGCGGCGACATGTTCCCGTGGCTCTTCCGGCATGAGAACCTTGGTCCACTGGTTGGCACCCGTACGTGGGGTGGCTTGGTTGGCATCAGTGGCAATCCTGGAATGATTGATGGCTCTGGCGTCCGCGTCCCAGTCTTCGCGTTCTATGAGAAGGACGGCACGTGGGGCATCGAAGGCCACGGCGTTGATCCAACCGTCGAGGTGCTTGATGACCCGGGCGTTATGAAGGGTGGACCGCATTACGGCGGCATTGACCCGCAGATGGACAAGGCTGTTGAACTGCTGCTCGCTGAGCTGGCACGCGCACCGGTCACGCACCCTGCTCGCCCGGCGTACCCAAACCGTTCCGGGTTTGGCATCAAGCCAGAAGATAAGTAATCCATTTCACAAACGAACAGGTGGGTCAGTGAGGCATACTCACTGACCCACCTGTTTCTTTACTGTGTTACTCAATCAACGCGGCGTGGCAACGTGGTCGCCGGAATCGCTGTACTCAGTACCGCGAATGCCCTCTCCTGCCCAGCGGTCGTAGGTGCCCCAGCCACCGTGACCCATGGGCGACGAGTACGGGCCAGCGTTCGGCCCAAGGTTGTTGCCAATCTGCGTGCCCGAACCCCAGTACGCGCCTGGATTGGCGAACTGCTGAGGTGGGTGGAATCCGTTGGGACGCGCTAGAGGTGAATACCCCCAGTTTCCGCCAAGATCCGAGCCCATGCCGTTCCAATTGCGGTACGCCGCAGCGGGATATCCGTACTCATTGCCCGGACCTCGGAACGCCGCGGGCGCATCGCCAGCCGCGCCTTGGAACTGCCGATTGATGGCCTGCTGATTCTCAGTTGCTGCGCTCGGAGAAGCATCGCGTCGCGAGCCTTGATTGGCCGCGCTGCGGATGCCGGTCTGCCCCGCATTCGCCATGGAGCCGCGCGCTGCTGGCCATGAACGCTTGTCGATCGGCTTGTTCCGTTCGGCATTGCGCTTGGCGGCATCCGCAAGGCCCTGCTTCTGCCAGTCTGAGTGATTCTCTGCCCAACGGTTGTAGTAGGGGTGCCACTGATTCATCCACCAGCCCCAGTGATTCCAACCCCACCAGTTGTTCATCCCGTACCCCCATCCGACGTTCCAACCGGAGCACCAACCCCATCCGCCCCAACCGTCGCCAGTGAGGTACATGGGATTCACATCCGCGCTTCCATAGAACGCGTAGTCATCGTTCGGATCATCCGGTGGCGAGAAGGTTCCAGTCTGCGCGTCGTAGGTGGCATCGCTGCCGTACGTGGTTGGGTACGCCCGGTACGCGTTGCCCGCAGGTGCTGCGTACGAACGACCCGTTCCATACACCGGCGTGCCGTCCATCAAGTACGTGCCGAGGTAACCAGGTGAAAATCCAAACGTCACCGTGTCCGGCGTTGCGCCAAAGACCCACACGTAGGTGCATGCGTACACCGGGCACGAGGTGGGGAGCGCGTAGATCGCACCCGGAACAGTCTCAGCGAGCGCCCACGGCCCGGTGACTGACGGCGCCATGAACCATGCACCCGAATCGCAGCAATAGGTCTTGCCCTCAAAGAGCAGCACCGGCTGCGAAGCGCCGGGCAACCACTTCACTG
Source organism: Phycisphaera mikurensis NBRC 102666 (assembly GCA_945890745.1). Taxonomy (GTDB): domain Bacteria; phylum Planctomycetota; class Phycisphaerae; order Phycisphaerales; family SM1A02; genus UBA966. The sequence continues at coordinate 7,666 of CAMDCW010000076.1, forward strand.
GCGAGCCAGCAATGGAGGCCCATGCAGTGTTGCCATCCGGCATGCCACCAGCAACGGAGAACTTCGGCTGCGCACCTGCGCGGTTGAGGGTGACGGTGCGAATCTCTCGGGCGGCCAGAGTCGCCTCATTGGCTTCATCAGTACCAGGCACTGCCGCGCGTGCGCCGTCGTAACGCTTGGTGTGAGGCAGACCGGCGAACTGCACCGGCACCGCGCCGGGTGACACCGCGCTCCATGCGCCCGTGCCAAGCGAAGCGGTCATGAACCATCGCCCAGCAGCCAACACATAGAACGAGTTGCCATCGACGGTCAGCAGAATGCTGTTGGTGTTCTTGACGCACTGCACGCCGGGACCGGCATTACCAAGTACTGGTGGGCCATCAATGGAAACCAACACGGTTGGCTTGGTGGCAACCATCACCGTGGCAGGCTTGAGTGCGGGCGCCTTGACCAGTGGCGGCATCGCGGACACCGCCTTTGGCAGCGCAGGTGCCGTTCCGAGTGCAGCAACTACATCAGCCGCCGGCGGCGCGGACGCAGCCACGTATCCACTCTCCATCACCGCGGACGAAACCCACGCTCCACCAACGCGCGTCCACCACGAGCCGTCCTTTGACTTGAGCAATACCGAAGCGGTGTTCGTCACCATGGTCCATCCGGTGGCGCCAAGCGGAGCCATTCGCGGCGCGCCGTCGACGGCAATGAGCACGGTGGGCTGCTGCGTCAGTGTGATTGCAGGCACTTCCGTCACCACGCCCGGCGTTGAACTGCCGCGCGCATTCACCAGCCGCATGTTCTGCAGCAAGATGGGGCGAGTGGTGGTCATCGCTACCACATAGAGCGCCTGCGACAGCGCCTTCACATCGGCGTCAGAAGCTGGCTTGCCGTCGATCGTGAACGTGCGCACTGCAAACTGATTGATCTCAATTTCGCCGGGAACATCGGCAGCCATCATCTCGGCCTGCAACTGTGCGTTGCCAGTGACCGTCTTGCCATCAGCGCCGTCCATGGAAACCTGTGTGACCAAGTACGCACGCGCGCCATCGATGCCGGTGACGCGCGGCTGAAAGACGCGGTAGGTCTTGCCGTTGGAAGTGATGTCCTGCGGCCAGAGATTGGGGTGCGCCGGCATGGCGGCACTTTGCGCGGGGGCAGCGCTGTTCCCAGCCGAAGGCGCGGGGGCGCTCGCGGGAGGCGCGGCGTTGCCAACGGCTGGCGCCTGGGTGGAGGCAACGAAGGCGATGGAAAGGCTGACGAGGGTGGCGGCGATTGTGTGAATCATGGGGATCATGTTGTTCCAAGAGGCGCGGTGCATGCGCCAAGCGGCACAAAGTCTACCTCCAACAATGGTGCTGACATTGGATCGCCGGGCAGATGTCGAAGCGTCGCCTAGTTGGCGTATGCCTGACTAGTTTCAGATAGCCGGATCAAAAAGTTACAAATAGACGGTAAAAAAGGTTTCAAATAGACGCACCTAAAGGTTACAATCAGCCGGATGTCAAATCATCCACCACTGCCGCGGCTTGCCGAAAGCGCCTTGACTGAAGCCCTTTCGGACACGCCGGTGGTACTCGTCCACGGCCCGCGGCAATGCGGCAAGACGACGCTTGCGAAGCAGGTTGGCGAACGCCTTGGATTCGCGTACTTGAACCTTGATGACGATGCGGCGAGGCGCGCCGCGCAGGACGATCCCGCCGGCTTCGTGGCGCGGCTTCCGGAGCGCGTGATCATTGACGAGGTGCAACGGGCGCCCGAGATCTTCCTGCCGCTCAAAATGGAGGTCGACCACCGGCGCAAGCCTGGTCGCTTCCTGCTCACTGGCTCTACCAACGTACTCCTACTGCCGAAGATGGCCGACTCACTGGCTGGCCGGATGGGCTCGATCCGACTCCACCCACTCGCGCAGTGCGAACTGGAACGGCGGGAGCCAACGCTACTGCGGACGCTCCTGCGAGGTGATTTCAAGATGCGTACTTCTCGGCGTCTTGGAGAGGAACTTGCCTCACGTGTCGCAGGCGGCGGCTTTCCTGCTGCGCTCGCTCGAAAGTCACCCGCGCGGCGAAAGCAGTGGTACGCGGATTACGTTGATTCGCTGGTGCAGCGCGACGTGCGAGATCTTGCGCGCATCGGCTCCCTCAACTCAATACCGAAACTACTGAAGTTGGCCGCTTCGCAGACGGCCAGGCTGATCAACGTCAGTGAGCTTGCAGCCCCGTTTCAGATAACGCGACCAACGATCCGCGACTACATCACGCTTCTCGAGCGCATCTTCATTCTGGAAGAGTTGCCGCCATGGCACAGCAACCGCCTCAAGCGACTCGTAAAGACACCAAAGCTCCACGTCACCGACAGCGGCTTGGCGTGCGCGTTGCTTGGTCTGTCGCCAGCGGCGCTGTGGGAGGACCGCGAGGCGCTTGGCCAGTTGCTCGAGACATTCGTCTTGGGCGAACTGCGACGCCAGTCCTCAGCATTCGATGACGGGATCGAGTTTTCGCACTTCCGCGACAAGGATTTAGCCGAGGTGGACATCGTGCTCGAGCACTCCGGCTCGCGCGTCAGCGGCGTGGAGGTCAAGGCATCATCAACCGTGCACCCGACTGATTTCCGAGGCATGCACCGCCTGCGTGAGGCAAGCGGAAAGCGGTTCGTCTGCGGCATCGTCCTGTACGACGGCGAGATCACCGTGGGATTCGGCGAGGGGATGTTCGCGGTCCCGATCGCCGAACTGTGGCGTTGATTGACAAGTGGGTCGGCCGAAATAGAACCAAGGCGACCCCCACGGATCGCCCCGACGTCAACTCACCGACGGCGCGATTCGTGCCGCGCAACCAGTGAGTCCCATTCCGGCCCGAACGCCCACTGGTAATTGCGCCATCGGCCGATGGACGAACGATTGATAGGCGCTTGCACCTGTGCATGGCTCAGCGTGAACGCCACGCGCGTGTTCTCCTCGGGGCAGAGCACTTCGCCCGTCAGCTCCAGCGCCATCATTCGTAGGCAACGCGCAGCGTTCTCCGCCGGCGCATCCACCAAGTCTTCGTAGTAGACCACTTCATGCGGCAGCCCAAGCGCAGCCAGCGCATCGGGCAGAATGGCATCACGCGCCTCCATGAGTTGACGGATCGATTCCAGTGATGCCGTCCAGCCGTTGTTGATCGGATGGAAATACGAAAGCAGGATGCTGATCGCCGTGTCGCGCGGATCACGCAGCACGGTGATGCACCGCGTACCCGGAAGCACGGCGGCAATCGCTGGAAGATGTCGCCATCCGCGCAGGTTCTTGTCGAACATCCACGATGCGCCGGGACGCTTGCGTCGACGTGCGTCACTGAGAAACTCGCGCTGCAAATCATTCGCCTCTACGCGGGTGAGCCGAGCGAGGGCCTTGCCATCGCGCCCGGCAGATTTCAATGCGTCGCCAAGCAGGCGCGTCCCTTCGTACTCGCCGATGCCACTGATCGCAGGATGTCGGTCGAGCATTTGCTCTAAGAGCGTGGTGCCGCTCCGAGGCATAGCGATCACCATGGCAAGATCCTCCACCCGATCAGCCTGCGGCTCGAACCAACGACCGCCCTTGGCAAGTAACTCGCGCTGCATGCGGAGTGGACCGAGCACGCCCTCAAGATCAAATGGCGCGCCCGTATCCGCATGCACGCGCTGCGCCATTGCAAACGCCTCTTGATAACGACCCGCCTTGTCAAGCATGCGCACGGCATCAAAGCCAGCCACGCGGCGCACGGCTGGCCAAGGCGCCTCGGTAGCCACCTGCATGAACGTTGCGAGCGAGCGCTCCGGGTCGGCGGAGGCATGGGCGCGCGCAGCGTGGAACGCGTAACGCAGATCATCGGACCACGAAACTGGGCGCGCCACTTCATCGCGCAATTCTTGGATGCGGTTGGCGATGTACAGCGTGTCGCACAACGCCATCCACGCCTCGCGCGCATCTGGACTGCGACCACGGGCAACGGCACGAAGGCGTTCAGCCGATCGATCCATGCGCCCGAGTTGCTGATCCACCCGACCACCGATGAGTCTCACGCGGTCGTCCGTGGGAGCAAGTGCAAAGGCAGTTTCAAGCGCGCGGTCCGCAGCGTTCACGTTTCCCAGCATGGTGTGCGCCTGAGCCGCGCAGAGCCATGCAAGCACATGACGCCGCGACTTTGCACACAGACGCTCCGCCGAGCGCAGGGCATCCGCCGCCTGCCCGGCGTTCAGCAGTTGCTCGATCTCAGCGATGGTGCCGGCGCTCATGGGTGCAGGATACGAGTGCACCTGCGGTGCCGCTGAAAAAGAACCAGGGCGACCCGTACGGATCGCCCTGGTGTCATTCGTATCTCAGATCGTCAGTGCGCTTTAGGCGCGACGACGACGGCCGGTGAGGCCAGCGAGTCCCAAGAGAGCAAACGCTCCCGGAGCTGGAACCGCAGTCACTCCGATCAGAGTGATGGTGCCGGTCCAGGTGCCGGAGGTGCCAGCAGCACCGTAGCCGTTACCGATCCAGATGGACTGGAGGGGGTTGCGATCCATGTCGATGGCGGTGGTCAAACTCACCGTGCCAAACACCGGTGTTCCCGGTGCGCTATCGCCGCCGTTTGCCCAGGAGTAGCGCTGCGTAGCGTTGAGGTTGCTGAAACCACCAACCTGCAGCAGTCCACCAACGCTGAGTGGCGATTCATCCATGTAGACGCACAGGTCGTCTGCGTAGGTGTAGTTGGTCGACGCGTTCAGCGTCGCATTGACAGAAACGCCGGTCAGGTTGCCGGTGAGGCTGCCTGCTGCGTAGGCTTCGGTAAAGTTGAAGCCAGTCCATGTCTGGTCGGTGAACGAGAATGTGACGTCAGCTGAAGCAGCTGAAACGAGGGCAGCAGCGGCAATGCCGGAGGCGATGAAAGTCTTCATGTTGTAGATCCTGAAATAAGGGAAACGGGAAGGGAACAAAGAGCAGGGAACAATTCCGATCAGGGGAGGGAAGCCCGACTGATCTGAAACAACTGTGCCCTCGATTCCATGAGTTGCAAATGAAATGTGTAAATATTTGATTCCCCGCAGGGTAAAGTCCCCCTGCCGATGCCAGCATCCCCTGAAATCCCTGATTTGGACGCTTTACTGGCACGCCGGGCCTTCGGGGAAGTGCTCCAGAGAACCCAAATCAGCCTGCGCCGAAACCCCAGAGACCTGCGGGCGTGGCACGCCCAAGCGCGGGCAGCCTTCGCCTTAGGGCGC
>CAMDCW010000077.1 GCA_945890745.1 Phycisphaera mikurensis NBRC 102666
TTCGCTGCAAGGCACACGTCCGTACTCATCCCCGGCGCTGGCGCAAGGGTGTGCCGGAGAATTCCCGCGCGGTGCTCATTCTTGTTGAGTGCCCACGTTCGCACATCACCATCACGAGAGCGCACCGCAATGACGCTTATCTCAGCAGTGAAGTCAACAAACGCCTCATAGATTGCCGGCGCGCCACCCACCGCAGCCCACGCAGCGGCAAAGTCACGCGGCGAACGCACCACGTATTGACCCTTGCCGTCATACCCAAGGCGCCGCGATTTCAGCACTGCCGGAACGCCAATCCGTCCGCACGCCGCCGCCAATTCCGCCTCCGTGTTCACGGCCGCAAACGGCTGCACGGCAATGCCGCACGATTGAAAGAACTCCTTCTCAGAAATTCGGTCTTGGGCAATTGCCAAACTCCGCACCCCAGGCGCCGTTGGAACACGCTCCGCAATCGCACTCATGGTGCTCACGGGCACATTCTCAAACTCGAACGTCGCCACGTCGATCCCCGCAACAAAGCGTGCCACCGCAGCGTGATTGTCAAAGTCGCCAACAATGACTTCACCAACCGCGGCCGCTGGGCACCGCGGATCGGGATCAAGAAATCGAAACGAATGCCCCAGAGGAATGCCAGCAAGTGCCAGCATTCTGCCAAGCTGACCACCGCCAACCACGCCCACCAACATCAGCTATGCCCGCCCGGCATCAAGCCAACACGCGGATCGGGTTGCGCCATGACCTTGGCGGTTTGCGCTGCACGAAATGCGTCCAGCTGTTCACGCACCACTGGGTCATGCGCCGCGATGATCGATGCTGCAAAGAGCGCGGCGTTGGTTGCCCCTGCTTGGCCGATCGCAAAGGTGGCCACGGGAATACCAGCGGGCATTTGCACGATCGAAAGCAAACTGTCGAGACCATTCAGCGTCTTGGTAGAGACCGGTACGCCAAGCACGGGCACTGCCGTCTTACTGGCACACATACCCGGCAAGTGCGCCGCGCCACCTGCACCAGCGATGATGGCGCGTAGACCACGGGCGCGGGCTGCTTCGGCGTATTCAAAGAGTGGATCAGGGGTTCGATGAGCGCTAACCACGCGGCACTCATGCGCAATGCCCATGCCGGTGAGTGTGCGAGCGGCGTGCTGCATGGTGTCCCAGTCAGACTGGCTGCCCATGATCACCCCAATGAGCGGCTCCCCGGCGGGCGAAATCACGTCTCCAACTGGATCCATGTCCGAATACTACGAGCCCGATGTGTTTCTCGGACGCGTCTGAGGCGCCCTGGGAAGCCCGAACGCGGGGAATTTTTTAGCGGAACCTGCAATATTCAGGTGGTTTCTTCCAATTCGCCCCTTGAATCCCCCGACACGGAGGGCACCCCCGATAATCCAACACAATTGCGTCGTGTGGGGCTCGTTTCCTTGCAGAACTCCTGAGCCGTGGCATACTTCTAGAACTTGCACATGGGAGCGATCTGATCGCAAACCGGTGCCGTATGAAAAGGTGACAACCTGGAATTCCGCGGCCTCAAACCCTTTGGCCGCGACTCGACCACGCCTCGAGGTGCACGAACGGACATGTGTTCGTGTACCGAAACACTCGGGGCGGAGTGCTGGAGCGGCCTTGCCGCTCTTTGCTCAGAGTTCAGAAAAGGGTGGGCGTCGGCTTCGGACACTGACGCCCAAACCGTTGCGGTTTCCGCAACGGCGAATCTCGGGGATGCGGCCTCAGGCGTGGGAGCCGCGTCCCCGAGTTCATTTTTGAAACCTACTACACGATTCCAAATCCAAAAACGACGAACGCGGCACTCACACTTCGGAGAGCACCGCGTCACGTGCGATGAGTGATGATGTGATAGTGACCGTCAGCTTGCTTCGGCGCGCGGGTGCGCCTTGTCATAGCCATCGCGCATGCGACCGCTGGTCAAGTGGGTGTACACCTGCGTTGAACTCAGCGACTGATGGCCCAACAACTCCTGGACGGCGCGCAAGTCTGCACCATTGTCCAAGAGATGCGTGGCGAAACTGTGGCGAATGGTGTGCGGTGAGATATCCGGATCAAGATTCGCTTCAACCAGGTACTTGGCAACCTTGCGGCGCACCGAGCGACTGGAAAGACGCCCGCCGTTCTTGTTGACAAACAGCGATTCTTCAGGATTCATGCGCTTGCCGCGACTCTGCAGGTCGGCATCGACCATCGCCAAGTAATGGCGCAACGCCTTCAACGCATGGCTTCCCAGCGGAACGCGCCGCTCACGCCGACCCTTACCGCGAATGATGATTTCTTCGCCGGTGTCGTTCAGGTCGCCACGGTTGATTGCAACAACCTCGGAAACTCGGATACCAGTGGAATACAAGGTTTCCAGAATCGCGCGGTCGCGCGCTCCCAGAATGTCGGTGTCATCGGGCGCAGAAAGCAATCGCTCAATCTGCTCCACGGAGATGGCCTTTGGAAGCCGCTTGGCCTGCTTCGGTGTACGAATCAAGACCATCGGATTGGTTGGAGCAAGACCCTTGCGTTCCATCCACTTATGGAAGCTGCGCAGCGTGGCAATCTTGCGAGCCATGGTGGCCGCGGAATACTTCTGCTCGCCAAGTTTGGAGAGGAACTCGCGGATCAACTCCACTTCACACTTCAGTACACGACCAGTAATCGTGTCTGATGAAGTGCTCTTGGCGTCAAGCGCTTTGCGCTCCCTCTCTAAGTCCACCTTTACGCCAGCCTTCGTCTCAATGAAGTCGACGAACTGACGAAGGTCGAGCCCGTAACAACGACCCGTGTACGGGCTGAAGTGACGCTCGTCGGTGAGGTAACTGAGGAAGTTTTGGATAAGTGCAAGTGTTGTTGTGTCGTTCATGGCCCTTCGCCTCCATAATCGCGCGGTCTGTTGCGCGGTGCTGTGTTGCTCAGTTCGGAATCTGTTGTCCATTCTTCTTATCGGAGACACGCCGCTTCAATCTGAAGCCAACCCGTGTTAAACACACCGAAATCCGGACGTTCCTCAGATCGATTGTGCGATTCCGGGAACCTGTTGTCCAGATGTGTTACGCAGACCTTGATCAAGTGGATGACCAAATATCATTTCCGGCAAAAATGGCCGATTCCGCGGGCTTGACCACTTGGTTATTGGACGCAAGTGGGCGCCGCATCAGTGTTGGCCGAACTTCCCTACAATCGCCCCCCTTCCTGAGAGCCCCCTTCTCCCCCAATTTCACCACCATGGTTGCGTAGCTCAGTTGGTAGAGCAAGCGGCTTTTAACCGCTAGGTCCTGGGTTCGAATCCCAGCGCAATCACTGCACTTCGCCAGCACCGTCACCCCCCACGCCACACGCTCACGCCTTGCGCCCCGCCACCTACGGGCCGATCGGAACACGGATGTTTGTACTTCACCTGAACTGGTCTCACGGATCGTTGCGCGTCTGGGGCGAGCATTCCCAACGATTCATCACTGCGCGTGACACCGCCATTCCGACCGGTACTCACCCATACGCCGCAACCGTCGCAGAGTTACGGGCAGCGCTAGCGCCCGCACTTGAGCACGCGCGCGCCGCCAGTGGCGATGATGCCCGCGTTGCAGCGGAAGGTTCACTCACCGACAGTTCGCTCATGCTGCTGTTGCCGCACTCCGACACCGCGATTGGACAATTACCACTTCCGAGTGATCGCCTCAGTGCCTGTGATGAAATTGCCGGTTTTTCAGCCGAACCAGAAGAGACGCTTGCGCCCGTCGAAGTTCCAGCGGTGGCGCTTGATCCGCGCACTGCGTTCGCCCTGCTGCGCATACTCGACACGGAATCGACGGATGACACCGTTGCCTGGGGACATGACGCTCGATGGTGGAACGCTGTTTCGCAGTTCACGCAGCACCTGATCAATGATCAACGCGTCATTCCAACCGTGGTGCAGGAGCGCAACGGCTCTATGTTTGCCGCGTGGCGACCATGGTTGCAGGATGCGCCAAACCACAGCAAATTCACTGCATTGGTCCGCGGCGCCCCGGCGTTAGTGCGTGCTGCCGAAGGAGCTGGTGCGGCAACCACGCTGCTCGAGCAATCCATGGGTGCATTCGTTGACTCCAGCGTGCGCGACATCATGGAGTTGGAGAATTACTCCGAGGCGCTCGATGGCCGCGATCCAGACCGCGATCCGCATGTTGCCTGGCTGACCGGACTCTTGAGCGCTGAAGTTGCGGTGCGCCAGCCTTCCGCTGTTGAATCAAGCATTGTGCGCACGGCTCGGCAATGGATTGCCAACCTTGAAGACATCGGCGAGGGCCGAGAGATGCGCCTGCTCCTGCAACTTCTGGAGCCCCCAGCCGAACTCTTAGCTGGCCCCGATGGTCATGAAGATGATCACCCGTGGCAATTGGTGTTCTCGCTGGTTTCCAACGACAGCCCGCCGATTGTGGTGGATGCTGAGTCGCTGTGGAGCCGCGCTGTAGGTGGTCGCAACGGTCGCGGTCATTCGCCGCAAGAAACGCAACAACTCTGCGACATGCTCTTGGGCGAACTTGGCCGAGCCAGTCGCTTGTATCCAAAGATTGAAGAGAGCCTTGACGAAGGCGCCCCCACGGGCATGGAGCTCAAGACCACCGAGGCATATCAATTCCTCCGTGACTTTAAGCCGGTGCTGCAAGAGGCTGGCTTTGAAGTGCTCGCGCCGGATTGGTGGGGCCAAACCGCCAATCGCGTGGGCGCACGACTGCTCATCGACAGCGACCCATCCCCGAGCGAGGGTGGCGAAGGCGGCAAGTCGAACGGCGGCGTCGGCCTGCACAGTTTGGTGAATTACAGTTGGCAGATTGCGTTGGGAGATACGCCACTCACCCTTGAGGAATTCCAGGCGCTCGCCAAGAAGGGCGTGCCGCTGGTGCGCATCAACGGTCGCTGGGTGGAAATCCGCCCAGAAGATCTGGAGCGTGGCGTCAAGTTCTTGAAGCAGAACGCCAACGGCCAAGCAACCCTTGTCGAAGCCCTGCGCATGGCGCATCTTGATGCTTCCGATGGTGGCCTGCCGGTGATTGGCGTGGACACCAAGGGATGGGTAGCGGAGATCTTCGGACCCGATGATTCCATTGAGAAGATGCCGCTCTTGGAGCAGCCGGAACGCTTCCAAGGCACCCTCCGTCCGTACCAGCGCGCCGGCGTCAGTTGGCTGGCGTTCCTGGAGCGCTATGGAATGGGCGCATGCCTCGCCGACGACATGGGTCTCGGTAAGACCATCCAATTGATCGCACTGTTGCAAGCAGAACGACAAGTAGCTCCTGAGGGCGAACGCGTCGGGCCAACACTCTTGGTGGCCCCCATGAGCGTGCTGGGCAACTGGCACCGTGAACTCACCCGCTTTGCCCCAGAGTTGGTGGTGCATGTGCATCACGGCCTGGAACGCCCACAAGGCGAGCGGTTTGTACAACTGACACAACGCGTGGATGTGGTGGTGAGTACCTACGCCCTGGTGACGCGCGACAAGGACCTCCTCAACGAGGTGGAGTGGCGCCGTGTGGTGCTCGATGAAGCACAGCACATCAAGAACCCGCCCACCAAACAGACCGCCGCCATTCGCGCGCTACGCACCAAGTTCCGCGTGGCCCTCACCGGTACGCCGGTGGAGAATCGACTCAGCGAACTGTGGTCGATCATGGAATTCTGCTGCCCCGGCTACCTGGGCACTCAGAACGATTTCCGCAAGCGCTTTGCGCTGCCAGTGGAGCGCCATCGCGACAAGCGGCAAGCCGAGCGACTCAGAATGCTGGTGCGACCGTTCATTCTTCGCCGCCTCAAGACGGACCCGAAGGTCATCAGCGATCTTCCGCCGTTGGTGGAAACGCGGCAGCAGATTCCGCTCACGCCCGAACAGGCCTCGCTCTACGAGCAAGTGGTCAACGACATGCTCAAGCGTGTCGATCAGGCCGAAGGCATTCGCCGTCGCGGACTGGTGCTCAGCGCATTGGTCAAGCTCAAGCAGATCTGCAATCATCCTGCGCACTTCCTGCGCGAGGGCATGCCATCCAATGCTCCGGTGGCCGAGGCGTCCGAGGAAGACATGGCGGAAGGTGCACAAGCTGCCGAGCCGCCAGTGAAGAAGATTGTGGTGCCTGCCAACGTGGTGCGTGCCACGCGGCTCAGCGCCCGCAGTGGCAAGAGTCTGCGCGTCATGGAAATGCTGGAAGAGCTGACCGCGGCCGGCGATCGCGCGTTGATCTTCACGCAGTACCGGCAGATGGGTCACTTGCTGGTGCAGATGATTCGGCAAGAGTTGGACATCGAAGCATTGTTCTTGCACGGCGGCACGCCCCAAGCCAAGCGCGACCAGTTGGTGCAGAAGTTCCAAAGCGAAGATCCAACGTGCCCACTCTTCGTTCTGAGTCTCAAGGCCGGCGGCGTGGGACTCAACCTGACCGCTGCCAACCACGTGTTCCACTACGACCGTTGGTGGAATCCTGCCGTTGAGAATCAGGCCACCGATCGTGCATTCCGCATTGGTCAGATGCGTACCGTGAATGTTCACAAGATGATCACCATCGGCACACTTGAGGAGCGCATCGACCAGATGATCGAACAGAAGACCGAGCTTGCCAGCCAGATCATCGGCAGTGGTGAGCAATGGCTCACTGAGCTCAACACCTCGCAGTTGCGTGACCTGCTCTCGCTCCGCGGCAGCACACTGGAGGACGGCGCATGAGTAGCGAAGGTTTCAGCATTCGACCGTCACAGAAGAAATTGGAGCAGCCGCGCCGCGTGCGCCATGGCATCCGATTCCGTAGGAAACTTGGCCTTGAAGGGCTTCCGTGGCACGCGGCAGCATTTGTGCAAGCCGTTGAGGTAGGCATGCCGCCGGATGTTCGAATGCTCGGCATGGAATATGCGCTCGCTGGGCAGGTGGCCAACTACACCGTTACGCCGGGGCTCGTAGAGACCGCTGTGCAGGGGCGCGGGGTCAAACCGTATGTGGCGAAGATCACGGTTCGGCCGCTCTCGCGTGAAGAGTGGGACAAAGTCATTGAGCGCATGGCCGGCGAAGCGGTGTACGCGGCGCGGCTACTGACCGGAGAAATTCCGGAATCGATCGAGGAGTGCTTCGCGGTGGTTGGTCGGCATTTGTTGCCGGCACCCGGAGATGGACTGCACACCGAGTGCGATTGCGGACTTGAGCAACCGTGCAAGCATGTCGCCGCCGCCGCATACCTGATGGGCGAACGCATTGAAGTTGACCCGGTAGTGCTCTTTGCGCTGCGTGGCCTTGATGGCGAGTTGCTCCTGGAGCGACTCCAAGAGCAGCGAACGCTGCAGACGTCGGGGATATCGCAGGCGCATGCCACCGCATCGACGGTGGAAGAGGACAACGGCGGACTACCGCCGCTCGAGCAGTGCATCGCGGATTTCTGGCGCCCCACGGCAGCACTTGAGGATGCCGAGTCAGCACCGACCGCGGAACATGTCCCGCATGCCCTGTTACGCCGCATGGGTCCAAGCCCGATGGGCGGCAAATTTCCAATGGTGGGGCTGCTTGCCAGTATCTATGACAGCATTCGCGCGCGCACGGCGGAGTGACACAAGGTCATGCGCGGTCGTTCACGACATGCGCGTCTATGCGCGGTCATATGCGCTGATGCGCAGTCATTCATGATCACGCGCGGTCCGACTCAGGACGCCGCGTTGGGATTGCTATAGAAGATCCGCAGTCGATTGCCAGGGTGCAGGTACTCAACAGAGGACATGTACGCCCGCATCAACATGATGCCGCGCCCAGAGGGAATGTCGATGTTCTCCTCGGCGGTGGGATCAGGCACGGAACCGGGGTCAAATCCTTCGCCCTCATCGATGACCACCAACTCAACACCTTGCGGGTCGATCTTGCACTCCACGGTGACGTGCTTGGATGGGTTGCCCTTGTTGCCGTGTCGGAAGCCATTCACCAATGCTTCTTCCAGTGCTAGACGGATGGCGAATGAAGCTGCCTCCCCATAGCCACAGCTGATCAACGCATCATTGACGTCCGACTGTAAGCCTTCGATGGAATCGCGTTGCTCAAGCAACACCCAGCTTCGCTCGAAGCGCCCATCGTGTGACTGTCCTGGTGCGGGGTGCGCCATGGAGTGACTCCCTTTCACTTGTTGCCGCCGAGACTCGCCTTGGCGGATGCAAGGTCCTTCTCGATACGCAGAATCTTGTTCAACTTGGTGATCTGGAAGATCTGCAGGATCTGCGCGTTGATGTCACAGAGGCGCAATTGACCGTCCTTCGCCTTGACTCGGTTCATCACGGTCAGGAGTGTGCCCAAGGCAGCTGAGGAGAGATGCTCCACGCCCTTAAAGGTCACCACGATTCGCGGCCGCGGCGAGTCATCAACCAACTTGGTCAATTCATTGCCGATGTGGCGAATCACCACTTCGTCAATGATGTGCTTCTCAGTGAACTCCACGAGCGTGCACTCGGGGTCCTTGACAATCCGAATAAAGCTTTGCTGCGGCTGTGCCATATGAATGAAGTGTACCCCTGTCGTACACGGGGGAGTCGTAAAAGTAACATCGGGAGCCCGAAGGCTCCCGATGATGGGTGTCAAGGATCGGATCCGGCTACTCAGTATCCGGCGCCCGGGGACATCTGCTGGCGCAGACCCGGGAACAGTGCATCTTCCTGCTCCTGCTGGATGATGATCTCTGGACGGATCATCAGGAGCAGAGTGGTTTCTGTCTTCGAAGTGATGCGGTTGGTGAAGAAGCGATTGACCACGGGAATCTTGGAGAGCATCGGCACGCCGACCTCGACTTCGAGTTCCGTTACCAAGCGCTGTCCGCCGAGCAGAATGGTGCCCTTATCCGGCACGGTGACCGTGGTGTCAATCTGCGTACCGGTGACTTCAGGGAGCTGAATCGTTCCTTCAAAGTTTGAGGATCGACCACCACCACCGCCACCGCCGCCGCCGCCGCCGGCTGCACCGGTGACCGTCTGCGAGGTGAACTTGGCGTTCTGGTTGAGACCAAAGAGCACGGTCATGGTGACGTAACGACGGTCACCAGAGATGCATGCTTCGATGTCCAGCACAAAGCCTTCGTACAGGTTGCTGATGACCGGGGAGAATGCACCCGAGTTGTCACCGGTGACTGGCACGAGGTTGGAGACGTAAGCGATCACCTTGGCGACACTGATCCACGAACGCTGGCAGTTGTAAAGCGTCAAGCGCGGGGCGGTGAGCACCACGTTGCGCTGGTCAGCCTGCGTTGCGGTGATGAGCAGGTCAACCTGCACATCGTCGAGGTAGGTGAAACCAGTGGTCAACACTGGGTTTGCTACAGCGGCAATACCGAACGGATTGAGACCCGCTGCGGCCAACGTGTTGACGAGCGGCAAGCCTTCTTGCTGCACGTTGACTGTGGAGATTTCACCCTTCTGCACGCCGACTGGCTGCACCGGAACCGAAGATCCGTAGGTGATGTCCTGACCGAAGCCGTTCGGCAGATCACCCTGATTGGTCGGGAAGCCGGTGCCACCAACCGGAGTATTCACTCCAGGCTGAGCAACGTTTCCGAAGATCACGGGGTTCTTAAGGCGACCAGTCTGCTGAGCTCCACTGCCCGCCGTTCCTGGGCCACCCTTCTGATAGAAGAAGTCACGGAGCTGGAAGTTCGGGTCAACCGCACGAGCTGCCGACCACATCCGGTCGTTGGAGTTGAAGTACAGATCGAAGTCGATACCGATCTGCTCGAACCAGTCCATGGAGACCTGCACAACGCGGCCTTCAATATTGATCTGCAATGCACGGATGGCGCGCAGTTGCTGGAGAAGGCCTTCAATGTCGCGGTGTGCCGAAGGCGAAGCCGTGACAATCAGATTGCGATTGAACTCGGCAATGCGGTCAGTACCTTCGCCACGTTCTTCCCAGTTGGCATCCACCTGGTCGTAGACGAGTTGCTTGAGCTGATCGATCAGTTCGCCGGGGTCGCCGCGCTCTGGTGGTTCGCCGGGGGTTCCAAACGGCACACCACCGCCACCGCCACCACCGCCGCCGCCACCGCCACCGCCACCGCCGCCGAATCCACCACCACCGCCGCCGCCGCCGGTGCCACCACCGCCACCGCCACCACGGCCGCCGGTTTGCACCGACTGACTGAGGTTGAATTCGGGGGCGTTGTCAAAGTCGGGCGCACGGAACAACAGGTCGCGGACGTCGTAAACGAAAGTGACTTGCTTCTTCTGAACGCCAGCCTTGGTGGTGATGACCACAATGCCGTCCTGCACATCAAAGGCGAGCGGCTCGCTCGGCGGCTGATCACCGTTCTTGGAGATCACGCGCTCAAGCACTCGCTTGATGGCCGATTCCATATTGGTGCTGCCAAGGTCAATGGTGACCGCGGTTTGCTCAGGCTCAAGTCCAACTTCCTTCAACTGCGTCCAGTCGATCAAGAAGTCGACCTTGGTCTGATTCTTGAAGTAGTCGCATGCTTGCTCAAGAGTTGGGCCAGTAGTGAACGGCACCGGGATGGAGGTGGTCTGGATCTTGTTCCACGTCGGGACATTCACCTCGGCCTCGCGGTAGCCACTCGCGCCGTAATCCGGCTCGCGAACACGGCGATCGCTGAGCTCCTGCCAATCTTCTGGGTAGGTCACCAATGCGTTGGTTGAACGCGGCCCAGGACCCGAAACATTCACGCGCTGCGGCACAGTGGCCTCAAGCGCTTCGTCCTCAAGACGGGAGAAGCCATAAGAGCGACGCTTCTGCGTTTCTGCAAAGCGAACATACATCTCAGTGGTGTGCAGCGCATCACGAAGCGTGAGTGCCGCGGAATTGTTGGGGTCGAGTGCAAGTGCGCTATCAAGAACCTGCAGCGCTTCTGTGTACTTCTGCTGCATCTGCAGCTTGCGTACGTTGAGAAGAATTTCATTGACGCGCTTGGTGCGGTTCTCTGCTTCCGTGCGCTGCGAGGATGCGCTTTGCTCGCCTTGGGTAGTGCGTGCCTTCTGATCAACAGTCAGCTTGTGCTGACGCGATTCTTCGCCAATTTGGTCGACCAACTTCTCGGCGTCGGCAGACATCTGCTCGAATTCGGCGGCGTTCAGAACGTTTCGTGCGAGGTCAAGCCGAGTGCGGGCCGTGACGGCTGCAAGCTTGGCTTGGTCGTAGTCCTGTTGTGCAAGCAGGCTCTGCGAACGCTTCATATCCGAACTGAATTGCGCAGTCGCCTGCTGGCGGCGGACTTCGCGATCGCTGGAGACGCTACCGATGACGGTGCCGCCTTCAAGCATGGACTGTGCGCGCGCGCGCTCACGGGTCGCTTCTTCGTCACCAGGGAGGAATTGCAGCAGCGTTGCCCATCCATTCGCCGCCTGCGACCACTCGCCCTTCTTCATGGCAACCTGAGCAGCATCGCGGATTTGCTCGGTATCAACAGTGAGTGGAGCGTCGTCGGCAGCGGGTTCAACATCCTCGGGTTCAGTCTCTGCAGGCGCCGGCGCTGGCTTCTTTGGTGCGGGCGCTGGCTTCTTTGGTGCCGGTGCAGCTGGCTTCTTTGGCGCTGGAGCGTCTTGCTTCTTTGGTGCAGGAGCCGCTGGCTTCTTTGGCGCTGGAGCGGCCGGCTCATCGGCCGGCTCTTCAATTGGATCATCCGCAGGATCGCCAGGATCCGAATTCATGGGCTCGTCGGCGGGGTTCTCACTTGGCTCTTCGCTTGGAGTATCAGCGGGATCCTGACCTGGTTCAGAATTGGGATCCTGCACCGGGGCGACCGGAGTTGCCGTTGCATGACGTGTGAAAATGTTGGGCATCACGGCAGTAACGCCGAACATGCCGACCACTAGCGTCGTCTGAAGCGCACTGGAGGAACGCGCAAACAGCGAGTTCAGCGGACGAACGAATCGAATCTCTTCACGAGGCATGACTGCTCCTAGACGACAAACGCCAGCACCGCCACAAGGCGGTATCGGCCGAACATCTCTTTCGGGCGCGGATGCCCAAAGGATCGCCCCACATCCCAAGATTCGGCACGGACCGAACATCGGGGCGGAGGTTTGGCGAGGCTACCCTGCTCTCCGATGCTCTGCAAAGGGGTGGTTCAGATGCGGGGACAACCCGTCAACTAGAGAAGTACCAGCGGAACTCGTTACAATCCCACGCGCCCATGATCCAGCGAGTTCACCCAGTCCAGCCCGACCAACCAGCAATCTGCCGACTCGCACTTGAGGACGGAACGGTCTTTCACGGCCATTCGTTCGGTCTTTGTACGGATGGTTCGACCGCTGGAGGCGAAGTGGTGTTCAACACCGCCATGTGCGGATACCAAGAGGCGCTGACTGACCCTTCGTATACAGGGCAGATCTTGGCCATGACGGCCACGGAAATGGGTAACTACGGAATTTCTGACGAGGACGGTGAAAGCTGCTCCACCGCCGTGCGCGGATTTGTCGTGCGCGAAGCGATTGCGGAGCCGAGCAATCATCGTTCCATCAGCAGCCTCTCCGCGTGGCTTGCCGCAAACGGCGTCATTGGAATCGATGGGATCGATACGCGCGCTTTGGTACGGATTCTGCGGACCAAGGGCGCACTCCGTGGTGTGCTCTTTGTGGGCGCCAGTAAATCCGATGATGAACTGATTGCGATGGCGCGCGCACTCCCCTCCATGGCGGGGCAGAATCTTGCGGGATGCGTCAGCCCAACCCAGAGCAGCT
>CAMDCW010000078.1 GCA_945890745.1 Phycisphaera mikurensis NBRC 102666
AGTCGATCGGAAACTGGTTTGAGAAGGAGTGCATGGTGCACCTTGGCGAGTTTGATCGCGAGCAGTGCACTGCAGATCCACAAACCTACGTCCGTGCGCGCTTGCGCAGTTTCATGCGCCAAGAGTTGGAGCAGTGTGAGCGCTGGGTGCTTCTGCAGATTTATGACGATGCATGGAAGAACAACCTGCATTCCATGGATCAGCTGCGCGACTCGATCGGATTCCGGGGCATCGCCCAGAAGGATCCGCGCATCGAGTTTAAGAAGGGTGCGGCGGAAACCTTCAACGAGATGGAAGAGTCGATCCGCGAACGCGCCAGCGACATTCTCCTCAAGGGACGCCTCGCTCCTCAGGCTCGTCCCGCGCAGAATGCCGGCCTGATGACCGACGCTGAACCTGGCCCAACGGCTGAGCAGCGGGCGCAAATTGAGCAGGCTGAAATGGCTGGAGCATCCGGCGAGCCGGTGAAAAAGGAGCTGTCCGACAAGGCCATGAAGGTGGTTGGTCGCAACGAACCCTGCCCCTGCGGCAGCGGCAAGAAGTACAAGGCATGCCACGGAGCCACTGCCTAAGCAAAGCGCGCCCCATCGACGGTGGATTTGGTTATAATCCTCCGCTTCACCAGCCTCGGTAGCTCAGTTGGTAGAGCAGCTGACTCTTAATCAGCGGGTCCAAGGTTCAAATCCTTGCCGAGGCACCTGAAACACCCCGTCTTACTGGCGGGGTGTTTCGTTTGATGGGGTGTTTCGACTGCCGGGGTGCTCATATGCCTACGCCTAGCGTTGAGGCCGATTCGCCTGCTTTACGGCCGCAACAACGCTTGTAGCACGGGAATGCCCGCGAGCGTCAATGTGGCAATGATCAGCGCCCAGATAATGATCGCCTTCCAGTGCTTGGCGAACATCCCGCCCCGTGGCGCGGCTGGCGCTGAGCCCGCGAGGTACGAAAAACACTTGGGGCATACGTCCGCCTCGCTCCACACAGATGCTCCGCAATCCGGGCAGCGAGCATCCGCCACCGGTGAATCGTCGCCGAAGCGTTCGATGTCATCCTCGGATGGACCCTCGTCATCATTGCGGCGAATTGGCACACCAACAGCGTAGCTCCCGCGCGAACGGGGAACGATCAATCACCGCTTACTCGGAGCGAACTGCTGAAAAACGAAGAAGGCCCCGTCTGTGAAGACGAGGCCCTGATCGTTCGAAGCGAGGCGGACGGGACTCGAACCCGCAACCACCGGCGTGACAAGCCGGAACTCTAACCAATTGAGCTACCACCCCTTCGGGGCCGACAACCGCTCGAAAGCGGGTGCCGGAGGGGAAATGATAGCGAGTTCCGGCAGGGATGCAAGACCGTCAACGCGCAATAACCACCAGTGACTGCAGCGCACTTTGCCACTGAAAATGCAGGCAAATCTCAACCGCGTCGCGGATTGGAGTGGGCGCTTGAAGTTCCCTCTTGGCAACGGACGAGGCACGCCCAAGCAGCATCAATCTTCCGCCCAGTTGCTGCCGTAGGACGAACTCACAACCAGCGGCACGCGCAATTGCATGGCACCCTCCATCGCCTCCCGGACCGCTGCCTCAAGTGCAACGCGATCACACTCTGGAACTTCAAAGACCAGTTCATCGTGAATCTGTAGCAGCATCCGGGCGCTGGGAACGCGGCCTGGCAGTTCGCGGAAAATTCGCAACATGGCGCACTTGATGAGGTCAGCCGCGCTGCCCTGCACCACGGTGTTGATCGCAATGCGCTCCCCTAGGGCTCGCTCCGCTCCATTGCGGCTCAGAATCTGCGGCACCGGTCGACGACGCCCCAAGATGGTGGCCACAAAGCCATGCTCATGCGCCTCCTGCACGCAACGCTGCAAGAACGCGTCGATCCCGGAAAAGCGTCGCTTGTAATCATCAATGATCTGTCGCGCTCGTTCGTTTGAGGTCCCCGCGCCCAAGCGACGCGCAAGCCCCCACGCAGTAATCCCGTAGACGATTCCAAAGTTCACCATCTTGGCAGCGCTGCGTTGTTCGTCCGTCACATCAATGAGCGCCGCGCCGTACACCTCGGCAGCGACCGCGCGGTGAATGTCGGTACCCGCCTCAAACGCTGCAATCAGACTCGGATCCTGGGAGAGATGCGCCAAGACGCGCAACTCAATCTGCGAATAGTCCAACGAAAGCAGCACGTTGCCTGGCGCCGCAACAAACGCCCTGCGAATGGCGCGCCCCACATCGCTGCGAATCGGAATGTTCTGCAAATTCGGGTCGCTGGAGCTCAAGCGCCCCGTGGCGGTCACCGTCTGGTGGAAGCTGGCGTGAATGCGCCCAGTCTTTGCGTCGATCGCCTCGCGCAGCGCCACCAAGTAGGTGCCCACCAACTTCGTGAGTTGTCGATACTCAAGAATCTGCGCAGGTAGCAGCGTCTCCACCGTTGGATCGAGCGTCAGCTTCTCCAAGACCTCCACATCCGTTGATGCGCCCGTCTTGGTTCGCTTCACCACTTTCAGCCCAAGGCCAGACGGCGAATCATCTGGTCCATTGAACAAGATCTCCGCAAGTTGCTTGGGCGAATCAATGTTGAACGGCCGCGGCGCTGACTGCTCAATGCGCTCCCGCAATGCACCGATGCGCACCTCAAGACCGCGACGCTGGCGCTCCAATTCATCGGGGTCAACCTTGATTCCATTCCATTCCAACTCGGCAAGCACTTCGACCAGCGGCACTTCAGTGGTGCGATACAACTCACCAAGACCCATGGCATCCACCTGCGCCTCAAGCGCGATGGCCAGGCGCAGCGCAACGTCCGCATCTTCGGCGGCGTATGGACCGGCAATCGACAATGGCGCCTCATCAAAGCGGCGTTGATGACGCCCACTTCCAATCAGGTCGGTGATGGGAATACAGCGATGCTCAAGAATTGCCTCGGCTAGCGCATCCATCTTGTGCGTGCTGCGCGTGGCGTCCACCACATAGCTCGCCACCATGCTGTCGCCAGCCAGTCCCGCAACGCGAACGCCGGCAGCACGCAGTGCAATCAGGTCAAACTTGGCGTTGTGGGCAGTCTTACGGATACTCGCATCGGTGAGGAGCGGTCCAACCCGCGCGAGAACGGTCGCCTCATCAAGGTGCGTCTCTGGCTCTGGCGAACGGATCGGGATGTAGACCGCCTTGCCAGGCTCAAACGACATGCTGATGCCGCACAGATGCGTCGACACCGGATTCAGTGACGTTGTTTCCGTATCGAACGCAAGCAATGCACCGGGCGATCCGGCACTCTTCGGCGCACAGGCTTGCCGCGCGGACGCCACAAATGCATCCAGCTCCGCCACGGTGCGCAGCGTGCGATAGTCGCCACGCGCACTTGCCTGCATCGCCAATCCATCCAACGCCGGCGCCGTGAAGACATCCTCCGGCGGCGGATTGAACAACCCGAAATCTTCTACTGGGGCCGCCCGCGCCACGGGTGCTGTCGGCGCGCTCCCACTTCCACCCCCACTTCCACCCCCACTTCCACCTTTGGGCGCATGCGCCCCCAACCACCCGCGCAAGTCCTGCGCGATGCGATTGAAACCCAACTGATGAATCGCATCGAGGAGCGCAACGGCATCCGCACGACCGGGATCAACTCGCGCCGATTCCAGGGTGAAATCAACCACCACATCATCCTTCAACACCACCAATGACTTGGAGAGCGGCAATATGCCACGCTGCGCTGCAATGGCCTCGCCAGTCTTACCCTTGACTTTGTCAAGATTGGCAAGCAGCGCGTCCAGCGATCCAAACTCAGTGATCAGTTTGGCGGCCGTCTTAATTCCAATCCCACGCACGCCCGGAACATTGTCGACTGGGTCTCCCATGAGCGCCAGCATGTCAACCACTTGGTCAGGCCGAACGCCCTTTGAATCAAAGAGTTCCTCTACACCAAGCGTCTTGTCTGACTGCGGATCAAAGAGATGCGTCCGCTCATCAACAAGCTGACCAAGATCTTTATCACGGCTGACAATCTTGATTTCAAGATCCGGTTGCTCGCGGCGCATGCGGCGCACCACCGTGGCAATAGTGTCATCCGCCTCCACTTCAGCCACCGCGAGCACCGGCACCGACATCTGCTTCAAGAGCGCAACGCATCGCTCCACCTGCTGGTGCAGATCCTCCGGCGCCGGCTTTCGATTTGCCTTGTATTCCGGATAAATCTGCGAACGAAAGGTGCCCCGATCGCCCGCCGCATCAATGACCACCGCGAGGTATTCCGGACGATCTTGGCGCAGCAATTTCAAGAGCATGCCCATGAATCCAAACGTCATGTGCGTTGGTTCATCCGTGACCGGGCTGCGCATCCCCGGCCGGATGGCGTGGTAAGCGCGAAAGAATTGCGCGTGGCCGTCGATCAGGTAGAGAGTGGCCATGGATAGTTTGGTGGTCCGTTTAGCCCGGACTTGCAGCGTGGACGGCGGCGAGCGTTGCGGACTCCGCAGCGAGTGGACTTCGACCGCGGCGCGCCATCACCGTGGTAGCAATCTCCATGAACTTGTCGAGTCGGAATCGGCGCTCGCCGTCATCGGTCACCCACGCGAACGGTTCCACCGCGCCAATCACCGCTGCGCCGGCAGCCCACATCACGCCAGTGCCGATGCATGCGCCGGTCATGATGCGTGTACCGATGGCAAGCTTGACGTGATCGCCAATGATGCAGCCCATGAATTGCCGACCGGTGCGCTCCAACGGCCCGGACGGGCGTAAGCGCATGGCCACATCGGCATAGGTATTCAGCAGGTTGGAATTGAGCGTTCCCGCGCCCAGATTGACCCATTCGCCAAGGAGCGCGTCGCCAAGGTGACCGTCGTGCGCCTTGTTGGTGCACCCTTGGAAGATCACCGAACCAATCTCACCCGCCGCACGACACTGCGGCCCAAGCGCAGTACGCGCCTTCAATACCGAACGGTCAGACACGATGGTCTTGGCGCCAATGAATGCCGGTCCGGTGACGATGCTTCCGTGCCGCACTTCAGCGTCGCGGTCCACCAAGATTGCACCGTTGGTGGTGTCAAGCACGACGCCAACACCAAGACGCGCCGTGGCGTGGATGTGGCATGGCTCCGTACCCACCTGCGTGGCGTGCGCTGGCACAACCCCGCGTTCATGTGCTTCCCATCCTGCCGCGACGGCTTCGATGTCTGCAGCAATGATGGCGCCGAACCGCGACGCCTCAAGGAGATGCCACGGGCGTGACCACAATGGAATGTCTGTGGGTACCACCGCTACGTCGGGCGTCAATGACGGTGCTCCGGCCACCACGCTGGAAATGAATGCTTGCAACGCTACGCCAGCAAGGCGTGCGGCAACCACTGATCCATCCGGACTCACCATCGCACTTCCCAAATTCAATGCATCGAACCGCTCGCGCAGTGCGGCGTCCATGCGCGCATGCATCCGGCCGTTCACACAGATGGCGGCGGCAACCGGCGCGGTGCATTCCGCACCAAGACGTTCAGCAATCAGTGCCGCGTAGCGAGGCGTGGTTGCCACGCGCACTGGATGTTCACGCAGGGCCACCGCTGCCTCAAGCAGGGTTCGACCACCAGTGCGCTGCTCGAAGGAAGCACGGAGGTCAGAGAGCGGACCGAGGTCGCCACGGCCGTCATCAAAGAGGAGGATCGCCGAAACTTGTTCCATTGGTGGAAGACTAGCGCGGGGTTAGTCGTTGCCGCGGTTCATCCGGTTGCCGCCTGCAAAACGGGGTCCGGCGGTGGCGAATCCCCACACCGTCAACGTGGACTGCAAGCCCCACGCCGGCAGGATGGCAATGACTGCCGAGTACAGCGCGTCAACTAGGTCGGAACCAAGCGCGGCCCCGCCACTGCCGCCGCCCCACAGTGGTGACGGGTCTGCATACGCAACACGAATCCCCGCGATGGCAATGAAGGCCAATGAAGCCAACAGCGCGCAATTGAACGCGGAGAACGCCACGGTAAGCACATTGCGGCGATAGAGCCACGTGCGGGTCTCCAGGACGCACCAAGCACCCGCCGCGCACGCCAGGACATGCGGTCCAAAGACCGTCACGGCGCGAGGGGCCTCAGCACCCACACCAAGCGCTGGATGCATGGCGTCAAGCCAGACACCCACAATCATGGCGGCCCACAACGCCGCGCCGCGCGAGGCATACAGGGCAACAAACGCCAAGAGCAACGGCCAGAGTTGTGGAACATGCCCGCCGATAGCAAACGCAGGCATGAATGCAGCATCCATGGTGAGCACCAACGCCAGCACCGGAATGAAGACCCACCACCTCACTTGGCTGCTCCTGTACCGCGCGTGCCTTGACCCTGCCCCGACACGCGCACTTTCACCACCACCCGAGATTGGCGCTGCGGATCGGACTCCATCCGCACGGTAATACGCCGCCGCAGTGGGTTGGCATCAAGCGCGCCCTCCGACTCCACCACGCCGATCCGCATGCCCTGTGCAGCCGTACGCCACGCTGCATCGCTGAGTAGCACTGAATCGCCTGGCTTGACGTTCGCAGGCGACTCCAACTCCCCCACCAGCGTTCGGTTGCCCTGCGGCACCAACTGGACCAGGACGGTGGTGCGGGTGCCGTTGCGAGCCTTGTCCGCCTTGTCCGCCTTCTTTCCGCCCGCAGCCGTGCCTCCTGATGCGTCAGAGGCACCGTCTGCGGCCTCAGGGCGGACGATCGCATCAATGCGACCACACCGGCGGTCGTCCAGCGGAATCACCCAGGAACGGTTCTCCGCCCCACCCGCGGCAATCATGCCGATGATTTGATTTCCACCAACCACTACTGGGTCAGCCTCGCCAATTCCTTGGGCGGTGCCCACATCAATCCCTAAGAGCCCGGCGGGCCGACCGGCTCCACGTTCGATCACCGTTGCTAAGCGCGGTTGCCAGCCAGCACGGTCCGCGGGGCGATATCCAGAGAGTTCACCCAGCTCACGTTCCAACTGCCCAACGCGCAATTGCGCCGCGTCCAATTCGCCCTGCAGTTGGTCGCGGTCCTCCCGCGCAGCACGCAACTCCTCCGGCAGTCCCTGATACGGCTCCGCGGGCGCGCGAACGCGGTCACGCGCCCACGACAGTGCAGATGCCCCAGGCACCAGCGGCGCCCACAACACCCCGGCCAGGGTCCCGGACCAGGGTGTTTGAAACGACTGTGGCAGCGCTGAAAGCAGCGCTGCTCCACCGAGCGCGATCACAAGGATTCGACGACTGGAGACAAACGGCATGCGAGGTCCACTCAGACGGAATCGGCGTCAGACTCAAGCGTGTCCTTGAACAAGTCAAGGTTCTCAAGGTAATTGCTGGTGCCGCGAGCCACGCACGAAAGCGGCTCGTCAGCAATCTTCACGTCCAGACCAGTGGCCTGATGGAAGACCTTATCGATGCCGCGCAGAAGCGCACCACCGCCAGCGATGGTGATTCCGTTGTCAACCAAGTCAGCCGCCAATTCTGGCTTCGCCTTCTCCAAGACGCGGACGACCGCTTCCGCGATCAGTCCAACAGGCTCGGAGAGTGCCTCGCGAATCTCTTGGCTGGTGACCTCAATCTTGCGTGGCAGGCCAGACTTCATATCACGACCACGCACATCCATCTTCATTTCTGGGCCAGTTGGCGCAGCGGAACCAATTTCAATCTTGATGCGCTCCGCGGTCTGCTCACCAATCAGCAGTCCGTGCACGCGCTTCATGTGATTGGCAATGGCTTCATCAAAGTCATCACCAGCAACGCGCAGGCTCTCGCATTCAGCAATGGCCGCCAACGAAATAATGGCAATTTCACTCGTACCACCACCAATGTCAACGATCATACTTGCTGTTGGTTCAGCAACCGGAAGACCTGCACCGATCGCTGCAGCCATCGGCTCGTGCACCAGATACACGCGGCGCGCACCGGCACGCTCAGCGCTTTCATAGACGGCCTGCTTCTCAACGCTAGTGATGCCCGACGGAATAGCAATGACGACGCGTGGTCCAAAGATGCGCGTGCTCTTGCCGTTGACCTTCTTGATGAAGTAGCCAAGCATCGCTTCAGTGACTGCGAAGTCACTAATGACTCCATCCTTCAACGGGCGAACCGCGCTGATGGATCCCGGCGTCTTGCCAAGCATGTCCTTCGCTGCAAAGCCGACGGCCTCACCATTATTGAGAACGATGTTGGTGCCCTTGCGGACAGCCACCACGGAGGGCTCGTTCAATACGATTCCTTCGCCTCGCACGCACACCAAGGTGTTGCAAGTGCCAAGGTCAATCCCCATATCAACGCTAAAGAGGCGTGAAAGCCAATCGATCTCGAGAGCCAAAGTGGTGCTCCTTCCTGAAGCCATGCATCCATCGCGGACTCCGCCGCAACGGGAGCCGCTGAGCGGCCCAACCCGCGCAGGATAGCAAACCCATTGGATAAGGGAGCCGGCAGGTTTGCGAGTCAGCGAGTTGGAAGCGAATCAGCAGGTCAGCGAGCGTTGACCATGTCAAACGGCCCCTGACCGCTGACATCCATGTTCATCATGGCGACAACGGCGGTTCCAAACATAGCCATCAGGACGGCAACCACCAGAAGGCCTGTGTAGACATTCAGCTGCGGCTTGGCGCGCTTGACGGCAGTGGTTGGGGTAGTGGCGGTGGCTGCGGATTTCATGGAAGTGCTCAGGACAAATTATTCACCCTTGCGGGCGATGGCGCGCTGGCCGGACTTCACTTCGCCACGGGTGGTGGCGTCTTCAAGCTCAACGATGCCCACGGCGCGGTTCACATCAACCTGCACGATGCGCAGATTGCCGATGAAATTAGCGCCGTCAGCGATGGTCATCACCCAGCCTTCCTTGATGCCGTCGCGGCTGCCCGCGTTGATCTCGGCCAGGGTGGCATCGGGCTCGCGCTTCACGTCGATGAGCGTGGCACTGAGCGAACGGTCAGCAACGAGCGGGAGTGCGGGATCAGCAGTCGCGCCGGCGCGAGGAGCCACCGACCCGTGCAGGGCCGCGTAGCGCTGCACATCAGCCATGGCGCGTTCCTTGTCTTCACTGACCTTCTGAAGTTGTTCCTGCAACTGGCGCTTGGCTGCGGTCTCACTATCAAGATCGCCCTGCATGCGTGCAAGCGAGTCCTGCATTTCAACGCGAGCCTTCTCAGCGGCCAGGTATTGGGTACGAGCACCTTCAATGTCCTGGCGCATGGCATCAATCAACTTGGTCTGCAGCGTGTCGTTGGCACTGAACGCGCCAACTTGACCCTTGAGTTCAGCAAGGTCGATGCGTGAACGCTCAAGATCGCGCTCCTTGTCAGCGCGCATCTGGGTTTCCTTATCGCGCTCCATGGTGGCAGCGCGAATCTGTGACTCGAGCGTGGCAACCTTGGACTGCAGCGCGGCAACACTGGCGTTGTATGCGTCGCTCGCAACGGCGAGCTCCGCCTCTTGCTTCTTCAGGTTCGCTTGAGCATCAGTGGCCTGCTGCTTGAACACGAACTGATTCGTTGATGAAACGGCCGCAAGTGGCACGAGTGCAACAACCAACAGGGCGACGAGGACGACGAGGATCTTGGTGAGGATGTGCACGGTGCGGGTGCCTCAAGAAACCCAGCGGTCGGCAACATGCCGAGCGCGAGGTTCATTCATGTGTTGTTCAGAGCAATCAGACGGGTCTGGATCGGGGCAACTGTTTGGGAACGCTCCGACAGACTGTTATCAGTAGTACCTGAAATATATACGCGTTGTCAATGGGGTGCGGTTGCAACAACAATTGCCAATGCCGCCGCCAACTGTACCGATGGGCTCGGGTCAAAGAGCATTGGCTCCAATTCCGGTACCGCCATGGCTCCTGACGCATAACCGAGGGCCAAGGCTGCTTCGGCGCGAACGGCCGCTTCCCGATCCTTGACCAAGGTCCGGGCGAACCGGGTAACGGCAGACGCATCTTGGACGCTAATTTGAGCCAATGCAGAGGCGCAAACAATCCGAATTTCAGTGGGACGGGCCGATATCCCGGTGCCGTCGATCAGCCGCATCAGGATCGGGCGGGATCCATCGTCCTTGAGACGGGCAACCTGCTGCGCAGCCAAGGCCGTGAACTCCGCCTGCTCGCTCGGGGCGTACAGCGCGGCTCGGATCGGTTCAATTCCATCCGGCTCTCCCAAACGGACCAGCGCCTCGGCTGCTTGAAGTTCAACAATCCGGATGCGCGCGGGGTTGACCTGCTGCATGCCCTTCCCCAGCGAGGCGCGGATCATCGGCACTGCGGAGTGATTTCCCAGCTCACCGAGCACCAAGAAGGCGTTGGAACGAATCTCTGGATCATCCGAGATAACCATCGCTCCGAGCGGGCTCGGGTCCACCGGCCGACCAAGCTTGGTGAGCGCACAGATGGCGGCTGCTCGAACGGACGGGCTCTCGTCAACAAGGAGTGGCTGTAACTGATCGGCAAGGTCGGTGAGATTCGCGCGCCCCACACCCATGGCTGCAACAAATCGCACACCACGGTTTGGGTCAGACAAGAGCGGCACAACAACTGCGCGTAAATCAGCAGGTGATGAGGTGAGTGCTTCGCAACCATTCGCGCGATAAATGGGCACTTGTGAAGCGGTTGCCTGGCGAAGGAGCGTGACCGCCGCAACGCGTGCATTACCACTTGACTCAACCGGAAGCGCCTGTTCGGCGGCGCGACCCTGGTCGGACAGCTTCGCGGTGCCGGTTTGTTCAATGCTCTGCGATCGACTCGACCACGGTTGGTCAGCAGTGGTGGGCGTTGTGTTGTCGCAACCAGCAAAGATGATGGTCATCGCCATCATGGCTGGCAATACTGCGGCAACCTTCGCCGTAGCGGCGATCACGGAATGCCTGCGAGCGAACCGGAGAGCAACGATGGCAGTGCAAGTCAGCATGAGTGCCGTTGATGCTACTTCGCCAACGCCCGCAAAGGGCGCGGTTCGTTCATCAAGTGGCGGCGAGGCGTACAACCAGGTGCTGGTGCGCGGCGGTGGTGGCGATGCCACTATCCGACCGGACGAATCAATGGCCGCACACAAGCCGGTATTGGCGGAGCGAACCATGGGCGTGCGCGTCTCAATGCAGCGGAATCGTGCCAATTGCAGGTGCTGGGTGCGGCCCAGGTCATACCAGCCAAACCAACCATCATTACTGATGTTCACCAAGAGGTCAGCAGCCCGCGCGCGCCCACCTTCGGCTGGATACACCAAGTCGCGCGTCACCCAACTCATGGCGTCTTCAAAGCAGATGGCGGGCGCAACCCGGACCGTCCGACCCTTCCAAGGAACCTCAAAGCGCACCGGTTCCCCGCCGCGGTCAAGGTCAAAGGTCATCCCAGCAGCACCAACCGCCAACAGCGAGCGCTCCAGCCAATCCCAATTGGAGATGTACGGCATGGTCTCGCCAAACGGGGCCAAAAAGACCTTGTCGTAGCGGGGATACGGCGGCGGATTCTGGTCCACCAGATACGCGCTATTGAACTGCTTGTCCCAAGCAAATCGATCACCCTCCGCTCGAAGGCCGATGAATACTGGGCTACCGACAAGGAGCGGCACCCCAACCCGTTCACTGATCGCCGAGGCAATCTTCTGGAATCGATCGCCAGGAAACCATCCGTTCGCTTCTTGCAAAGCGATGGTGTCTGGTTCAAGTCCGTAGCCAGCAAGCATGGTCTCCGGCCAAACCACCAGCGTGATCGGTTGTGCGTGTTCAGTGCAATCAAGCGCGGCGCGCAGGGTGAGTTCAGCGAACGCAGGAATATCGCGCACTTGATCGCGGGCGGCCCATCCAACTTTGTTACTTGTCGGCAGGTTGGTCTGAATGAGCAGTACTCCAGGCCCCTGCTCCGTTGGCGCCTGCCACAGCCGCCACGAGCCGTACCACAACGCAAACCCCAAGAACAGCAGAAAGAACACGGCGCCTGGCGTCACACTCAAGAGGCCAACTCGACGAATGCGATCAAGTTGTGTGCCCGCATCATCAGGTATTCGGGACTTGGCGCGCTCACGTGCCCGATCACGCGCATCCACCATGGCACCGGCACAGGCAAGCACCAAGAGCGAGCAGAAGATTTCGCCGATCAAGTCTGCGCCCTGCGTGAGTATGGGGAAGTCAATAAGCGGATGCCCCCAGCGAAACCACGGATAGCCATCAAAGAATACGGCTGCACGAAATGCTTCCTCGGCGCCGAACGCCAATGGAAGCAGCACTGCCCACGGCGTTCGCACCGGTAAGACGCGCGCGCAACACACCAATAGGAACAGCGCAAACAGATCATGCATCGTGCAAAATGCGGCCAGACCAGGCGTGCCGGCCACGGTCACTTGCAAGAGCCAGAAGTGCAAGACAAACCACTTCACCCACAGCACACCAGCTACTGCAAACGCAATGCGCCATGGAAACGCGGCGCGCGGCGCAGTCAGAGTTGGTGTTCGGCGCACAATCCAAACCAACGGCACCGCGGCCAATGGAACCGCGATCGCCACTTCGCCGATCGGCAGAAACATGCATCCAAAGATGACTGAAGACAACGCCGCGTACACCGCCGCACGCAGCGGGGTCATGGGCAGAATCGCTGACGCGTCCGTCATCACGGGAGAGCTCAACGACTACTTTCCTGAGTAGTCAATGATGCGGCTGATTTCAGT
>CAMDCW010000079.1 GCA_945890745.1 Phycisphaera mikurensis NBRC 102666
GCTGCGCTCCACAAGGTTCCGCTTAGCCTCGGGCGAATCTGTTCGTCCGGTTGGCACCCACGGGGCGTACGTCCAACTGCCGGACTTCTCAGTTTCACACGCCGCTTACCGAGGATCCCGTGCTCACTGCGGGGGCTCGCACACGCAGGTCGCGTGCATACACAGTTTGGAACCCGTTTCCCTGGCCGCGCTCGCCGAAGAGGACAGGGCCGCGCTCAGCGGCCGTCCTCGTAAGGCGAATGCGGGCCAGTAAGAAAGCGTGATGCAACAACGCGTCCCAGTACGAAGGCGTCATGCAACAACGCAACCGGAATAAACCGTGCCATCGCATGCAAGATGAAATTGAACCAAGTCGCCCGCGTCCGTCAGCACGGACCCCAGTTGCCGAGCATCATGCCAAGGTCCGCCCCGTTGACAACGCCGTTGCCATCGAGGTCCCCGGTGACGCTGCCACCCCACCCGCCGAGAAGAGCGCCCAAGTCCGCGCCGTCCACGATGCCGTTGTTGGTGAGGTCACCAAGGCATGGCAGTTCTACTGAAGCAAGTTCGTAAGCACCACGGTCCACGATTGGTGCCGTGCCTGATCCGGTGTCCGGAACGCTCGGAATGTCTACGAAGCGCGCGGCTCCCAAGAGGTCCGTCGTCACGCCAGCTGGTACGAGACTGTTTGACCCCGAATCGATTCCAGACGAGCCCGTGCCCAGCGTGTAATCGCCGGTGGCCGGAGATACAAACTTTGGATCGGTTGACAGGTTGGATGTTCCCGTGAATCCTCCCTGCACGATCGACCAACTCACGTTGTTCGTTCCACCGCCCGCATTAATTTGATTGGCGACAGTGGTGCCGGTTGGTCCACTGTTACTCCAGAACACGCAGTTGGAAGCGTTCAGAGTGCCAGAGGATGTGGTGTTCACGCCGCCGGCCACGGATGTGGCAACATTGCCGGCGAAAGTGCAGTTGCGCGCATTCACCACGCTGCTGGAAACGCCGATCCAAATTGCAGCACCGCCACCCGTACCCGTCGCGCGATTGCCGGCAAACAGGCAGTTGGTGTAAGTGGTGTTGCCGCCGCCGTATGTTTCCACGCCACCAGCGCGCGCCGCGGTGTTGTTGCGGAAGATGCAGCGGGTGAATGTGCTGGTCACGGCGTTCGTGTCGAATGCACCACCGTAACTGCCGCCGTTGTTGCCATTGAATTCGCAGTCGGCAAACGTTGCTTGCGCGTTGAAGATGTATCCCGCGCCACCACCGAAGGTGCAGCGGTGCGAAGCAAAGATGCAATTGCGAACGGTTGGTGCACCACTTGAGACAATCAAGATGCCGCCGCCCTTGTCTTGATTGCTCGCGCTGGCGCCGTTGGCGTTGCCGGAGCGCACCGTGAAGCCGTCCAGAATGGCAGTGACCGCCGCGCCGCTACCAAGAACAACGTGGTAACTATTTTCTGTGAAGTTGGTGGTGGCGGTGTCGTTACCAAGGAGGTCGCCAGACAGAATGGTGACGTTGGTCTTCCAATCACGCTGCGAAAGGGTTGACTCGGTGCCCGCAAATCCGCCGTAGATGGCCACTCCGGACTTCATCGTAAAAGTCGCGGTGCGCACACCGGTTGTTGATGGACGGTAGGTACCAGCCTTGACCCAAATCTCATCGCCGGAGACTGCTGCGGCCAAGGCTGTTTGCAAACTCGTGGGACCGGCATAGGCATCGGCCCAACTTGCGCCTGTGCCCGCGCCGGTAGCCAATGCGGCATCCACATAACGAATGGCTGCGACTGCCTGAAGAGATACTGCCAAGAGTGCGAACGAGGAGAAAGCGGAGAGTGAGCGGATCTTCATGTGGTGAATTGGGTGCTGGGGGTGCTTGGGGCGCAGGTGGTACAGGTGGTGCATGGAGCGCATGGCGCGCAGGAGCGAAGGAGCAACTGCCCGGTGAACTACGCGCCGGGTGGAGCAAAGGTAGCCCCAACAAGCACGAACGCCGAACGAAATTCTTGAGAACTCGGTCGGCGCGCGGCTTCGACAGCAATTGTCGTTCTGATTGTCTCTCAGAGGGCTTCGCGACCGTCCGAGAAGGAGTGACCCCAAGGGGATTTGAACCCCTGTTACCTCCGTGAAAGGGAGGTGTCCTAGACCGGGCTAGACGATGGGGCCAGGAAAGTAACTGGCTCAGTCAGGCAGCAATCCAATCGGTTTGATGGCTCGACCGTACGCTTCTGCGTACCAGGCGAGCTGTTGTTCGTCATTCCGAAGCCCAAATATCGGGGCTTCGGCAGTAAGAGTGACCCCAAGGGGATTTGAACCCCTGTCCCGTCCGTGAGAAGGACGTGTCCTAGACCGGGCTAGACGATGGGGCCGGTTTCCGAGCGGCAGAGTATACCCACAATGCAACTGTAATGCACGTCATTTGCCCACTGGAATTTGAACGATCCCGACTCGCCCGCGCCGCCAAAGCGCGCGGGTGGATTCTCCATTGCAGCGGCCCCGGGGGCGCAGGAATCGAACGTTGGGCTGCCTCGGTGCGGTTCCCGGCCGGGACGGAGGTGGTGTTGGCTGGCGTGGCGGGAGGCCTGAGACCGGCGGCCATCCCTGGAACAGCGATCGTGCCATCGATCATTGTGGATGAGGATGGACGGGTGTGGCACCCGCCGGCGCGCACGGGCCGTGGAGATGGTGGCGCCCCGCCCCGGCCCGCGGTTCGCTGCCTGTCCGCCGAGCACGTCCTACGAACCCCGGACGCCAAGCGGGTCGCCGCAGAGCGGTTTGACGCTGACTTGGTGGACATGGAGTCCGCCGCGTTCGCCCGCGTAGCAGAGGCCGCCGGTTGGAATTGGCGGGTGATTCGCGGAATCAGTGACGGGTACAACGAAACGCTTCCTGACGGCGTGGAACGGTGGACCTCGGCGAACGGGCGAACCCGCATCGGCGCTGTCCTTGGATCCCTCGCCCGGCGCCCCATGCGCTTACCAACGCTGGTGCCGCAACTGCTGGCGCTGGGGCGTCGATCGGGCGCCGCCATGCAAGCGGTTGAAGACGCGCTCACCGAACGCCACTGATCTCCACTGCGAGCGCGGCGCGGCGGAATCGGATTCAATGCGCGGTTCCCCATGAACGACCAGACCACCGAACACGTCGATGCGCCCGCCATCACCAATGCTGAACGCCCGATTGTCATCTTCGGCGGCACCTTCGATCCTCCGCATCGACGCCATGTAGAGATTGCGCAGGGAGTTGATGCGCTGCTCAAGGCGAAGCAGATGCTGGTGATCCCTGCGTGGCAGAATCCGCAGCGTGAAACTGGACCAGTGGCAAGTTCCGCCGATCGCTTGGCGATGTGCACACTTGCCTTCGACACCATGGCGGACACGGTGGTACTACCGATTGAAATCTCGCGCGCGGAGCCAAGTTTCACCATTGACACAGTCCGCGCAGTGCATGAGATGCAAGCCGCAGGCGCGATTATGAAAGGCCCGCTTCGCTTGGTGGTTGGCAGCGATCAGGCAATCAATTTCCGATCATGGAAAGACTGGGCCGACCTCACTTCGTTGGCCACTCCGGTGGTGGTGCTGCGTCCACCACACACGCGCGCCGATTGGCCAGCACTGCTCGCTGAGCAAATGGACGAGGCATGGGCCGCACGTTGGCTGTCATGGACGCTTCCCATTGAACCCGTGAATTCTTCGAGTACTGAAGTGCGTCGCCGCATCGCAGCCGGTGAGTCCACTGAAGATCTGCTGCTACCAGCCGTTGCGAATTACATCCAGTCATCGGGGCTATACGCGCCGGCAAGCTGAGAAGTGTCCGGCAACGGGGATTGTCTGCGAGCGCGGGTCACCCGCTCGAGAGATCCGCTCGGAAGTACCGCTCGAGCAAACTGCTCGGGCAAACCGCTCGAGCAAAACGCTCGCTCTCACGCTGGTTCAATGCGGAACTCATGCACTTCGCTGCGCGCTGGACGCGGCGGAAGCGATGCCAACGAATCTGGTCGTTCGTCAAAGGCAACGCGATCGACTGCGTACCACTGCCCGTGGAAACGCCACTCATCTTGTAACTCCATGCGCGATTCCAACATGCGCTGCAGCTCACCCATACTGGAAGCGGACGCCCAAGCGAGCGCGTAGCCCGCGCGCGGCGAGTCATCGTCGGCACTTTCAACAATCGCTACGGCATGCCAAAGCGTGCGCCCAAGGCGACGTCCGCCCTCGTCAACATTCTCATCAAGATCAACATCCAGCTCCAGCCCCCACGCTTCACGGAGCTGAAAGAGGATCTCATCGATGTCCGGGCACTCCTCGCTGTCAAGCACCAGAATCTCGCGCACATTCAGCGGCGGTTCGGGGCGCTCGTCAACTTCTGGCGGCCACGTGTGAGCTACTTCTTCAAGCCCATGCCGCGCCATCAGCTGTTCGATGTCCTCTTTCATGTCAGGCGCAACCTGCACATCAACGCCCTTCCAACTATCAACGAAGACTTCCATGTACGGCTCGTCCGCCTGCGCGCCCGCACCGATTGATCCATCCTCCAAGATCACTTGGCGATACTCACGCCAGTCCTCCAGGAACTCATCCAATTGCATGGGCTCGCGCGCGCTGAAAATGTCCATGGTGCGGAACGCATCCTTGGAACCAACTTCTACGAGCGGAAAGATCTCGCCCGGAAGAATTTGAAACAAGTCGTCAAGCAGCGCAGACACTTTCTCAAAGCTAGTCACCGCATAGAAGCGATAGACATCAGGGGCGTTGTCATCGCCTTCTACAAATTCAATCGTGTAGCCCTCGCTGGGTGCCGGCAAGTCGATCGGCTCCAGGCCCAGCGGTAGCTGGAACCGGCCGATGCGGTGGCGTTCAATATCGGTGCGCAGCGTGAATGATCGCATGGGGACCGCGCAGTGTAGGTACCAGCGCCACTGGCGCAAAGCAGCACAGTTGTCAGCCTAAGTATGCCTCGCGCACGCGCGGATCACGAAGCAAGTCTTGCCCGGAGCCAGTCAGCACCACATTGCCTGTTTCCAAGACATAAGCGCGGTTGCTCATGCGTAGCGCGGCATTTGCATTCTGCTCAACAAGCAGAATGGTCATCCCCTGAGCGTTGAGAACATTCTTGACGGTGTCAAAAATCTTTGCAACCAAGATTGGCGCAATACCCATGGACGGCTCGTCCATCATCAGCATCTTTGGGCGACTCATCAGCGCGCGGCCGATGGCGAGCATCTGCTGCTCGCCGCCGGAGAGGGTTCCGCCTTGCTGAAGCGCGCGATCCTTCAAGATGGGAAACATCTCAAAGATGCGTTGCAAGTCTGACTCGATGCCATCCTTATCTGACCGAATGAATGCGCCCATCTCCAAATTCTCGCGCACCGTGAGACGCGGGAAGATGCGGCGCCCTTCCGGCACCTGCACGAGACCTTGACGCACCACTTGCTCGGGTGGCAACGACGCAATGCTGGCTCCATTAAATTCAATGCTGCCGGAAGATCGATTGATGCGCGAGACGCACATCAGCGTGGTGGACTTGCCCGCACCGTTTGCGCCAATGATCGAAACGATCTCACCAGCAAACACTTCAATATCGATGCCGTGCAGTACCTGCGCTTGCCCGTACGAGCACTTCAGCCCGTGCACGCGTAAGAGTGGCGCACGTGGCCCGCCGGATTGCGGCGCGGGGGAGCTAGTAGCAGAGACGGCGCTAGTCAATGAACCACCTCTGTTCCAAGGTAGGCAGCAATGCAAACCGGATTGGTTCGAATCTCCTCAGGGGTGCCCTCGGCAATCTTCTTGCCGTGCTGCAGCACCACGATGCGATCGGAAATTCCCATCACCACCTTCATATCATGCTCAATGAGTACGACAGTGACGCCACGGTCACGAATGCGGCGAATCAGGCGCATGAGGTCGGCACTCTCGGCGGGGTTCATGCCGGCGGCGGGTTCATCAAGCAGGATCAACTTTGGCTCAGTGGCCAGCGCGCGTGCGATTTCCAAACGGCGCTGGTGGCCGTACGGAAGACTGTTCGCAAGGCTTCCGGCTGCGTCAGCAAGTTCTACAAACTTCAAGAACTCAAATGCGCGAATGCGCATGGCGGCTTGCTCCCGCCAGAATCGCGGCGTTCGCAACAGGCATGCCCAGTATCCGCACTTGCAGTGTTGATCCATGCCAACCAAGACATTCTCAACAAGATTCATTTCTGCAAAGAGTCGAATGTTCTGAAAGGTGCGCGCAATCCCTGCACGCGAAACCAGGTCTGGCGTTCGGCGCTGTGAATGCCAGATAGCGCCGTAGCCCAGCCGACCAAGGATAAATCCGAGTACCGCGATGCCCCACGTTGACCAGAAACTGGCGGCACGCATCGTGGTGACCAGCGTTGCCATTGCCTCGCCCCACGGGAACGGCTGCGCGTAGACATACTTCTCAACAATGGCGCCCTGCCACAGATCGGTTGCGTTGTAGGCGAGTACCGCAACCACGGCGGTTGCCAGCCCAACGCCGATGGCGCGGAACGAAGTCCTTCGACTCCACTCGCGACGAATCTCTTTGCCGTCAAAGAAAATCTGGCCTTCGGTGGCTTCATAGATTCCTGTGATCGCATTAAAGAGCGTGGTCTTGCCAGCACCGTTCGGGCCGATCACTGCAAAGATCTCGCCACTGTGCACCGACATGCTGACTCGCTCATTGGCAACCAGTCCGCCAAAGCGCATGGTCACATCGCGCACTTCAAGAATGGTGGTCATAGTCATGGCCGCAGCTCCTTGGTGGCCACCGGGGAAGCGCCACCGCCGGTCACACCGCCAGCTACCCCGCCAGGACCTTCATCGCCATCAGGTGCGTCTTCCTTTGCGCCGCGCGCAGGCAAGATGCCCTCGGGGCGGAAGATCATCATCAGCACCAGTGCCAAGCCAAAGACCAAGAACTTCCAATTGGTGGGGCTGATCAGCACATTCTGTGCCCACGTCTTCACAAAGAGGAACGCCCACTGCAATCCATGTGCTTCTGCCAGCGCTGCAGGCGGAGCGGCATCGGATCCCCCCATCAGTTCGGTGAGTTTCACCAGCACAATGGAGTTCATGCCAACCATCACCAGCGCGCCGAGGAGAACTCCACGCACGCTGCCAATGCCGCCAACAATCACAATGCACAGGGCAAGAATGGAAATCTGAAAGTCATAGTTGCCCGGCTCGCCGGAACTGGAAAGCCGACTGGCAGTCAACGCACCGGCAAGCGCCGCCAGTGCCGCGCAGGTGGCGAAGGCCAGCATCTTGGCATGATCGGGACGAATGCCCATTGCTCGGCTTGCTAATTCATCTTCGCGAATGGAGATCCAACCGCGTCCGATACGGCTGCGCTCCAGACTGCGCGCGCCGATAGCGACTAACAGCGCAATGACCATGAAGAGCCAATACTGACCGCTCCCACCAAGTTCATGACCGAACAGTGTTGGTGGCGGCAGCGGATTGATGCCCTGAGTTCCCTTGGTAATGGAATCCATGTTCACCAAGACATCTTTGACAATCTCGCCGAAGCCAAGCGTCACGATCGCAAGGTAATCACCGCGCACGCGCAGCGTTGGCGCACCGAGTGCAAATCCCGCGAGCGCGCCGGCTGCCATGGTCAGGCCAAGCGCGCTCCAGAACCCCAATTGGAATGGGTAAATCTCGCAGGTGGAAATGGCAAACACGTACGCACCGATAGCGGCGAACGCAGCCACGCCCAAGTTCAAAAGACCGGTGAATCCAGTCAGGATATTCAGCCCCAGACCAAGAATGGCATAGACAAACACGTCAGTCATTGGGTCGCTGATGTGCAGCCCCAGCGGGACGAATTTCTCAATGATGGGAATGCTGGCCACCGCCGCGATCAGCAGCAGATTGATGGTGATGCGCTTGGAAGAAATAGCCATCGGGTTACACCTTCTCCCGAAGCTTTGCACCAAGCAGACCCGATGGTCGGAACACCAAGATCAAGATGAGAATGCCAAACACCACCGTGTTGGTCCAACGGGCTTCAAGATAGCCATCGCTCATTGATCGAATCACGCCAATCAAGATTCCGCCCAAGACCGCGCCGGGAAGATTTCCAATACCACCGAGCACGGCGGCGATGAATGCATCCATTCCCATTCGATAGCCCATCTGGAAGCTGACCGTTTGGTTGTAGAGGCTGTAGACCACCGTGGCAAATCCACCAAGCGAACCGCCGATGAAGAACGATGCACCGATGACGCGCTCAACATCAATACCCATGAGTGACGCGCCAGTTGGATTCTGCGCCACAGCGCGCATGGCCTTTCCAAGCTTGGTGAATCGCACCAGGTAGGTGAGCGCCACCATCAAGGGGAGCGTCACACACAACACCAAGAGGTCTGTGCGCGAATAGATGACATCGCCGATTTGCGCAGCGGGAGCCGCGGAAACCAACGCTGGAAATGCCTTTGGCGCAGCGGAGCTTGTTCCATCGGCAAACACATCCATGGGCAAACCACCCCAGAAGAGCCCCAAATTCACCAAGATGAAACTTGCACCAATGGCACTTACTAACAGACTCAATTTGCTGGCCTTGCGCAGCGGTCGATAGGCAAGACGGTTGATCGACCAATTGAGTGAACCGCAGAACGCAGCAGTTCCAACCAGCACCAGCACGAGGCCCATGATGCCGCCCGTACCCGCCCATTGATCAACACCCAGCGCGCCCACGACAGTAAGTGCAAAGTATGCGCCCAACATACATAGGTCGCCGTGCGCAAAGTTGATCAACTCAATGATGCCGTACACCATGGTGTAACCAATGGCAATCAGTGCAATGATCATGCCGTTGGAAAGGCCGGTGACCAGTTGCTGAGTGAATACCTCTTGCGAAGACAGCAGACCATCACGGGCAAAGCCACCAACAGCGTCGACGCGTGAAAGCGCGCACGCTGCCAGAAATTCTGCCGCAGCAACCGTTTGCTGCATCACTTGGCCTTCGCCGCCCCACCCGCTGTGCGGACGAACTTGAATGCGCCATCTTCAATGGTGTTGATCGACATGGTGCGGATGGATGTGTCGCCATTCTCATCAAAGCTCCACGTGCCGAGCGCCCCGTTGAAGTCCTTGGTGGCGGCCACCGCAGCAATGATCGCCGCGCGATCCTTGGTCTCAGCGCGGTCGATGGCATCAAGCAAGACGCATCCTGCTTCGTAGCCATAGACGGCATACGCCTCAGGAATCTCGCCATATTTCGCCTGGTAGCTCTTCACAAACTTAGCGCCGATACCAGTCAACATTTCCGAAGGCACACCGCCGAAGGTGATGTACACGCCGCCCTGTTCCTTGGTGACGCTGTCCTTGCCAGCGGCCTCAATGAATGCCTTTTCAAAGGTGCCATCCGGTGAAACGAACGGAATCTTGGCTCCGCCAGCACGCAAGTCCTTGAGCACCTGCGCGCCATTGGTCTGCGTGGTGCCGCCAAAGAACACGACGTCCGGAGCAGCGGCTCGAATCTTGGTGACCAGCGATCGATAGTTGGAAGCCTTGGCGTCAATACCTTCAAAGCCAACCACCTCAACCCCAGTGGCTTCGGCGGTCTTCTTAAAGACATCCGCAATGCCCTTTCCGTACAGCTCACGATCGTGAAGGATGAATACCTTCTTCGCCTTCAGGTCGTTGCGGCAGAATTCACACGCGACAGCGCCCTGAATGTCATCGGCTGGCACAACGCGGAAGTAACTCACCTTGCCCGATGGGCGATAGACAGCCGGCTCATTTGGCTCGCCCAGGCCTGGCTTGGTCAAACCGGCGGCGGTGTTGCCCGGGCTCACCATCACGAGTCCGGCTTTGTTCAGAAGCGGCATAGAGATCTTGGCCGCACCGGAGTTGTAGGTACCGATATATCCAACCACTGCCGGGTCAGCGATCGCTCGCTTGGCGTTGGCGGACTCAATTTGACCGTCCCAGTTTCCCTTTTGCGGACTGGCGTCATCCATCGCCTCAAACTCAATCTTAAATCCGTCAACCATCGCGCCTCGCTCATCAATGGCCATCTTGATGCCGTTCACAATGCTGGTGGTCTGCGCGTTGGCACTACCAGTCTGCGGAAGACTGCTGACAATCTTCAACTTCTTGTTCGGCGCATCCTGAACAGCAAGGACGGGGGCGGCGGCGAGGAGAAATGCTGCGCCGGTAAGCGCGGCAACGATGGAAGCGGTCCGGCGGATCATGACGCGGAATGATAGCGAGACAAATCTGTCTGCTCGGGTGCGCGGCCCGTCCAACCCGGTCACTACAAAGTCGGTATCTTCCGTTTGTCCCAGCAACTCATCCATTCACTCCACTGAGAACACCACTATGAAGAAGACTGCCCTCTGCCTCCCTGCCATGATCCTCGCCGGCATTTCGCTCAGCGCACTCCCGATGGGATGCGACTCGGCTTCCAAGCTCCCACCTGCCGAGCAGGCCGCCATCCTCAAGGATGACGCGCAGGGAACGATGGAGCGTTGCAAGACGAAGTTCCCAGCAACGGCCAAGGAATTCACCAATGCGTACGGCTATGCGGTCTACCCAGAAATCGGCAAGGGCGGATTGGTAGTCGGCGGCTTCAGGGGCACTGGCCTGGTGTACGAGGGCGGCAAGCTGGTCGCGAACAGCGTGGTCGGTGGCGGAACCATCGGCGCGCAAATCGGTGGACAGTCATACGCGCAAGTCATCTTCTTCAAGGACAAGATGGCCTTCGACCGCTTCAAGCGTGGCGAGACCGCGTTCCAAGCCGGCGCTTCCGCTGTTGCAGCGAACGCTGGTGCAAGCACCGCGATCGACTACAAGAACGGTGTTGCCGTGGTTGCCTTCGGCGCAGAGGGCCTGATGCTTGAAGGCGTCATCGGTGGCCAGACCTTCACGTTTGAACCGATCAAGTGATGGACATCGGGCGCGCTTCGGCGCGGCCCGGTTCACGATCAATGAAACCAAGCACGACCTCGGCCGCCTCGCGGCCGGGGTCGTGTCCTTCAAAGCTCCGGGTGACTGCATCAAGGTCACGGGAAATACGCGCACGGAGTCCGGCATCATCAAGAAGCGGCTCCAGCGCGCGCAACAACGGACCCGCCCCGCCTGCATGCGGAATGAACTCCGGCACAATCTCGCGGCGCGCGATGATGTTTGGTAGCAACCGATGCGGCGTCAGCAGTACCACCGCGCTGCCTGCGGCTTTCACAAAGCCCGTTCGATACAGCGCCACCATTGGCTTACGTTGATGTGCAAGGTCAAGGCTCACCGTGCCACTGACATTCAGCGCGCAATCGCACCACGCGATGGCAGCATCCGGATCATTGCTTGCCACGTGCAAGTTGCTCGGCCACGCAGCGCCGCGCGCAGCGGCATGCACCAGCGGCACCAGTGCATCATTGGCTGCCATGACCAGACCAACGAGGCCGGGTCGCGCGTGCGTGACCGCACGGAACACCTCCAACATAAGTGGCATATTGGCGCGCACTTCACTGCTGCGGCTTCCGGGTAGCAGTAGCAATTTTGGCGCACCCGCGGGGAGTTCCTTGGCACGCAACAGCGCATCTGGACTCACCGGCTCGCCAAGCACTGGATGCCCAATGAAGTGGGCGCGCACCCCGCGCGATCGAAACCACTCTTCTTCAAATGGCAGTAAACAAAGAATCGCGTCACTGGTGCGTCGCCACTTGCGAATCCGCCACGGCGCCCACGCCCACAGTTGCGGCGCAACCAAGTTCACCACGCGCGAACCACCGGCAGCACCGCGGCCATGCTGCTTCATCCACGAGGCAATATGCCAATTTGCAGCCGGGCTATCGACTGGCACATGCACATCCACTGGATTGACGGCTGCCCACGCACGAATATCGGCAACGATGCGCCGCACCTCAGAAATCTTCTTCAACCCCACCAGAGTCATGGCACCATCACGCGCGGTCTCGCCAGCCATCTCACACCCAGCAGCACGCATCTTGGGGCCACCCCAGCCAACCACGCGCACATCAGGTGCCAGCGCGCGCAATGCTCGCACCAAAGGCGCAGCATGGGCATCCCCTGAGGGCTCGAACGCAGTAACTAGAACGGTTGCCATATGCGCAGCATAGGAAATGCACTCGGGGTTGATGCGGGCGGGACGGGTCGATGCCCACTGGTGCATCCTGGAGAAGGGGGCACGATTCTTCCGGTGGCATTGATGCATGACGCCTGCGTACTGGTCCGCAGTCGCCTTACGAGGACGGCCGCTGAGCGCGGCCCTGTCCTCTCCGGCGAGTGCGGCCAGGTTGCGCGTTGATGCATCACGGTTTCGTCGTGAGTGGGGTTGTGGCATCACGCCTGTCTACTGGCCCGCAATCGCCTTACGAGGATGGCCGCTGAGCGCGGCCCAGTCCTCTCCGGCGCCTGCGGCCAGATGGGGGTGTTCGACAAACCCTGGTTGTCAACGTGCCTTCCGTGTTCGAGCCCCCGCAGTGAGCACGGGATCCTCGGTAAGCGGCGTGTGAAACTGAGAAGTCCGGCAGTTGGACGTACGCCCCGTGGGTGCCAACCGGACGAACAG
>CAMDCW010000080.1 GCA_945890745.1 Phycisphaera mikurensis NBRC 102666
GTGGTGGTAGAGGAGATAGTGAAAGGTGCCCTACAATAAAGCATCGGATTGATTCGGGAATATCCCAGCACTAAAAATATGTAATGTTGTAACGACTAAGGATTCATCTATGACAGTATCGGTTATTTTTAGTACTTATAATTCAGAAG
Organism: Phycisphaera mikurensis NBRC 102666; assembly: GCA_945890745.1. GTDB lineage: Bacteria > Planctomycetota > Phycisphaerae > Phycisphaerales > SM1A02 > UBA966. The sequence continues at coordinate 150 of CAMDCW010000080.1, forward strand.
CATGGCTGGAAAAAGTCATCATTGGTTTCAGCGTGCAAACGTTTAAGGATTTCGAAATAATCATTGCTGATGATGGCTCGCGCGAGGCAACTAAAAATGTCATTGATAAGTTAAGAACGGAAATTGACAATCCAATCATTCATGTTTGGCAAGAAGATAATGGCTTCCAAAAGTCGCAGATATTGAACAAAGCCATTCTTGCGTCAACTTCCGATTATCTGATTTTTACCGATGGCGATTGCATTCCACGAGAAGATTTCGTTCAAGCTCATATCGATGCCAGAGAAGAAGGGTTCTTTCTTTCTGGGGGCTATTACAAACTGCCCATGGATATTTCAAATGCAATCACCAGGGAAGCCATTGTCACCCAAAGTTGTTTCAACCTCCATTGGCTAAGGTCAAAGGGGTTGAAGTGGAGCACAAAGAATATTAAGTTTTTAACTTCGGGATTGCTTGCCAAAATCCTCAACCTTATTACAACAACCAATGCTTCTTGGAATGGACATAATTCTTCGGGGTGGAAAAAGGATTTGCTAGCCGTAAATGGATTCAATCAAGACATGCAATACGGCGGGCAAGACAGAGAGCTTGGCGAGCGCTTAGTCAATAAAGGACTGAAGTCAAAACAGATTCGATACTCTGCAATTTGTGTTCATCTAGACCACAAGCGCGGTTATGTAAACGAAGAAACTTGGAAAAAGAATTTATCTATAAGAGAAAATACTAGGAATAATAAAGTAATCAAAACACTAATAGGCATCGATTCAAATCTTTGACCTACCAAAATGAAATCGCCCCCGCGCGGCAGTTAAGCGATGCCTACGATGCTGCTGAGGCGTCGCATGTCCATGCGACAAGTGGGGGCCTTGACTGTGCAATGTTCGTCATAACCTAAGTCACCCTCCGCCAGACCCCACCATGGACGAACAAAACGACCCAAAGCAGCAAAACGCTGAGCCATCGATCGATATCCGCACGCCCGGCCTCGTTGAGGCTTTCGAGAGCGTCGGCGCGATGCAGACGTGGGAACTCCTGCGCCGCAACGGCACCCCGCTCACGGCAGCCGAACTTGCGCGCATCAGCCGCATGCCGGAGCGCACTGTCCTCCGTGCGCTCGACCGATTCGAGGCGGTGTCGCTCGTTCGCCGTCATCCCGCCCGCAAGGCGAATCCCGTGGTTCGATGGAGCGTCACGCAACAGACGATCCAGGTGCACCACCGGCAACTCGATCCCATTGACGAAGCGCTGTTCGCCAAGATGGTGATCGTGTTCGGCACCGAGTCAGAGAACGAGATCATGCGCTCCGTGAAGGACCCGCAGACGTTCGGCGTGGGAGACAACCACTGGCAGAGCATCAATGCCGCGTCGCTCGACGGTAACGAGATGCGCGAGCTGTGGAAGATGTTCCTGGACATTGAGCGCTTCCTGCACCGCTGCAAGAACAAGTTCAAGAACGTGCCTGCAGACGCAAACCAAGACTGCAACTACTACCTCGGCGTGCGGCTGATGCCCCTGAACCCGGGCGTGCTACCGATGCCGACCGTCAACTTCCTTGGCGGTCCCATCGTGGAGATGCTTGCGGATTCAATGGACGACGAGGCTTCAAAACTGCTCACCGCCCGCGAACTCTCCGTGGCGCGCGCGCTGGCGGCCGGCAAGGGATCACGCGCAGTGGCGGAAGAGCACGGTATCTCCACGCACACGGTGGTCGAATTCACACGGCGCATCTATCGAAAGCTTGGCGTGAAGTCCCGCGCCGAACTGGCCGCGCGGATGGGACGAAGGTAGACGCCCCACCCCTCCCGCAGGATCGACGGGCGATCGGCCTGCCGGATGCCGCTCGGCGTGGTGACGTCTAACGATCGCGGCGAGGAGCGCGTCAGGGTTGGCATCGGCGTACGGACTCACGACGGAATCGTAACCGGATTCGAGTGGAAGTCCATACTTCACGCCGCCGACGCGTGGAACCGCACGCCGACTGCTCGCGCCACCCGAAGGATCGTGTCAAGGCTCGGATTACCATCCTCGCTGAGCGCCTTGTACAGGCTCTCGCGGCTCAGGCCTGACTGCTTTGCGACCTTGCTCATGCCGACCGCGCGGGCAATATCGCCGAGTGCCCGAGAGATGCCGGCCGCATCATCGGGGGCCTCGACCAACCAAGCCTCGAGGTAGGCCGCCATTTCCTTCGGTGTCCGGAGCTGCTTCGAGACGTCGTAGACAACCGTGTGGGTGTGCCCTGCTCCACGGCGAGAGGCCTTGGTAGGGGAGCGCTTTGACTTCGATGATTGGGTTGCTCGGGGCATGGTTGATCTCGGCGGTGGGCAGGATGATGGGACTCAGGAGAGATTCTTGGCAAGCTCGATTGCACGCTCAATGTCACGGCGCTGAGTGGACTTGTCGCCGCCTGCGAGCAGGATGATTAGTTCGCCGTCCCGCTCAGTGAAGTACACGCGGTAGCCAGGACCGACGTCGATCTTCAACTCAGACACGCCCTCACTGAGGACGCGATGCGAACCAGGGTTGCCGTGCACGAGCCGATCGACGCGGACCTGGATTCGAGCGCGGGCCATGTGGTCCCGCAAACCAATGATCCAGTCCCGGTAGACGGTCGTCATCCTGACGCGCATTTACATATTGTATCCCATGGGATACGTTTGTCAAGCCCATCACCGCCCCACCCCTCCCTCAGAACATCACCTGCAACTCGGTGACGAAACTCGCGTTGTTGTCAGAGCTTGCAAGGCCATCCGCCGGGCCCACATTCGGCCAACGAAAGCACAAGCCAAGCCGACCAATACTAGGGTGGCGAAAACGACCTGCCATGAACTGCCCAAAGACGCCAGGCTGTGACGCTGGAGCAAAATTGCCCCACCCTCCCAGCCCGCCGCAGCAAGATCTCGAGGGTCATGCACGGATACGCCACCTGGTGTCGAAGCATCGAGAATTACGTACTGCACATCGAGCGAAGCACCCCTCTCCGCGCCGAGCTTCACCCACAGATGTCCTGGTCGCGAGTCTCTTGCAGGAAGCCAAAGCACCGCCGCCTCCGCCGTTCGTCCGAGATGGTCGATCGAAACCACTTGAAAGTCCGCGGAGAAACCTAGTGCCTCGAATGCGCTTGCAACTTCCCCAAGCGTTGAACCATCCGCACGAAGGGGCTCGATGAGTGCAGACGGCACGTCAAGTCCGAAGTACGCCGCCACGAGATGCACGGAGGCGATCCCGCACTCACCATCGGGCACCAGCTGTGCATCCTGCGTATGCATCGCAGACTGCCAACCCGTCAAAGGCTCGCAGCCTTCGCGGTCGGCCGGCCGCGACGGGCCCCAACAACGAACGCGGTAAGCCCGACACACGCGGCGGCGAGGGATATCGCGCCAATCAACATCATCGACATCCAAGACTCCGAAGGGCGCACGGCAGGATTATCCAACAGGAACGCTTGCGCTCGAGCAGTGTGATCGCTGGCGACCTGGTAGATCTTGCCGTTGTCAATGTCTTGGATCCAGGCGCCGGGAGGCATTGCAGCCGCGGTCTGCAGTTGCATACCGGTGGTAATCGCAGGGCTTCCATCCGGCGCGGTAGCAACCGTCATGCGGAGGACAGAATTCAGACGCCCGGCACCATCCCAGTTCTCATAGATGCCATCGATCGGGAACAGTGTCGAACCTGACCCTAGACTCCAAAACTTGGAAGTGTCCCAACGTCCAAGGAGCCCACCATCGCCCCGCACGATTTCGAACCGAACTTGGGCGTATCCGAGGAAGATCCCGTAGTAGCCGCGCATCGCGTACCCGTGCGCTCCATCCGCGTCACGAGAATCCAACTCCACGACGACGCACTCTTGACCCGCAACTACCTCAGTCTGAGGAAGTACGACGGCGGAAGGATCCTCCAGCAGCGCAACCAGATCGCGCTTCTGGCGAGGCAATCCCAACGCGCCCTCCATGACAAACTCCCCAAGGAAGAACTCGTAGTCGGTCGGAAGCTCACCCACTTGGACGCTTTGCGGGTCGCGCGAGAGCTTTGCACCGGTCGGCCCCCAACGCATCGCCTCGCCGCTTCCGACATTGAACTGCCACCCCATCTCCGAGCCGGGAAACGGATCCCGCTGCGGCGCGAAAGCGCCCATCCTTGCGCCAGCATGCCCCCAGGAGAGCATCCACTGTTGGCTTCCAGCAACTGAAATCCCGTCGTCTAGCTGAACCTCAAAACGAATCGTCACATCATCCGGACGAGCCGCGCGCGCCTGTTCAACCATCGCCGTGAGCGCGACTCGATCTGTCGTCGGCGGAACTCCCGCCGCTTGAGTTTGAGCGCCGCCATGGAGGGGCAAAGAAGCAAAGAGACCAAGCGGGAGGAAGTCAAAGATTCGCATCGTTTCGCTTTCTAGAAATGGCAGACTAGGCGTCGGCCGGTATTGAGAACCAAGGATACGGGGACTTAGAAACAGTAACTCAGCGGCATCGGGCTCGCAACTTGTGGACAATCAATGCGATCGAACACCATCGTCCCACACTTGCAACCAGACGAGGTCACGTCGCAAAGAAATCGGCGCGCCTGCGCAATGTGCGTTCCCACACCATCTCGAAGACCACCGCAAGTAGTCGGGGTGCCTGCGCAGAAGTTCAAAAGGGTATTTCCCGCCACATAAACGGAACCAGTCACGACGCATGCACCGTAGCAGTTACCGCATGCCGGAATGATGCCCGGGCAAACCTTTGTTGTCCCGCCGATGCCATCGCAGGCGTTCATGGTGGCAATATCGAGGTTCTGGAACGTGCAAGCGCTACCAGGTACGCAGGAAGTTCCAAGCACCTGACCCACACGCGCCAGACGCCATTCAGCAGCATGTCCTCCGCCAAGATCCGCCGGACAGGCGATCGAAACCGCGTGCAATAGCACAGCCACCAATCCCGCCGAAATAACAAGTCTGAATGCCACGCGCATGTTGTTGATCTCCCCAGAACGTGCCTGATTTCAGTTCAGAACCATACCTACCTCTCAATTTAGAATATTTCCGGTGCATTGTCAATGTAGTTCGCGACATTTACGCTGATTCGGGCGCGCACAGCGTGCGTGCGGCACATTGAACCTGCACCCCCATACGGCCCTACTGGGACGTGTAATTCTGCGGACTAGGGGTGTCCATGATTCGAGCGGAAGTCCTCAAGGCCAAGACCGCCAGCGATGTTGCGGATGCCATTGATGTTGCCGCCACCACAGGGGACCACGCACTTTGAGATCAGCTTGAGGCGCTGGCCATCGATGAAGAAATTCACGCCCGCCTGCGCGATCCACTCAACAGGCACGTCGCTCATCGAACGCGGCAATACGCAAGTCACCAAGAGCTTGTAGTTGCGGAGCGCCTGCATGGCTAGCTGACAATTTTCCGGGGGAACGAGAGCGGCCCCCACCCAAAGGCGGAGGCCGCGGCTTGATCCAGAAAGATCCTCAGGATTAGTACTCGTATCCGCCTGATCCGGCGAAGAACGACTCGAGTAGGTTCCGCATCGCCTCAAAATCCATCGCTGAGAGCATCGCGATCGCTTGGTCCACGGACTCGACGCCTAGATACTGCCTCAAGTCTTCGGGCGTCAGTTCGTAAAAACCAGACGACATGAACATAGTCCTGCCTTCCAGCTCCGCTTCGGGTGGTTCACACGAGCCCCATTGACCCAGCAGAATGCCCAGATCCGCGCCGTTGGCGATGCCATCGCAATTCAGATCCCCTACGCAGGGAGCCGCGGTGCAGTTTCCCCAGCTCCCCAACAGTAGGCCGAGGTCGGCTCCATTGACGAAGCCATCGCCATTGATGTCACCAATGCAGTAAGCAGCCACCTCGTATGCGCCCATGTCAAGATAGGTCTGCTTGAGTCGAGCAGTCGCGTCAAGATCCCAAGGATGCGGCTCAGTAGGGCTGGTGTTCTCGTCGACATCAGCCACATCCGCTGGAAGCAGGTTTGCCGACCCTGCTTCCACAGCAGGCGAGCAGAACCTAAGACGGAAGTTGCCGCTCGTCGGGTCGATGAATTGGGGATCGGTAACAGTGTTACCGGTGCCGGAACCCGAATACCCTTGGACGCAGCTGTATCGGAGATGTAAGTACGAGCTGTCCGCGGAATCGATGTAGATCTGATCATTGAAGGATGTGCTGCCCGATGAGTCTTCATTTTCCCAGAAGATGCAGTTGCGCACATCGAAACTTATCCCTGTCGCCGAATCCCGCACGAACGCGGCGCCGCCCCCGTAATTGCCGGCTACGTTTCTTGAGAATGTGCAGCTAGAGGCTAAGCATCCTCTCGACGCGTAGAGACCAGCACCCATATCACCAGCGGTGTTGATAGAAAACAGGCAGTTGCCAATATAGGCTGTGCCTGTTGAACCAGGAGCCCGTTGCATCCAAACTGCACCGCCGAGGCCAGTTGTGTTGCCCCCTGCATTGGCGGAGTTTGACTGGAAATCGCAATTCACAATTACGGTGTCAAATCCATCGGCGATAACATAAATCGCACCCCCCGCAACCGGCTGTGCGGCGTCGTTCTTGTTCACTGCTGTGTTGGCCGTAAAGCGACAACGGACCACGGTGAGACCACCCCCCTCCAGTTGGATCGCGCCGCCGTGGCTTGGACCTCCCGAAGTTCCAAGGCCGCCGCTGGATGATGGCGGGCCAACCACGGTGTTGCTATCGAATTCGCATCGTCTTGCAATAACACTCCAGTTCGAGGTGTGAATCGCGCCACCATCTATCCATCCGGTGTTGCTCTGGAAGTTGCAGTCGGAGACTGTGAGCGTCGTGGGGGTCACTGATCCACCATAAGCTTTGATCGCGGCACCATCGACATTGCCCGAAGGAGAACTCGGATCCCCGCCATGTTGGAAATCAAGCGCATCCAGCAACACTGGGTCATGGACTCGATCGTCGATCAGCATAATGCGGAAGGAATAGACCCCCTTCCCAAGCGAACCACTCAGTACGGATTTGGAGCCAGCTATGCGCTGAGCGATTAAAGTCTCGCCGCTGGGATATGCGGTCGATGGACCTTGGAATCCGCCGTAGATTGCGACCGGCTTCTGGACTTGGTAGCTGATGCTCGGATCGGAGACGTCGGGCGTGTATGCGAATCCCGTGCCGCCTGTTGCAATCCAGATCTCGGTAAATGTATCTGACCCGGAGTTAAGCATGTCCAAAGCATGTCCAAGCGTCTTCCACGCGCCAGTCGATGTCCAATTCGTGCCGTCATTTGTAGAGTCGTTCCCATTAGGCTGAACGAACCTCGTTGTGCCGCTCTGCGCGGCCGCAACTGAACTGAGGCAAAGCGACAGCATTGCCGCTAAGACGGTGCAAATCCTCGCCGTTGGTCTCATATTGAATTCCCTTTCCGTTTTTGTGAGTCACGCTCGCCCCACGTGACGCTCGCGTACCGCGAGATAGCGTATCACCCGACCGACCAGCTGCCGAGCAAGAGACCAAGGTCGACTCCATCGACGCGCCCATCGTGATTCAGGTCGCCCTGGGCATTCGCATTCGCAAGTCCCCAGTTTCCCAAGAGCAGCGAAAGATCGGCGCCATCAATCCTGCAGTCCCCGTTCAAGTCTGCGGCCGCTGAGGTTGGAGACATGAGCCACGCGCCACCCGGCGGGGAGATGAGTGTGTCGCCTCCAACGCACAGCGCCGTGCCTCGGTCGTTGAGATCGATCCCCGTTGTGGACTCGATTGCAGCGGGAATTCCGACGAGATCCCCAAGCGCATGGGGAACTCCGTCGATCCAAAGCACATACGGATTGTGAGCAAGCCCCGCCTGCTGCGGTTGGCTCATCCAACCCAGAACAGTGTTGGCGTTGTTCACGCGGATGCACGCGCCTGATCGATACCCCGGCAGAAGCGCCAACGATTCGGGACCGCTGCCGACCCGCCAGATCGTCGGAACGAGGCGAAGGAGCTCGCCGGGCGATGCTGGGGTGTAGGTCCGTCCAACGACCGTGCCGGAATTGTTGACACCGAACGCGGTTGAGTTCAAGCCACCGGCGAGCGGCTGGAGGATCTCCATCACGCCATTGGTCCAGCGAAACGCACGACCGCTGGCGAGCGTGGCACCGCCGATGTATCCGGCGACGATTCCATTCTCGCTGACTCCAATCGCTTGGGCGCTGCTCGTCCCGAACGGAGTTGGATCAATATCAGTGACTTGTCCGGCCTGCCAGATGAATGCGTAGCGAGATGGTGATCCTCCTTTGCACGAGGGTCCATCGCGCCATCCGACGACGACGTCTGCATTATTGACGGCGTTCGCACCGCTCCAAGCCGAGCAGTTGTCAGCCGGCGGGATCTCGATGAATTGACCCCCCATCCAAATGCACGCCCATTGTCCGTGTTTGATTCCGTTGGTGGTGCCTTCACGAAACCCGACAATAGTTCCACGATCGTTGATGCCAGCGGCGAAGGAGTTCCATGATCCGGGCGGCAATGGCATTGACTGCAGACCAGCTTCGGCGGACCACCGGAGAGCAATCTTGACTGTGGGATCGTCGCAGAGGTATCTATAGCCCACCCACTCTCCCATGGAATTCATACCAACCGGGCGAAGTGCTTCTGGGGGAAAGGGAAATCCGCACGTCGCCGGCGCCCCAGCTGGTCGCACGATGAACGAACACGGCGGAAGTGCCATGTCATCGGCGTTGAGTGCGCCAGCGGTCATTCCGACCACGAATGCACCGCCAGAAAGGATCAAGAGAAGTGGGTGCCGAGCGGTTCTCATGAGTGACCCCCATTTCTTTGCCTCTGCTCCACCCGAGTCGCACACGCGATTCAGGACGACGCACTCATCCTATCGACCGGGACTCCAAGACCCTAAAAGCATGCCAAGGTCTGGGCCACCAACCAATCCATCGTGGTTCAGGTCCGCGGCCGCCTGCGCCGGAGTGCTTGATCCCCACGCTTGGAGCAGAATTGGACCTGCACACCAACCATGGACACCCACCACCATCGCCCCAGCGCCACCGCCCCACCCTCCCCTCAGAACATCACCTGCAACTCGGTAACGAAGCTCGCGTTGTTGTCAAAGCTTGCAAGGCCAAGACCGCCCGCGATGTTGCGGATGCCGTTGACGTTGCCGCCACCAAAGGGGACCACGCACTTTGAGATCAGCTTGAGGCGCTGGCCGTCGATGAAGAAGTTCACGCCCGCCTGCGCGATCCACTCAACAGGTACGTCGCTCATCCAACATGCCTCCGCGAACGCCTCCACCTTGGGGGCCACGTAGGTGCTGGCCTGCAGGTTGATGCCCTGGTTCCAGCCGAGTTCGGGGGCGCCCACTGCGTCGCGCATGTAGGCGTACTGCGCGATGAACACTGTCTCGCCCAAGAGCACACGGGCGTCCGCCGTCACGCCCTGCGCCGAAGGCGTCGCCAGCGAAGTCTCAGGCGGCTGCGGATTCTGCGCGCGACCGTTACTCATGCAGAGGCCGAGCCCAAGTACCACGCCCGGCACATCGCCAGGCGCGCCGGAAGTACGCGTGATCTGGTCCCACGGAACTCCCCACTTCATCTCCGCGCGCCCCGTCACCGCAAACGAAAGGTTCGTCGTGGCGTTCCAGCCTGATTGGATCGAGTTGATCTGGTTGAAGACCCCGCTGGCTGCGCGGAACCAATCGCCAGTCCAGCCAAGGACCGCGCCGGGCTGCTTACCAGCACCGAAGCGATAGTTGAAGATCGAGTAGTCGCCCACGGTGAGTTGCGATGATCCGACGTAATCGCTCTCCAAGTCCCACGGTACGTTCAGGATACCGGTACCGACGGCCCAGCCATCGCCCAGGTCCTTGCGGATGCGTGAGTACACAAGCCGATACGCGCCCGGCACCGTGATGAAACGGTTGGACTGCGACGTGTACGCAACGGCCGTGAGATAGGTGAGCGTCGGGTCATACAGGTGACCCGAGAACGCGAACATCACCGTCTTATCCTCGAAGCCCCAGCGCGTGTCATCGACGCCCGGAGCGCCCGAAGTCGATCCGTACGCCGACGCCGCTACGAAGCGCGTCTGGATGAGCCCCGACAACTTGATGCTCATCGCCCCGTCCGCGGCTTCGATCTGCAACCCACCTCCGGGCGCGTTCGACAGACCAGCCGTCCACTCATTGTCGCGGTACGCAGTCCGCGCCGACGTATCCGCAAGCACGTCACGCACCACGCCGCGAATCTGCTCCGCGCGCGCCTCATCCAACCACTGGTCACGCTGCTGCACACGCATCTCCGCAAGCTCAGCGCGCATGGCGGCAAGTTCACGTTGAACGTCAATGGGTGGCAGATCGGCGATGAGGAGCACGGGCGCCACAGCGTAACGGCAGATTGAACAGAAAACGATGAAGGCGGCGCCGAGCAGACCGCGTACATTCTCGTCAGAGAATTCACGTATAGATGCATCGAATGATTGAGCCGACTCCGGAAGTCCCAGGGTTCCCGCGCGAGCGACTGAACCGCTACCTCGACCGCAATCGCACGCTGCCGGTGCGCGACACGCTGCTTCGCGCGCTGGCGCTCGGCGATCCACCGGGCGCGGCGGTCGATCTTGGATGCGGACCGGGAAAGGAAGTGGCCGAGTTGCTGCGTCGCGGCTGGACGGTCGAGGCCGTCGATGCGTACCCCGACATGGTCGATGCAGCGCGCGCCGCAGCCGAGGCGACCGTGGGCGCCGACCGGTGCTCGCGCTCGCTGCGCTGCGTGCACCAGCGCCTCGCTGACTGGGATGCGCCCGCTGGCTCGTTCGACCTCGTGCACGCGGGATTCTCGCTGCCGTTCATCGCGCGCACGGACTTCACCGCGCTCTGGGCGCGGGTCGTGCGGTCGCTGCGCCCGGGCGGGCTGTTCGCCGGACAGTTCTTCGGCCCGAACGACAGCTTCGTGGCGCAGAGCCCGGCCGGCTCGATGAGCGTGCATGCGCGGGCGGATGTCGATGCGCTGCTCGCCGGATTTACGGTGCTGTCAATCGCCGAAGAGGAGCGCGACGGCGTGATCGGTATTCCACCGAACGAGGTCCCGAAGCACTGGCACGTGTTCCACGTGATCGCGCGGCGCGTGGGCTAAGCGCGGACCGCAACGCACGCCTACTTGTCCTTGCGCTTGGACGCGGGCTTCGGGCTGTTGAATCGTGCCTTGTGCGGATAGTCGTCGCCCACGCTCTCGGCGGGTCTTCCCTTCGCAGGCGGAACAACCCAGTGCGCGCCCTCAACGCTCGCGGGTCCGTCGCGCAACACCTTCAGCAGTTGGGCGGCGTCCGCGGCCAGGCTTCCCGGATCCTTCGGCGGCATGTGCGCGTTCGGGTCCCAACCGTTCTCCATGAACATCGACATCGTGCTCAAGCCAACGCGATGGCACTCAAGGCAGCGGTTGTCGGGAATGTGGACCGTCCGCATGTCCCAGTTCTGGCCGCCGATGACGTAGAAGGGTGATCCTTCGTCGAGGATCGGGACGACGTTCTCGTCGGTGCCCGGCATCTTCGCGGCATTGATGAAGTCGTTGGTGATGAAGGGGTCGGCCTGGTGGCACTGGACGCACTGTGGCCGCGAGGCCTGCGGCGGGACGAAGGCGCGGTCGAACCCGGCAGGATCGTCGATCCAGGGCATCACACCGCGCATGCGCAGCGTGCCCTCGTCGAGCGTGACCCACGGCTTAATCTGGTCGCAGCTCTCGAAGAACGCGGTGGCGCCGGTCTTCCGGTGGTACCCGATCATCTGGACCGATCCGATGAGGTTGGCCGGATCGCGCGTCGAGTTGCGTGCAAAGCTCACCCACACGACATCCGGAAGCTGCTTCCCGTCGGCGGTTCGGCCTTCGTGACGTTGGAGCGTCGACCCGGAAACCGTGTCCTTCCCGAGGAACGACGGGTTGTCGCACGCGCGACGGCGGTTGCCGTAGACCTGCACGCCATCGAGGTAGACCGGGATCTCTACTGCTTCCGACAGGTCGATCCTCGGGGGCACGCCGAGCTCGGGCTCGACCATCTTCGCGTATTCGGATGCCGTCGCCGGGAAGTACCACGCACGCTGAACGTCGGCAGGCTTGTCCGAGGCGCGCGCCGAACGAGGGGCAACGACCGCTTCAGGGCCCTTGACTGCTCCCTCGGTGACCTCGCCACGGTTGGTCGTGGCCTGCTCGGGAGTGCAGGCAGTTTGCGTGACCATCACGCACGCGAGAAGGACGGTCGGCAGTACGAGGGGGGCGGAGAGTTGCAAGGCAGGCACGGAAGGTTCCTCATGGCTCGAGTGTGGGCACCCCGCGCGGAATCACGGCGGAACCGACCATGCCAAGGTATCAGAGCGATCGGGGGCAGGATCCGCGCGAGCCGCA
>CAMDCW010000081.1 GCA_945890745.1 Phycisphaera mikurensis NBRC 102666
GAACCAAGTGCTGGTCTTGACCCGGTGACCAGCGCGGAAATTGATCAATTGATTCTGACGCTCACCAAGAAACTGGGTGTGACCAGCGTGGTAGTGACGCATGAAATGGACAGTGCCTTCACCATTGCTGACCGCATGGTGATGCTCGATAAGGGGCGCTGCCTGAAGATTGCGCCGCGCGCTGATTACGAGCGCATCCGCAGCGTCAGCAAGGATGAAGCCGCGGTCATGCCTGAGGATGACCGCATCGTTCGGCAGTTTGTTCGCGGTGATGCGTTTGGACCGATCACCGATCGGCGCACACTGACTAGTTATTCCGATGATTTGATGGGATTGCTTGGGCACATGCCCGCATCGCCATCAATCACGCCGTCGCGCTGACGTCGACGGACACTCGCTGACTGACGCGGCGCGCCACGGAACCGGCGCGCAACTGATGTACGGATACAGACCATGAAGCCCTTTCCGAAATCACTCAACGGCAGCCGCGTCACAGTCATGGGGCTGGGGCAGTTTGGCGGCGGACTGGGAGTCACGCGCTGGCTAGTAGCGCGCGGCGCACGCGTACTGCTCACTGACCGGGATCCGGCTGAGAAGTTGGCGCGTCCACTTGCGGAATTGGCGGGGGCCATTGCCAATGGATCGGTGACGCTGCGGCTTGGTGGCCATGATGAAGCGGACTTTGTGAATGCTGATCTGGTCATTGCCAACCCCGCCGTTCCAACGCCATGGAACAACATCTATCTGAACGCGGCGCGCGCGGCGGGCACGCCGGTGACCACGGAAATCAGATTGGCAGTGGACACACTCGACCGCGATCGCACCGTTGCAGTGACTGGAAGCGCTGGCAAGAGTAGTACGGCAAGCATGCTGGCCCTCATTCTGAACGATGACGGGCGCGCCGCACAACTTGCGGGAAATATCGGCGGGTCGATCCTGAGTTCGCCGCGCCTTCCTGGCGAGTGGACGGTGCTTGAACTCTCCAGTGCCATGCTGTGGTGGCTCACCGATGGCGCCGCATGGGCCGGCCTTGAACCGTGGGCAGCGCGCGTTTCAGTGCTCACCAACTTGGCGCCAAATCATGTGGATTGGCACGGATCGTTTGAACACTATGTCGCTAGCAAGTCCGGAATCCGGCGCGGACAACGAGCGGGCGATGCGTTCCTTTCGCTCTTTACGGAAGAGCAGCCGGTCGCTGCGGCGGACGTTGCGCACGCAACGGGCGGCGCGTGGTGGGAGGGCGCGGCGGTACCAAACGCGGCAGAGTGCGCGGCGCTGCTGACATCCATTAATCTGCCATACGTGCCCGGCGAGCACCAACGCCGAAATGCCCGGCTGGCAGTGCTCGCGGCAGAGGCGGCGATCCGCTCCGCGGGCCAAAGGCCTGACCGCGCACAGCTGGTGGTGAAGCTTGCCGAATTCCGCCCGCTGCCGCATCGGTTGGAATTGGTGGGAACGCACGGCGGAATGCGTTGCTTCAATGATTCCAAGAGCACCACGCCGGATGCCACGCTGTTGGCGATCACTTCATTTCCTGACCCGCGGCGCATTCACTTGATCGCGGGTGGCTACGACAAAAAGGTTGATCTGTCCGCGATCCGCGACTTGGCTCCGCAACTTGCCGGTCTCTATGCGATTGGGGCGACTGCGCCGCAACTGGCGCCTGCTCCGCCGGCGGTCGATTGCGGAACACTGGAACAGGCGGTACGCGCGGCAGCCGCACGGGCACAACCGGGCGATGTGTTGCTCCTTTCACCCGCCTGCGCGAGTTGGGGGCAATTCACCAACTATGAGCACCGGGGCGAATCCTTCGCGGCATTGGTGAAGTCTCTGTAGGATTGCCGACAAAATGGCTATGAACGCTGCTACCGATCGACCCTTTCCGCGCCGCATGGCGGTCACCGCACTTTTGACCTCTTCGGTCATCATGGCGAGTGCCTTCGTGACGGGTTGCTACAGCACCTCGGGCGGCTTCATGCCGCACACCGATGGCGGCTTCACCTACGAGTCGACGCAGTTGCTGCCGACCACGGTGATGGTGCTGAATTCCTGCGACCGCTCGCCGAACCATCCCGATGGCACGCCGTTCTTCATTATGGAGATCCCGCCGGGCAAGCAGTTGACCTTCAACTTTGAAGCCGATGGTGGCGACGATCCGGTCAACCGCCCAGCACGCATGATGTACTCACTGTGGAAGAAGGGGACGCAAACCGGCACCCTCGAGAACATCCTCAGTTGCCCAAGTGCCGCGTGTCGCAAGATTGTTGTCAGCTACCGCCCTGCCCCTGAGCAGGCGCGCCCAGACGAGTCCTACCGCATGCAAGCTGGTAGCGATACGCCCGGACCAGTGGCACAGCCGCGCGCGCCTCGCTCCGACCGCCAGTCTTCGGACACTTAATCGATGTCCGCCGAATATCGCATCGGCCATGGATATGACCTACACCGGCTCGAACCGTGCGCGCCGCATGGCAGCGGTCGACCGTTTGTACTTGGTGGCGTGAGTTTCGAACATGATCGCGGGCCGGTGGCGCATTCGGATGGGGACGTGTTGATGCACGCGGTCACCGACGCCATTCTGGGGGCGATTGGTGCTCCTGATATTGGGCAATTGTTTCCAGATACCGCGCCCGAGAATGATGGACGCCCAAGCCGAATATTCCTTGAAGAGGCCGTGCGCCGCATGCATGCCGCCGGCTGGACCATTGGAAATATGGACATGACGGTGATTTGCGAGCGTCCCAAATTGGGCGGGCGCAAGCAGGAAGTGCTGGCCAACCTGTCCCACATCTTGGGGGTGCCCGCCGCCGACCTCAACCTGAAGGGCAAGACGCACGAACGCGTCGATGCCGTGGGCGAGGGACGAGCGATTGAGGCGCACGTGGTGGTGTTGCTCGTTCACAAGAAGTGATGGCGAAAGCGCGGTGAAGGCGACGGAGATCGAACGATCGCCATACGATCACCGTCCTTATGCGCGCGATCATCACAGGCCAAATCGGTGTTGACAAGAAGCCCTACCTTGAGTCCTTAGTGGACGAAGCGGGAAGACGCCACAAAAAAGTGGAGTTGTTCAACGTTGGCAACATGATGTACGCGGAAGCGCCTGACGTGCGCCCGGGACGCATCTTGGATCTGCCATGGTCACGCTTGGCCAACCTGCGCCGCGCGGTGCTCAAGGATGTAATTGCCGCAACATCGCCGACCTCTGAGCATCCCAACCTGATCATCAACACGCATGCCACGTTCCGTTGGCGGCATGGTCTCTTCAGTGCGTTTGACTTTGACCAATTGCAGATGTTGAAGCCAGATATGTTTATCTGCTTGGTCGACAACATTGAGGTGGTCCACTACCGGCTCCATCAAGAGCATGACATTGATGCCACGCTGAAGGATTGCATGGTGTGGCGTGAAGAAGAAATCTTGGCCACGGAATTGATGGCGCAGGCACTGGGCTGCGGACAGAATTTCTACATCTTGAGCCGTGGTCGCCAGCGCGACACCGTGGAAACTGCGCTGCGGCTGATTACTCGGCCGGAGATGAAGAAGGTGTATCCAAGCTTCCCGATGAGCCATGTCATGGACATGCCGGATGTGCTTGCGGAAATCGATCACTTCCGCGACGCACTCGCGAAGCACTTTGTCACCTTTGATCCGGGTGATGTCGATGAGAAGTTGTTGCTTGATCGCGCGATCGAAGCAGCGCGCACGGGCAAGGATTTCATTGATGTTGAAGCGCATAGTTTCGGCGGACGCGCCGGCGGTCCCGCCATGCGCGTGCCCGTGCGCGAGATCCTGGATATCGCTGGTGATATTGACGGCCAGATCTACATGCGCGATTTCAAACTGATCGATCAGGCAGACATGATCGTGAGCTTGGTGCCAGAGCTGCCAAACGGCCAGCCGGGACTTTCGAGCGGCGTGGAGCGAGAGTTGCAGCACGCCTTCGAGCACACCAAGGACGTCTATGTGGTGTGGAAGCCAAAGAAGAATCCAAGTCCGTTCATTACTGAAACGGCCACCAAGATCTTCCGCACGGTGGACGAGGCGCTCGCCCACTTTGAGGCAAAGGGCATGTTTGCGCCCACGGACTTGTTCGGGCATTGAGCGCGGTCGGGGAGCGCGGGACGGGCGGGACGGGCGGGACGGGCGGGCGAAAGTAGGGGCAGCCCCGCGGCCGGCGCGGCGGGAAGCCCGGCAGCCAGCGACGCGGCACGTCGTGGGGATGGCGAGTCCCGAAACCCGCAGGCGGGGTCATCGACCGCCGAATTGCCGGCGAGGACCGATGATTTGCCACCCGGTTCCGGCGATTTCACTTCCGAATCCCTGCAGCCGGGCTACTCTTTCACTCGCGCCTGATAAGCCCCGCTGCTACTGACCCTGGAGCCTGCACTTGAAGATCTCGATCCGAACGATCGCCGGAGTCGCCCTTGGTGCCGCCGTATTGGCGATGCCTGCCGTTGCGCAAGTTTCCGTGCGGGCTGGGGTTGGTGCCATCCCATTCAATGATGGTCCGGGGGTGCTTGGAGTGACCTTCCGCACGTGGGCACCCAACGCAACCGCGGTGGCGGTGGTCGGCACCTTTAATAATTGGAACGCCACATCCCATCGGTTGTCGAGCGAGGGCAATGGATGGTGGTCGCGCGATGTAGCCCTCATCCAAGCGGGCGCGCAATACAAGTTTGCTATCACGCGCGGTGCCACCACGCAGTGGAAGAATGATGCGCGCGCACGGAAACTCACCAACTCGATTGGTAACTCCGTGGTCTACAACCCGAATGGGTACGCGTGGCAGTCGAACAATTTCCAAATGCCCGCCTGGACCAGCATCGTGGCGTATGAGATGCACATCGGCACGTTTCATGTGCCGACTGGTGCTGCACTTCCCGGTACGTTCGCGACGGCAACCGCCAAACTCGACCATTTGCAAGCACTCGGCGTCAACGTGCTTGAATTGATGCCAACCAATGAATTCGCGGGCGACATCAGTTGGGGCTACAACCCAGCGCACCCATTCAGCGTGGAGAGTTCCTACGGCGGACCGGATGCACTGAAGGCCTTTGTTGATGCGGCGCACCAGCGCGGGATTGCCGTCATGGGCGATGTGGTCTTTAACCACTTTGGACCGCAGGACATGGATCTTTGGCAATATGACGGATGGAGTACCAGCAGCACCACTGGCGGCATCTTCTTCTACGAAGACGCCAACGCCAGTACGCCATGGGGAGCACGCCCCAACTACGGCAAAGGCGAAGTGCGTACGTATATCAAGGAAAATACGATGATGTGGCTCGACGAGTTCCGGCTCGACGGGCTGCGCTTTGATGGCACAAAGTTCATGCGTCTGCGCGATTATGCCGGACCGGAAATTCCAGATGGCTGGAGCATGCTGCAGTGGTGCAATGAGTCCGCGGATGCGCAGTTTCCTGGCAAGCTCATGGTGGCTGAAGATCTGGGCGACAACGCGTGGATCACCAAGACCACTGGCGCTGGCGGCGCTGGCTTTGACTCCCAATGGGACGGCTCATTTGCATTCCCAGTGCGCTCAGCACTGGAAGCGGCAAGCGATTCATCGCGCGACATGTTTGCCGTGCGCGATGCAATCAACAAGAACTTCAACGGCTCGATGCAACAGCGCATCATCTACACCGAGAACCATGACGAAGTGGCCAACGGTCGAACCCGCGTTCCGGAGACCATCTGGCCGGGAAATGCTGGTAGTTGGTTTAGCCGTAAGCGCTCCACGTTGGGGGCAGCGTTGGTGATGACCGCTCCAGGTATTCCAATGATCTTCCAAGGGCAAGAGTTCTTGGAGGATGGATACTTTGCTGCCGAGGACCGGCTGGATTGGAACAAGGCGACCACTTACAGCAAGGTCACCGACCTATACCGCAGCTTGATCCGGCTGCGCCGCAATCTGGACGGCACCAGCCGCGGGTTGAGCGGAGCATTTACCAATGTCTTCCATGTGAACAACAACGCCAAGGTGCTGGGCTTCCATCGGTGGCAGAATGGCGGCGCCGGTGACGACGTGGTGGTGCTCACCAACTTCAGCAATGTTTCCTACCCGAACTACCGCGTTGGTCTGCCCCGCGGCGGACTGTGGCGGGTGCGCTTCAACAGCGATTCCACCGCCTACTCGGCCGATTACGGCAACTACGCCACCACCGACGTCACCGCGGACAACTCCGGCTACGACGGGCTGCCGTTCAGTGGAAACTTCCGGTTCGGGCCGTACACCTCGGTGATCTTTAGTCAGTCGGCGCCGAGCCCGTTTGACCTGAACGGTGACTGGCTGGTGGGCGGAGCCGACCTAGGCGTGCTTCTGGCGCAGTGGGGCGGGCCGGGAACGGCCGACTTCGACGGCGACGGGATCGTGGGTGGTTCCGATATCGGGAGATTGCTTGCTGCGTGGGGAATAGTCCAATAACAATGAAGTTTGAGTACAAATCGATGCTTGCAACGGCATGACCGGTTACGACTTGATCGCGACAGGTACAAACAAACGCGGCGGGCGCTTGCGAGCGCCCGCCGCGATTTCTTTTGTAACGCCAGCACTGCCGCGTGAGGTCCGGGCAGATTTCCTGTGCAATCAGTCCTGCACCCCACCGAATGCTGGCAGGTAGCCGGTCGTGAAGTACTCGCCAACCATGCGATCGGTGTTGAAAATCGCCGGCACTGTGGTGGCGGAACGGATCGCGCGCGCAATCCACTTGGCGGGCAGCCCATCGGTGCCAAGTTCGTAGAACTCTGGAACCACCTGCTGCTCCAGCAAGCTGTACAGGCTCTCGGCATCAGCCTCGTTCTGCACTTCGTTGTCGGGGTTCTCGCTGCCATCACCGATCGCCCAGCCGTTGGTGCCGTCGTAGGACTCTGGCCACCAGCCGTCAAGAACGCTCAGGTTGATACCGCCATGCAGCGGTGGCTTCATCCCGCTTGTGCCACTGGCTTCATAAGGGCGTAGCGGGTTGTTGAGCCAGACATCGCAACCGGAGGTGAGCATGCGCCCAACTTCCATGTCGTATTCCTCGATGAGGGCAACGCGACCTTGGAAGCCAGCGTCATGCGCAAATCGCCAAATCATCTGCGCAAACTCTTGCCCACCCATGTCCTTGGGATGGGCCTTGCCAGCGAACACGATCTGTACTGGGCGATCTTTGGCGGTCAGAATGCGCAAGACGCGTTCCACGTCATGGAAGATCAGCGGCGCGCGTTTGTAGGTTGCAAAGCGGCGCGCGAACCCGATGGTGAGGGCGTCGTCGCGGAATGCTTCGCCAGCACACATGAGGTCCAGCGGACCCTCGCCACGCGCCATGGCCTGTCGGCGCAGGCGCGTTCGCACGAATCCAACCAACTTGTGGCGCAGTGCGCAGCGCATTGCCCAGAAGTCGGAGTGTCCAACGGACGGGACCGCCGCCCATGGGTTGGCGTCCGGCGATGAATTTCCAATGTCAATGCCAACCGAGCGGCGCCAGAAGGAGCGTGCCTCGGGGGCAATCCAAGTGGGGATATGAATGCCATTGGTGACGCTGCCGATCGGAACGTCTGCTGCCGGGCGGCCAAACACCTCGGTCCACATTTCGCGGCTGACGCGGCCATGCAACTTGGAGACGCCGTTCACGCGCTCGGCAAGCCGGAGCGCCAACACGGTCATACAGATGGGGCCGCTGCCGGGGCGCTCACGTCCAAACTGCGCGAAGGATTCCTGGGTGAATCCCGCATTGCGGAGTGGGCGCCGCAGGGCTTTCCAACACATCTCTACGTCGTAGCGATCGTGGCCCGCTGGCACCGGGGTGTGCGTGGTAAATACGGTGGATTGGCGAACGCGCTGCACTGCGGCATCAAGAGTCATGCCTCGTGAAACCAATTGCGAAAGGCGCTTCAGGCCGGCAAATGCAGCATGACCCTCGTTGAGATGGAAGACCGTGGCCTTCTCCTTCACCTTTGCCAACGCCAAAATTCCGCCGACGCCAAGCAGTACCTGCTGACGCATGCGGAGTTCGGGTTCACCCTGATACAGCGCGTTGGTCAGTAGACGATCGCGCTTGCGATTCTCGGGGATGTCTGCGTCGAGCAAGTACAGCGGGACGCGGCCCACCTGCAGTTTCCAGATTTTGGCGCGCACCAGATTGGGTCCAATCGGAACGTCCACGTGTGCGCGCGTATCAATGATTGGCCAACGGTCGAAGTCGTAGTTTGGGTGCAGTACGCGGGTACTGCCATCGCCGCGGAATTCCTGCAGGTAATAGCCCTGCCGATAGAGAAGTCCAACGCCCACGAGTGGGATGCCCAAGTCCGATGCGCTCTTCAGATGGTCGCCGGCCAAGACTCCAAGTCCACCGGCGTACTGCTGCATGCTTTCGTGAATGGCAAACTCGCTTGAGAAGTAAGCGATGCGCATCCCGGGCGTTTCAGCGGCGTAGGTTTGCTCGTACCACGATGCGGTCTCGTAGTAACTCCGGCGGGCATCCACTGCGTCAGAGACGAGCGCACGGAATCGCTCGTCAGCGATCTTGGCTTCCAGAATGGCGGGGTCGATGCCGGTCAAGACGCCGCTGGGCGAATGCTTGCACGACTCCCACATCACCGGTTCGAGCGCAGCGAATGGACGCTGACCAATTTCGTTCCAACTGAACCAGCAGTCATGCGCCAGAACATTGAGGGAGTCGAGGGTCCCGAACGGATCAGAGATACGCGGCGTGGCACGGCGTGGTGACATAAGTAGGGTCCAGCGTCAGGCGCGCGGCGCCAGCGTCACACGCGGGCGGTCGCAAACGCCGAATGGCGTATCGTAGTGGCATCGAGCCCACGGAGTGCATCCGGGGCCATGCGCCAGCACCACTGCTTGGTGCCCTTCCCGGGCACGTTCATACGGGCGGAACGGTCCAGCCCCAGGTGGTCCTGCATGGCCACGATCGCCGTGCGTGCCGGGCTCTGCAGCGTGGCTTGCACCATGGAATGGGCCAGCGTCTCGCGCGCTTGCCGGACCGATGTCGCGCCCACGTAGGAGGCGTAACGGGCACGGGCTTCCGCGGGGAGCGATCGCCACCAACCGACCGTGGTGTCGTTGTCATGCGTGCCGGGGTACGCAACGCAGTCGAGCGGGTGCAGGCACGGAAGATCGGTGCTTGCCGGACCGTAGAAGGCGTTGTGAACAAGTTTCATGCCGGGGAGACCGAACCGCTCCCGCAGCGCAGTGACGGCGGGCGTCACGGCGCCAAGGTCTTCGGCAACCAGCGGCAGTCGACCGCACGCGCGTTCAAGGGCCGTGAGCAGTTCCGCGCCGGGCGTTGGACGCCAGGTGCCGCGACGCGCGGTGCGTGCAGTGCCAGAAATTTCATACGCGTGAACGAACCCGACAAAGTGATCGATGCGCAGCGCGTCAAAGCGAGCGAGACTGGCTGCGATGCGCGCAATCCACCACGCGAATCCGGTACGACGATGCTCGCTCCATCGGTAGTGCGGGTGACCCCACAGTTGGCCAGTAGTGCTGAAACAATCGGGTGGAACTCCAGTCACCACTTCGGGGCGACCGCTTCGGTCGAGGCGGAACAGGCGCGGATTGTCTTGAACGTCTGCGGAATCAAGCGGGACAAAGATCGGGACATCGCCCAAGAGCAGAACATTCAATGCCGCACAGCGCGCACGAAGCAGGTTCCACTGCCGCTGAAATTCCCACTGCACCCAGATGTGATACGTGGGGTCCGGTGATGCGCCGCGCTGCGACATGGCAAAGCGGCACCAACCCGGAAGCCACGAAGAATGCTGGCGCTCAAAGGTGCGCAGTGCGGCCGGCACGCCACGGGTCTTCCGGCGTTGTGCTTGGTAGGCAGCGCGTAATCGCGGTTCCTTGAAGCGCCGCGCGGCGATCCAATTCACTGGGCCTTCGGCGCTGACGATGGGGTCGCCGCGGGATGGGCGCAGCGAGGCCCGAGAGAGAAGGCCTTCCTCTACCAGGAGCTCCAGGCTGATGAAGAGCGGCTCGCCAGCAAAGCTGGATGTGCTGGCGTACGGTGAATTGCCAGCACCCACTGGACCCACCGGAAGCATTTGCCACACCGACTGCCCTGCTGACGCGCACCAACGCGCAAATTCATGTGCCGCTGGTCCAAGGTCGCCAACTCCGTGCGGCGCTGGCAGCGATGAAAGATGCAGGAGCGTGCCCGCGCGACGCCGCGCGAAGATGGCGGGAATGGCGGAATGACTCGTGCGCGGCTTCATGCTGAAATTCTCACTTGATGCGTCGGTGCCAGACACGACCGCCGACAGCAGGAATCGTGGCAGTGACCAGGCCGTTGTCGGCGAATCCTGGCGTTCCGTACACGTCCCGCCAGCCGTCACCAAGGTCTGCAAACGAGACGGTGGCTGGTCGATCGGATGCGTTCAGTGCCACCAACAACTCTTCGCCATGTCCGGCGCGTACAAAGGCCCAGACGTCTTGCGCGTCGTCGGTGCGGACGGTTCGGAATGTTCCCGTGCGCAACGCGGGGTGTGCGGTACGCAACGCGATCACGGTTCGGTAATAGTCGAGGAGTGCGCTATCAACTGCTTGTTGCGGATCTTGATAGGCGCCAAGGTCTTTCCACACCATTGGCTTGCGGTTGTTTGGGTCATTGGAGCCCCACATGCCAACTTCATCACCGGAGTAAATCATCGGTGCGCCAACGTAAGTCATCTGCACCAGCGCCATCAAGCGCTGCTTTGCATAGTCGGCGGGACCGGGCTTGCTGGCGTCGTACGGATCGCCTTCCTGCTCGCGATTTTTCTGGTTGTAGATGCGCTCCGGATTCTTTGCCATGCTCGACACGCGGTCGGTGTCATGGCTGTCCACCAAGTTCATCATGGCGTACGTGCATTCCGCGGGGTACGCCAAGCGCAGTTCCGCCAGCGCGCGGTCCAACGCGGTGGGCGTGATCTTGTTGGCGCGATCGATGACCCAATGCACCAGCGGCTTTGCAAATTCGTAATTCATGACGGCATCAAATGCTTTGCCGTCCAACCATTGGTCCGCGCGCTCCCAAATTTCACCGGCGATGTACGCATCCGGATTGATGCTTCGAACGTGCTTGCACCACTCGTGCCAGAATGGAAGCGGAACTTCGTTGGGAACATCAAGACGCCAACCATCAACGCCATCGCTCGGATCGCCATCCCCATCCGGGTCCATCCAGCGCCGAGTGATTTCAAAGAGATGCTTGCGGACGGATTCGGCGGCGAGTCCGTGCTCCGGATCCTTACGGAACACGGGCAATTCGCTGAATCCCCACCACGCGTCATACTTGAATGGATCCCAACTGGTGATATCAAACCAACTGGCAAACTTGCTGTCCTTGCCATTGCGCTTCACGTCTTGGAATGCCGGATGATCTGTTCCGCAATGATTGAACACGCCGTCGATGATGATGCGAAATCCCATTCCTTTGGCTTCGCGAATGAAGTCTAAGAATGCTTTGTCAGTGGGCGTGAACGTCCACGTTGCAAGATCAAGGATGTCTTCCTTGGCAACTGCTGGCGCGTAATCGCCCTTGGTGCCAAAGTGTTCGTCTACGTGAATGTAATTCGCAGTGTTGTATTTATGCGGAGTGCTGGCCTGAAACATCGGCATCAGGTACAGCGCATTCACACCAAGCGAACGGAGGTATGGAAGCTGCGCGCGCAGACCGGCAATATCGCCGCCGCCGAATCGACCGAAGATAAAGTGCTTGTAGAAGGTCTGTCCGTCATTGCCTTCGGCGCCGAATGGTTTGTACCAATCGTGTGTCCACGGAATGGTTCCTTTGGGATCGTTGCTGGAATCACCGTTACGAAATCGGTCCACCATGACTTGGTACCAGACCGCATCCTTCGCCCATGCCGGCGTGCGGAGAGGCGAGGCGGAAGTGGTATCGAGGGAATAGATGTTGGGATCACTCACAGACAATTGACCATCCTTTGCTACGAACGTGTACGCGATTGTGCGGTTGCCTGTCAGGGGCAATACCGCATCCCAGATATCAAACGGCCCGCGGGTGCCGACGTGCGCCATGGGAAGGTGGCCAGTGGTGGCAGCGGGGGTAGTGGTGGCGGCGGGGGCAGTGGTGTCGGTGGGGGCAGTGGTGTCGACACCGGGGGTTACTGCGGCGGCGGGCGCTCTTGGGGCGGCGGGCGCCGTTGGGGTGGCGGGCGATTTCCAATACAAGTCCACGTGCTCGACATCACCGCGGAGTGTTCGGGCGCGCACATGCCACGCATCGGCCACAGGCTCACGGTCCGAGGGGAGATTGGGACTGTGTCGGAACGCGGCACCTTCTACGGCGCCGTCTCCGAGACGAGCGAGCGAAGGATCGAGCGCCACTTCCGGCCCGAGATCAATGACGGAGTTCTTTCCGCTGTTGCCGTCGTCCGTGCCGCGCGGATTCGCGGGATCGGCAATCCAACGAGT
>CAMDCW010000082.1 GCA_945890745.1 Phycisphaera mikurensis NBRC 102666
CCAACACCCGCGCCGGTTGCAGAACCTGCACCTGCGCCAACACCGGAACCAGCACCCGCGCCGGTCGCAGAACCTGCACCTGCGCCAACACCGGAACCAGCACCCGCGCCGGTTGCAGACCCTGCACCTGCGCCGACACCAGAACCAACACCTGCGCCCGTGCCGCTCGCAGAACCTGCACCCGCACCCGCACCTGCTTCCCCGCCCATCAAACTTGCGAATCCAGTCATGGCTTCCAAGGTTCGTGCCTTCGGAGACATCGAGCCGTTGGATGCCGGGTCATTGCATCCTGGCGATCGGTTCCTTGTGTACGTCGAGCTGCTCAATTGGCCATTCGTCCCAGGAGACGGCGGACGCGTTGCAGCGCATGCGCAGTACTCGCTGCGCATCGAGAACTTGGCCGGAACCGTCATCTGGAGCGAAGGTCCGTTTGACGCAACGCATACCGCGGCAGCGCCGACGGATGAACTATTCATCACGCGGATGGTTCGCCTCCCTGATTCCATACTCGGCGGTCAATATCGACTAGCAATCGAAGCGACTGATATGGCAACCGGCGTGACGGCGAAGGTCAAGACGCCGTTCACGGTCAAGCCGTCAAACAAGCGCTAATCGCTTGATGTAGCGCATCGGTAGCCGAAGTACAATGTCCCCCCGCCTCCCTCCCGGAGGCATCGCACGTGCCAGACGACGCATCCAACGCACGCCCAGACCTTGACGCCCCGATAGCACCTCTCGTGCCGACGGTGGTGGATGGCACCCAAGCCGTCGTAGGCGCTTCGCTTCCTATCGCAGATCCGCACTCCTCCACGAGTCGGCATAGCACCGGCCATGGTGGCGGCATCGCGTTGGCGATCGGCGCGGTCGGCGTGGTATTCGGGGACATCGGCACCAGCCCGCTGTACGCGTTTCAGGAAACCATTGCCCACCACGGCAGCGCCGATCGCGCGTTCGTGATGGGCGTTCTGAGTTTGATTTTCTGGGCGCTGTTCCTGGTGGTGGTTGCGAAGTATCAGCTACTCATTATGCGTGCCACCAATCGTGGCGAAGGTGGATTGTTCGCA
Source organism: Phycisphaera mikurensis NBRC 102666 (assembly GCA_945890745.1). Taxonomy (GTDB): domain Bacteria; phylum Planctomycetota; class Phycisphaerae; order Phycisphaerales; family SM1A02; genus UBA966. The sequence goes on from CAMDCW010000082.1 coordinate 1,065, forward strand.
TTGCTCTCCCTCTTGCCGCGCGGTCTGCAGCGGCGCGCGGATTACCGATTGGCGTTCTTTGGTGCCATGGCCATCATGGGCAGTGCATTACTGTTCGGCGATGGCGTCATCACGCCATCCATCTCCGTGCTGTCAGCGATGGAAGGTCTCACCGTCTTTGACGAAAGCCTGCAAGGATGGGTGGCCCCATTAACAACAGTGGTGCTGGTGTTCTTGTTCGCCGTGCAGCGATTTGGAACGGGGCACATCGGCCGCATCTTCGGTCCGGTGATGCTTCTGTGGTTTGGTGTGTTGGGATTTCTTGGACTGCGCGCCATCGTCTTGGATCCAAGTGTGCTTGCCGCAGTGAATCCCCTGTACGCCATGGAACTGATTGCAGCGAATCCGTCTGGCACATTCCTTTTGCTTGGCTCCATTGTCCTGGTAGTGACGGGCGCCGAGGCGCTGTATGCCGACATCGGCCACTTCGGAATTGGCCCGATTCGGCTTGGATGGTTCACGATCGTGTGGCCATGCCTGATTCTGAACTACTTTGGCCAAGGCGCATGGGCGATCGCCAACCCGCCGGATCCAGCGTTACTTTCGCAATACAAACCGTTCTACGGTCTGGTGCCTGCGGGTTGGGTTATTCCCATGGTTGTGCTGGCTACGTTTGCAACCATTGTTGCTAGCCAGGCGATGATCTCCGGCGTCTTCTCGATGGCGCGCCAAGCGATCCGCCTCAACTACCTGCCACGCCTTGCCGTGGTGCACACATCCAGCTTTACCGAAGGTCAGATCTACATCCCGTTCCTCAATTGGACCATGATGATTGGATGCCTGATGACGGTGTTCTTGTTCCGCTCCTCAGCAGCGCTTGCCGATGCGTACGGCATTGCAGTGACGGCAGTCATGGGAATCACCTCGCTGTTGTTTGCTGAGGTGGCGCTGAAGACTTGGAAATGGAAGCCACCAGTGGTGTGGATTGTGGTTGGCGTATTCCTAGCGATTGATTTGGCATTCCTGTCATCCAACCTTCTCAAGGTGTTCCATGGTGGTTGGTATGCGCTGGCCATTGCGGCCGCCGGTTCCATAGTGATGGTCACTTGGAATCAAGGAACCCTGGCGGTGGGACGGCAGATTGCCGCACAAGGCGAGACGATTCATGAATTCCTGGCGCGGCTTTGGTCAGAGGTAGTGCCGCGCGTTCCCGGCACCGCCGTGTTCCTGACGCCAACCACGCAGGCACCGTTTGCTTTGGTGAATTTCGTGAAGCACGCGCATGTGTTGCATGAGCAAGTGATCCTTCTCTCGATCGCCCCCAGCGAACAGCCGTTTGTTGCCGACCGCGAGCGCGTCACAGTGCGTTGGATGCCGGATGGATTCTGGAGTGTCTCGGCGCACGTTGGATTCATGGAGCAGCCCGATGCACCGGGCATCCTGCGCCTCGCGCGCGAGCGCGGATTGCCGTTTGATACCGAAGAAACCACCTACTTTGCACGAAAGATGCAAGTGGTTCCTGGCGGTCCGGCGCACATGGCTGGCTGGCGCAAAGGAATTTTCATCTTCCTGCACTCCAACGCAGCCGACGTGACTAGCGCGTTCAATCTTCCCTCGGATCGCACGGTTGAATTTGGCTTCCAGTTGAAGCTTTGAACAGAGTTCTCTATGCGAACCATTGCCATCAAGATGCTCTTCGGTGACACGGCAAAGTTCTATGGAATTCTGCTGGGGCTTTCCTTTGCAACACTGCTCATTGCGCAGCAGGCCAGCATCTTTGTTGGGTTGATGAGCCGCACCTATGCGCTCATTGAGGAAACTCCACAAGCGGATCTTTGGGTCACCGATCCAACCATGCAGTTTGTAGATGACACCAAGCCGATGCAAGTCACTGCCTTGCAGCGGGTACGAAGCGTGGACGGAGTGGGTTGGGCAGTCCCGCTCTTCAAAGGCCTATTGGTTGCCAAGCTTCCAAGTGGCTCCCGGCAGATTTGCGATGTAGTAGGCGTTGATGATGCAAGCCTGATTGGTGTGCCAGCGCGCATGATCAAGGGGGACGTCAGTGTCCTTCGCAAGCCAGACACCATCATCATTGAGACGCGTGGTGCTCGTTCGCGCTTAGCGCAACCCATCAATCCTGCCGATCCAAGTGGGCCAAAGCGTCCGATTGAAATCGGTGAGGAACTGGAACTCAACGAGCGCCGCGCGGTCATCGGCGGCATCGCGGAGACCAAGCCGACATTCCAGAATGTCCCCACGATCTACACCACCTATTCGCGAGCCATTGGATTTGCGCCAGCGAACCGCCGAACGCTCAGCATGATTCTTGTGAAGGCGGCGCCCGGAGTTTCCGTGACGGAATTGCGTGACCGCATCGCGCGCGAGACTGACCTCGCGGTGTACACCCCGCATGACTTTGCGTGGACCACCATTACCTATTGGATGACGCAAACCGGAATTCCCATCAACTTTGGAATTGCCATTGTGCTTGGATTTCTAGTGGGTGTAGCCATTGCGGGGCAGATGTTCTACAACTTCACGCTGGACAATCTGAAGTATTTCGGCGCGATGAAAGCGATGGGTGCGACGACGGGTCGACTGCTTGGCCTGGTGGCGTTACAAGGCGCGGTGGCGGGCGTTCTTGGACTCGGTCTTGGCTTGGGGGTTACCTCGATCGTTGGCCTGGCAATTCCCGGCGACAAATTGGCATTCAAGATGACCTGGCACATTCCGGTGATTGCCGCCGCGGCGGTGATCTTCATTGTGGTTGCTTCCAGTCTCTTCAGCATGCGTCGCGTGGTGAAACTTGATCCATCTGAGGTATTCCAAGGATGAGCGAGCCGGCCAACAGCATCGTTTGCAATGAATTGTTCAAGACCTTCGGTGTCGGTGATTCCATGGTGCGCGCGCTGCGTGGCGTGAATCTTGAAGTGCGCTTTGGTGAAATGATGGCACTGGTGGGTCCTTCGGGATGTGGAAAGACCACGCTCATCTCCATTCTTGCGGGTCTGTTGCAGCGCGACGAAGGCGAACTGACGGTGCTTGGGACCGATCCATCCGCGCTGAGTAATCACGAGCGCACTCTTTGGCGCGGCAAGAATGTTGGATTTATCTTTCAGCAGTTCAACCTGATTCCACAAGTCTCCATCCTGGAGAACGTTGCTGTGCCGCTGCTTCTGCGGCACCATCCCAAGAAGGATGCCCTCGACCGCGCCGCGAAACTCTTGGAAGAAGTTGGATTGAAGGGCCGTGAAATGACTCGCCCCAACAAGCTCTCGGGTGGACAGCAGCAGCGGGTAGCTATTGCGCGCGCGTTGGTGACCGGCCCGCGCCTCCTTGTTTGTGACGAACCCACCAGTGCGCTCGACGGCGCCACGGGCCAAAAGGTCATGGGGTTGATCCGGGAACTCACCGCCGCTGCTGAACGCGTTGTCATTGTGGTGACGCACGACGAACGTATCTATCACTTCGCGGACCGCATCGCTCATCTTGATGACGGCCGCGTTACCCACGTCAGTACCCCCGCAGAGGCACTCGCCGAATCCGCACAGCGGATGGGTGATGCCGCAAAGCGCCATTGAACTACGCTTCCCTGCAAGTCACAGTCCTCCCACACAGGCATTGATCATGAATTGGAAGTTCATCGCACTCCCGATACTCGCAGTCGTTGGCATCGTTGCTTCGGCGTACACCGTCGCCAAGCAGAATGCGGCTATGCCAGCACCTCCGCCGATGGTGCCGCCAGTGGCTTCACCCTACGGCGACCGGGTCAGTGGCTCGGGCATCGTTGAGCCATCGTCGGAACTCATTGAGCTTGGCGCACCAGTCAGTGGCTTGATCGAAGAAGTATTGGTGAAGGAAGGTCAGCGAGTGGTCAAGGGGCAGCCGCTCTTCATCATCGACCGCCGCGCGCTGACCGCACAAGCAGCGGGCGCAGAAGCGCGCGCCTTTGCCGCTGAGGCTCGCTTGGCACAGTCGCGCAGCCTGCCAAAGCCGGAGACCTTGAAGCAGGCGCAGGCGCGCGCGGATCAGACCCGTGCCGCGGTGCGGGATGCGCAGGGGCGCCTCGATCGCTTGCGCGCCATCGGTGAAGCTGGTGCCATGAGTCACAATGAACTTCCGACGCGGGAGTATGAAGTAGCCAACGCCGAGTCAAAGGCAGCAGAGGCAGAAGCAAGTTTGGAATTCGTCCGCAAGGGAACCTATCCAGAAGACCTGCGGGTCATTGAGGCTGATGTTGCTACCGCTAAGGCCGAGGTGGGGATGATTCACACGGAGCTTGATCGCTGCATTGCGCGCGCCCCCATTGATGCGCAGATTCTCCGTATTGATGCGCGGCCCGGGCAGTATGCCGCCGCGGGTCCCGGCGCCAAGACGCAAATGACGCTTGGTGACCTTGATCCCCTATACATCCGTGTGGATATTGATGAGCTCGATGCGTGGCGATTTAGTGACAAGGGCAAAGCGATCGCCTCTCTGCGCGGTGGGCGGCAGGCGAGCTTTCCGGTGAGCTTTGTTCGTCGTGTGCCACTGGTGTTGCCGAAGAAGACACTTTCTGGTGAGAACGCCGAGCGCATTGATACGCGCGTCCTGCAGGTGATCTACGTGTTTGAGGATCCCAATGTCCCCGTGGCGCCTGGGCAGTTACTTGATGTCTTCATTGAAAGTGCTGGCGATGCGGGCGCTCCGGATCCAGTTGCCGTGCCAGTGACGGCACCTGCAGTGGCACCAACATCCTCCGCTCCGAAAAACGCTGCGGCAACTGCGCCTGATCATGCCAACTGAAGCATCAGTCGCCATGCACGCCACTGAGCGCCGCGCTGCGGCGATTGCAGTAGCGGTTGGGTTTGTACTGATGGCTGTGAAATTTGTTGCGTGGCGGATGACGGGCTCTTCGGCGGTCTACAGCGATGCGCTCGAATCCATCATCAATGTTGTTGCAAGTGGATTTGCGCTGTGGGCAATTTCGCAAGCACATCGGCCGGCAGATCGCACGCACCCTTACGGTCACGGGCGATTTGAATTTGTCAGTATGTCAGTGGAAGGCGCGCTCATTGGTGCAGCCGGCGCGAGCATCGTTTGGGAAGCGGCGCACCGATTGCTGGCTGGCGATCTGGGTGTGCAGCGCATTGAATGGGGGTTGTTTCTCATCGGCGCTACTGCCGTCGGCAATGGCGCGCTTGGAGCGTGGCTGATGAAACTTGGGCGTCGGAGTGGATCCGCGGCTCTTGTGGGCGATGGCCGTCACTTGATCTCTGATGCAATCACCAGTGTTGGCGCGATTGCTGCGCTGGTCGCAGTGCGCATGACCGGCCTGGTGTGGATCGACCCGCTGGTCGCAATTCTGATGGCGTGCATCTTGGTTGGTCTGGGGATTCGCATGGTGCGGCGCTCGCTTGGAGAATTGGTTGATGAGCAGGATGCTGGCGATTACGAGACGGTTCGCAAGATTCTGGATGCGCACATCAGCGGCACGGCAGGTGCTCGTGCGCCGCTGATTCGCGGCTGGCACAAACTGCGGACGCGACACATTGGCAGGCACCACTGGGTGGACTTTCATGTGCAAGTGGACGATTCACTGGATGTGCGCACTGCCCATGAGTTGGCTTCGTCCATTGAGTACGAGATAGAGGTGGCCCTGGGATGTACCGATGGCGGCAATGCCACCGCGCACATCGAGCCGTGGGATGAGCCCGTTTCCAAGCCTGCATAAAGGTGGTGCCGTCGGCACGACTGTTCAACGCTACGCTGCTGTGCCATGCGCACCAGCATTCTCTCGGCACCACTCCCCCTTGCCACGCTCCGTAAGTTATGGAAGCCGCGCCGGGATTCCTACGCCAATGCTCGGCTTTACGAGGACAACCGGATTCGTATCCATCGTGCATTCACGTGGCTTGAACACGCCGAGTCGTGCCGCGAAGCAGAGCTTGACGATCGCGTGCTTGCGCAATGGGCTGGCCTTTCTGCATTGTGCGCGCGCTGGGATGTAGCGCGCAATCAACCAGTGGCGGAGCGCACCGCGCTGGCAGCATTTGTGAAGCAACTTGCAGCAACGGATCAGGATGGAATTGTTGCAGCCACACTGGAGCGTGATCGCACCTTGGTTGCCAGTATGTTTGCCGATCGCTATTTGGTCCGGCACTTTGCCAGCGTCGATCTGAAGGAACTCATTGCTCGCCGGCGATGGGACAAGGTGTTGGCTCACCTGTTGGAGCGGTGCGCGTTGGTGCATGCACAGTTGGCGCAGGGCGGATCCACCTATGGGAGCCGCGAGAATCGCACCGTTCTCAAGCGCACATCCATGATTTTGGATGCGGTGGCACTGGCGGCCATTCAAGTGGTTATCAATCACGGATATTCCGATGATTGGGGGGTGTTGTGTTGGCCACCCGCCAAGAAGTAGTGGCCTGAGGAGCTAGGCTGCACAGTCCATGGATGCCATCTACGAATATGACTTAGTGGTGATTGGCAGCGGACCTGCTGGCCAGAGTGCGGCAATTCAGGCTTGCAAATTGGGCAAGCGCGTGGCCATGGTGGAACGCAAGCGCGGCGTCGGCGGGGTTTCAGTGCACCTGGGCACGCTGCCTTCCAAGACATTTCGCGAAGCGGTCATCAGTCTCAAGCGGGGAACTGTGCAGCGCTCACTGGAAGCGATCGGTGTCGATCACGTACAGATGACCATGCCGCAGTTGCTTGACCGTGTTTCTTCCGTGATTCACGATGAGCAGCAACTCATTCGCTCCATGTTGGTACGTAACGGCGTCAAGATCTTTTGGGGTTTCGCTTCGTTTGTCGATTCCAACACCATCATGGTTGATAGCGCTGATGGCGATCGCACCATCACCACCGCCTTCACGCTGCTTGCCGCTGGCACTCGACCGGTGATTCCTCCGGGATGTCCCGATCAGTCAAGCGAAGAATCGCCAATCATTCTGACCAGCGATACCGTCGGCAAATTGCGGGAGATTCCTCGCAGCTTGGTGGTTGTTGGCGGCGGTGTGATTGGCGTGGAATACGCATCATTCTTTGCATCACTTGGCACCAAGGTCACGCTTGTTGAGCGCGCCGCACGGCCGATTTCATTCATGGACCACGAAACCGTGGACGAACTCATGCATGAGATGCGCACCCACGACATGGTCTTTCGGTGCAACGAGAATGTCACCTCGATCAAGCTGATTGAGGAACCAACGCGCCGGGTGCAAGTGGAATTGGAAAGCGGCAAGCGCGTGACCGCTGATGCCGCCATCATCTCTGGTGGACGCCAGGGGTGTGTCGAAGGAGTGCACCTGGAGTGCGCCGGCCTGGTGGCCGATGAGCGCGGCCGAATCACAGTGGACGAGTACTACCGAACTACCACGCCATCAGTCTTTGCTGCGGGCGACTTGATTGGATTCCCATCACTTTCCGCCACCAGTGCTGCCCAGGGCCGGATTGCTGCACTGGCCATGTTTGGCGCGCCAGTGAGTCCGATGGGCGATAGTTATCCCGTTGGTATTTACGCGATTCCGGAGTTGAGTAGTGCGGGAGCCACCGAGCAGAAACTGAGCGCCGACAAGGTTCCATACGAAATTGGTGTGGCGCGATATAGTGAAATTGCGCGTGGAAAGATTGATCAGAACGCTGATGGATTTCTTAAGTTGATCTTCCATCGCGAAACACGCGTCTTGCTGGGCGTGCACATTCTTGGAGCCAATGCAACAGAGTTGGTGCACATTGGGCAAGCAGTGATTCGCCTGAATGGCGGACTCGACTTCTTCCTGTCCAACGTCTTCAACTATCCAACTTACGCCGAGTGCTATCGGGTAGCCGCATTGAACGCGTACAACAATATGCGCGCTAGTGGCGGTGAGTGAGAGGGTGTTACTTGGGCGGTCGTCCGCGTCCGATCATGCCCTTGCCAAATTTGCGCTCAATGGCATCGGCCACGCGGTCGACGGTGCGGTCGCGTTCCGCATTCGGATCCGCAAAGAGTGACGCAGATGTTTCATCGCCAGGTGCGGTGCATTCCAACCGGACGCCAATGAGTCGCACGGCAACAAACTCGCGTGCAGCCCATCGTGTGAATAGATCTTTGGCTGCTGCAAGAATCACTAGGGTGCGATCGGTATCGGCATCAAGGGTGGTGCTTCGGGTGATGGTCTCAAAGTCACCGAAGCGAATTTTGATGGTGATCCGGCGTGTAGTGCCTGCAGCGTTGCGGAGGCGGCGAGCGGCGCTTTCTACTAAATACTGCAGGGTTTCTAGTATGCATTCCGGGTCCAGAACGTCTTCTGCAAAGGTGGTTTCATGGCCAATACCCTTGCGGTCATGCTCGGTCTCTACAGCGCGGCTGTCAATTCCGCGCGCGCGCATTTGCGTTTCCAAGGCATGGCTGCCAAGGCGCGTCAGCACCTCATGCTCAGGCATTCGCTGGAGATCACCGAAGGTGAAGACGTTGGCGGCGTGGAACCGTGGCAGTGACTTTGGTCCGATGCCCCACATGCGTTCGATACCGATCGGTGCTAACCAGTTGGCCAAGAGTATGGAGTCAAGCAGTGGCGCCTCGGTGATGCCGTCCGGCTTATTCATGTCACTGGCGAGTTTGGCAACAAATTTGTTTGGGCCAACGCCAACACTGACGGTGAGACCAAGTTCTGCGCGCGTTGCGGCGCGGATAGCGCGAGCAATGGTCACACCATCGCCGTGCAGTAATCGGCTGCCGGTCACATCAAGAAACGCTTCGTCAACACTCAGTGCCTCAAGCAGCGGTGAGTAGCGCCCAAGAATTTCCATGAAACGATCGCTCAGTTCCGAGTACCGATCGAAACGAGGTGTGGCAACCACCGCGTGCGGGCACAGCGCCAAGGCACGCATCATGGGCATGGCGCTTCGGCATCCAAAGCGGCGCGCCTCGTAACTGGCAGTGGCCACGACGCTTCGCCCGGAGCGTCCGCCGACAAGGACCGGCTTGCCACGCATTTCTGGGTGGTCAAGTTGCTCAACCGACGCAAAAAACGCATCAAGATCGGCGTGAAGAATCGTGCTCGGTACGGCCATCGTGCAACACCGTACTTCCATCGGGGTACGCTTGGAATATGTATTCCGCGATTGTCATTGCTGACGCCGTCTCGCCCGTCCTTGAGTCCATCGGACGGCTGCACCCAATCATGGTTCACCTGCCGCTGGGGTTGGTGTTTGCGGCCCTGGTGGTGGAGGTAGCGCGCCTCATTCAGCGACGACCAAGCCTGTCCGCCTTCACGCCGATAGCGCTGGGACTCGCTGCACTGGGCGCTGTAGTGGCCAGTGGTACTGGCTGGTTCTTTGCCGAGAGCGAAGCGGATACCAGTTCGCTGTTTTGGCACCGGTGGCTCGGTATTGCCTGCGCGTTTGTTCTCATTGCCGTCGCGTGGATGGCCATTCGTGCGGCTCGTCATACGGTGAATGCGGCGCAGATCACCCCGATCGTGCGCGGTGTGCTGCTGGCGGCCGGGTTGTTGGTCGGCTGGGTTGGACACCTCGGTGGCGACATGGTGTGGGGTGAGAACTATGTGTTGGAGCCAATCTTGAAAGCATGGAACGGCGGCTCGACGAGCGCTGATGGGTCGAATGGTGATGACGCGACGGGAAGCGGCGCCACTGCGGCGAACACCACCAGTAAGGGCGATTCTGATGCAGATAAACTGGCGTTCTACACCTCGAACGTTCTGCCAATACTCCAAGATCGTTGCTACGAGTGCCACGGCAACGGGAAGCACAAAGCCGGTCTCTCGATGGACGTGCGATCGTCGTTGGTTTCGCGTGATTCGGACGGAATCTGGATTGTGCAGCCCGGTGATCCCGCGCATAGTTTGATGATTGAGCGATGCCTCTTGCCGGCAGAAGATGACGAGGCCATGCCACCAAAGGGCGATCGATTGAAAGCAACTGAACTCGAATTTCTTCGAACATGGATTGCCGCCGGAGCAGTGATGCCAGCAGGCGGCGGCTCCATCGCAGCGAATGGATCGAGCGGAGTCCGTGGTGCACTGGTGCAGGAGTCCACGGCCGATCGCCGTGGGCCGATCAATGCCCCCAAGAGCCGCTCCGCTGGCTTGCCAGCACTCTCTGATGCACAGATCGCCGAGGCGACAGCGTTGCGTGGAAAAGGAATCAACGCGGTTCCGATCTCCGTTGGCGCATCGACCTTGTCAGTGAGTATTCCGGGCGGAAAGGGTGTTGGCGATGCAGACATCTCCGCGCTCATTCCAATTGCTGCGCAGATTGAGGAGCTCTCGTTTGCGCGCGCGTCGGTGTCCGACGCGGGCATGATGCAGATGCCGTCCATGCCGTTTGTGCGCTCGGTACGCGTCGACAACACGGCGCTGACGGATGTGGGAATCACCGTCTTGTTGTCGCGCACGCTGGAGGTAGAAACGGTGAACCTGGTGAGTTCCGGTGCCACCGATGGCGTGTTTACGGTGCTCGCCAAGTTGCCGCGCCTGCAGCGCGTGTACGTGTTTGACACGCAAGTCACGGCACAGGGAATTGATCGATTCCGCGCCAGTCACCCGGGTGTGGACGTGGTGGTTGGATCCGCATTGCCGGGCACAACGGGCACAGAAGGCCCGCCAGTTGGTCCGTAACGGTGATTTGGGTGCGAATGTTCATGAGTCGATGGTTTCGTTCGCAACCATGGGTGCGTTCGTAGGTAATTTATGAACCTATGGAAAACACGCGACGATCGTTCTTGACGACTGCTGCTGCACTCGGCGCCGCTGGATTTGCGGCATCCCTCGCGGCCCGGTCGTTCGGGAATTCGCAGGCTGGTGCGAGCGCTGCTCCGGGCACGCCTCCGGGTACGGCACCCGTCACGCCACCGGTTGCTCCGGCAGCAACCCCGGGCGCCATGGTGGTTGGCTCTGGCTCCGCGCGCTTTGAAGTGCACCACGACTGGCTGGTGCCGCCGCCCGGTGGCGCAGCGTTCGGCGACACGCATGGTGCTGCGCAAGATTCCAAAGGAAATGTGTACTTTGCGCACACGGTGCACCCATCAAGCACCTTGAAGGATGCGGTGTACGTGTATTCATCCGACGGCAAGTTCATCCGAAGCTTTGGAAAAGAATTTGCGGGCGGCGCGCACGGTCTTGACCTGCATGCCGAGGACGGCGCGGAGTTCCTGTACCACTGCGATACAGGTCGACGCATGGTGGTAAAGACAGACCTGAACGGCAAAGTGCTGTGGGAAGCCGGCTGCCCCATGGAAAGCGGCGTGTACGCATCCGCTGACAAGTGGTGCCCAACCAATGCGGCGTTCGGTCCGGATGGAACAGTATTTGTTGGCGACGGCTACGGAGGCAGTTTCGTCCACGCGTTCTCCAAGGACGGCAAGTGGAAG
>CAMDCW010000083.1 GCA_945890745.1 Phycisphaera mikurensis NBRC 102666
ACCTCGGGCGCCTCTTCCGGCGGCAGGTCCATCGGCTGATTCATCCCGTCGCCACCGTTACTTGCGGGCTCCTGCGGCGAATCTTGGAACGCAGCGGTTGCCGCGCGCCCCACTGGTGACGCAAGCAGGGCAATGAGCAGTGCAAGGGAGGTGGTGTGTCGGGTCTGCAATTGTGGTCTCCAAGCGATGTGCCAGGGTGCTCGGTACGGAGCCATCTGGCCGGGGACCAGTCAGAGCTCATAGGAGCCAGAACATGGTCTTGTAGGGTCTATCGGCTGTGTGGGTCAGTTGACTAAGAAACGCCAGTCCCCAATGGCCGATTGCTGGCGAGCCCCGGTTTCTGAGTGGTTTGGGCAGTAAATACTGCCGGTATTGTCCGGTACCCCGCCCGATGCCCCCGCCCCCTGTGCCCCCCGCGCCCTGTGCCCCCGCCCCGATCAGCGGGTAAGGTCCTCAAGGCGCTGGATCAACCACTGCTCCTCAGCCTCCAGGCGCTGGCGAGTGGCATCGTTGAGGTCTGGGCGCCCGCGGGCAGCCGCCACCTGTGCCAGGGCGGTTCGAGCGGGCTCCACCTCCAGCCGTGAGACCGCCACTTGGGTGGTTGCCGGGGGAATAGGCGGCACCGCGGACGTGGAATTCAGTACGGGTGCTGTTTCGGCGGCACCGGCAGGGCCACCGGCCTCGCTGGCTCCACCCGCTCCACCCACTCCAGAGGTCCCACCCACTCCAGAAGTCCCACTCGCACCGGTAGCGCCATTCGCTCCCGCAGCGGCTCCGTTCGCCCCGGTTCCGCTCGGGATGCCACCAGCCCCGGCGCCCGCCACTGCACCGGCCGCGCCGGGTGGCGTGGCAGTCTTGCTGGCCATGGTTCCTGCCGGGCCGGTTCCGTTTCGGATTCCAACTCCGCCGGCGCCCGTGGCTGGTTCGACCGTCACGCCGGACGGCGTACTCGCGCTCGTCAGCGGCTTGAAGTTCGCCTCGTTCATCTTCTGACCAACCGCCACGTCGTACTCCTTGCCCTTATGCCGGATCTTCACCATCCACGGTGAAATGATCTCGACAAGCGTGATCCCCTCCGCGTCCTTACCAACTTCAACGGTGCGAGCACCTTCAAGGTAGACGGTGCTGCCAAGCATGCCGACTACTTTCGGGCCGCTGTATTCGGTTGGTGCTTGTGGCGGCGGCGGTGGTGGGGAAGGCGGCGGTGGTGGCGGTGGCGGCGGAATCTTGCGCTTCCAGTCCTGTGGCGCGAAGAACAACGAGCGTCCGGCAAAGCGAGACTCATACGTCCCCTGGGTTGTCTCATGTTGCGCAAGCAGCGGCGTAGTGACATCAACCGCGTCTATCGAGGTCGAAGGACGAAAGACATCAAGTAGCAGCGGGGCAGAGTGTTGCACCAACACCACCGCGCCAGCACTTGCGCACAACACGGTGGCTACCAACATTCCTGACCAACGAATTCCGGATGGCAGTTGAAATTGCAAGTTCATCGTGCGGACCTCCCGGTTGCGGCGATCACCCAAGTCTCAATGGTGGCCTGCACAGTGACCTTGCGATTCTGGTCATTTTTCTGCAGTCGCAGCGACGTGATGCCATCGATCATTGGGTGCGACTCCAAGTCTGCGATGAACTTCGGTAACTCATCCGCGGTTGTTTCAAATTTCACTTCTGCCTGCAGGCGATCAATGGACGGACCAAGCAGCGAAGCGTCATTGTCCTTGACGCGCTGTCCGGTCCGTGCTTCGTAACTGTAGCCAGCCACTTTGTGCTTCCTGGCAACTTCATCAATCGCACGCGCAAGTTCTTCGCGACCAACTGCTGCTGGGCCAGGGGGAACCACTGGACCAAACGTCGCTACTGATCGGCGCAGGTCGGCGCTCACCGTGCTGTTGCGCTTGGCGCCGCGATCCAACGCCGCTTCAATGCGTTCGCTTTCAGCAGCCCAGCCGCGCGCGTATGACCACAGCAATTCATCAACGGCAAACCACGCAATGACCACGAGCACGGCAATGACCAGCCACTGTTGCCGGCGCGGAAGCGCCTCGTAGCGCATGCGGAGATCAGCAGCTTGATTCCGGAACGAACGGCGCTTCTTGGCACGCACTGGTGCGGGAATGCTGCTCTCGAGGTTGGCGGGAAGATTGGTCATAGTTGCACTGGAGCGTTCGATTTCATTCGTGCTTGCATCGTTCGAGTAGAAGATCGAACTCGGTCTTCAGGCGAGTCTTGACTGCATCGTCAAGATCGGCGCGCTGTCGTGCGCGGGAGACCTTCACAAGGGCCTCGCGGGCTTCTTCGCGGCTCATGCGCTTGATTTCATTCTCACTCAATACTGGTGGCGGCGGCTCCACTTCACTGCTTCCGCCAAGGTTGCCGCGTGTGGCCAGTCCACCGCGCGTCGCGGAGCCCGCAGCGCGTGCTCCGCGGGCGGCGGATTTGCTGTCTGCGCCTGCCGCCGCAGTGGCGCCTGCATCGGTGGCAGCGGCATCAGCCGGCTCAGTATTCGCGGCGGCTGCACTAGCGGTATCCGTCGCTGGTGCACCCGCGCCGCCGCTGCCAGTTGTGCCCGACGGTGTGAATGGCGTTCCGGCGGATGACTTCCCTCGTCCAGAACCGCGCACCGCACGACCGCCGTCTTTGCCTGCCTTTGCTTCGCCGTCGGCCTGGTCAGCGCCCGTAGCGGCTGCGACCGTCCCGCCTGATCGTGGTGCGACCTCAGGCGCGGCGCCAGATGTCACATCGGATGCACCGGTTGACCGTGATGCTGAACTCGGCGTGGTAGTGGTCCGCGCATCCAGCCCCGACGCAACCGCGTCAACATCGTCCGGCGGTGGTCCGTAGCGACGGACGCGCATGGAGGTGCGTGCAAAGTCTTGTGCTTCAGGGAAGGCCACGGTGTAGGTTGGCCGCACCGCAGTGGCGTTGATTGCAAACTCTTGATAGCCGCGCGTATCGGGCGCTTCAGAGTTGCGCAACACTTGTTCAAACGCGCCGCTTTCGCGCAGCTGCTTCTCCATCTGCAACATGATCTCGGTGCCTTGCAGCCCGCCAGCCGCACGGGCCTTGCCACGCACCGTGACTGCCTGGCCTTTGGCCGACTGCGCCACATTGATGAATTCCACCTCAATACCGTCGGGTGCGCTGCATGCAATGTCAGAAAGCGTCTTCGTCATGGAAGCCCCTTGGCGACCAAGCACGCGATACATGGCCTGCTTCTTGCGATCGAGTTCCTCTGCCTTCACGTATCCCTCAAGGTCGGGCAGTTTCCAGCGCAGAAGCAGCAAGCGCGCACCCTCTACAGCAAGTGGCGCCAGCGCCAGCGTCAAGATGCCTACCAGCATGATGCGACGCGCAGTGCGTGGCTCGGAGATGCGGTTAATCAGCGCACCTACTCGGTCCGGACGCGCGCTCAAATCAGTCCATTGCAGTCGAGTCAATGGCATGGCTGGCCCGCTTGCAGCGAGCGCGATACCAACTGCGAGACCATGAGTGCGCCACCATTGCGGGTCCGAAGCCTCATCGCAATCGCGCACCAATGCTGAGAGTTTTCCGAGGTCTGCATCGGCACAACCGAATCCACCAGACAGTGCGCCGTGCGCCGCTTGCACGGTCCGCTCAATGGTGTTTGGAATTTCGGCACCGGGCACACCAGCATGCACGCACGCTTCACCGACTGCTTGCGCCACCTCGGCAATCTCAATGTCTTCGCCGTTCCCACCCGCGCGGATCACTCGTGCTAACAAGCCGCGAGTGGTTGGAACGCACACGGAAAGCACACCGTTGGCTGAATCCACCCACAGTAGCGGAGCATCGGTCACCGAAGCGATGGCGGCGAGGCCGGCGATCGCTGGTGCAAAGGAAACCATTGGTCCTTCGTTCAGTCCTTGTGGCATGTCGGCGCGGTTTGCATCCTCGGGCCACTCAGCAACAAGCCCAGTCCGGATGCCCTCGCCGCGTTCGCGTGGGAGCAAGGCCGAAGCAACGCGCCAATCAGAAGTTCGCCCTTGCACAAATGCGCTGGCATTCAGTTGCAGTGCGCCCTCAAGCCGCGCCTCATCAGCGGGCGGTAGTTGCACCGCACGAACAATGACGTCAGCGCCCGGAAGCGCCACGATGGCACGTGCGGCGCGTTGTGTTTCAATCCACTTGCCCACGCGTTCATCGTCGGTGCCAAAGTGATGCGCAGCCAACATGCTGACCGCTCCATCGCTGGTGCGCAGTGATGTCAGCTCGAACCCATCGCGCGTAGCGCGAATCACGGCCACCACGCGGGGATCGCGCGTGAGGGCGGGGACTACGGGCTTCTTTGGTGACTTCTTCATTCGTATTTCACTGCTCGCGGTAGGAGATGATCTTGGCGGGGAGCTGAGACTTATCAACGACCGCCTCGATTTCAACTTCGGCACCCGTTGTTGCGGCTCGGCCGCGGCTCGTCACGGTATACACGCTGCTGGTGACATCAAATTGCGTGGCAAGTTGAGTAAGAACCGTGGGATTAATGCCGGACATGTCCGAAAGGTCGGCGAGGCTGGTAATGCCTTCTGGTTTGGCGCGCCGGCGAGCGATGATGGCATCGGCTAAGCGCGGATCAATCTCCAGTACTTCCTTGAGTACCGAGTCCGGCACGGTGTTGATGTTCATGCGGCCGGGCACCGGCTTGGTGAAGTCATCCGCGGTGGTTTCGCGTAAGACCGCTCGCAGTTGCGCATTGGTGAGGTCCGCCACAGCGGAGGTGCCGCCAGTACCGCCGCTTGATCGACCGCTACTGGAACGGCCGCTCGAACCGCCGCCCGCGGTCGCGGAGGAACCGGAACCGCCGGAACCTGTGGAGCCTCGGCCGCCGCCGCCAGAACTTTGCTTGCCTCCGCTCGAACTCATGCCGCCGCTGCTGCTGCCGCCCGTGCTTGCACTCATGCTGGCGCCTCCACTGCTGGCGCCGCCACTTCTTCCGCCAGTTCCACCACTCTTGCCGCCAGTGCCGCCGCTCGATCCGCCGCCAGTACCGCCGGTGCCCCCGGTACCGCCCGTGCCTCCGGTGCCGCCCGAAGCAAGCTGACTCAGCGGCGTAGCAATCAGCGCCTCCGGCTTGGCATTTGGCTGATTGCCATACGTTGCCAACGCTTTCGCTTGATCAGCATCAATTCCCAGTCGCTTGGTGAGCGACTCTGGATCGGCGCCCTTCAGGGGCAATTTGTCTTCGCCACTCAGCGACATTGGGCTCTGCACGGAAGTGGCAGTCAGTAACTTTGACCACCCACCGTCAAGTTTGCCGTCAGGCTTGTCATTCGGAAAGCTCTTGTTGCCATCATTCTCATTGGGATCAAGGCGACCGTTGAGATTCCAGTCCTCGCCGCGGACGTACTGCGGCCATGCGCCAGCAACCAACTCCAATTCAGCAAAGCTGCGGAAGTTGCCGTTGCGCGGTTTGTACCCAAGCGAGCGATTGGCGTAGTAGTCGCTCTCGGCGCCAAGACCTTGGACGTTGTCATCCGCATCGCGCCAGTCGATGATGGCGTCGACCACATCGGGCGTCATGTTCGGAATGTTGGCGAGTTGCACGCTGGTAGCCACGTTGATGTTGAGTTTGGAACCCTCATCAAGCGGACCAGCCCATTCGAGCCCGTCAAGGAAATGTCGGATGTCCCAACTGCCAGTGGCAGTCGTTCCGGTGGCATGCTCTTCCATGTCACGCACCACAGCCATCGGGTCATCGGGGTCGGCATTCTGAAGGTGAAACTCCATGATCGCCACCATTTGCTCCATGCCGGCGCGCGCAGCCCAGCGCGCTTGCACACGCGCGAGCGTCTCGCGTCCAACCACCGCTTGGCGGAACGTGACGATTTGTGTGGCAGACACCAATACCGCAGCCACGGCCACTGCCCACACCACCACCACTACCACGCTGCCGCGGTGAGCCGCCGCGCGTCGTAAGGTTGCTGTGTGCATCGTTGTGCAGCGGTTCAGAGTTGGTGCGAACATCATCATTGCGGACCTCCGCGACCGCCGCCTGGACGACCGCCACCACCACCGCTCATGCCTGGTCCGCCGCGTCCGCCACCGCCCATGCCTTGACCGCCACCCGGGCCGCGTCCGCCAGTTGGGCCGGTTGTTGGCATGCCACCACCCCCACCAACGGGTGTGAGTGTTCCGGCACCGCCGCCACCGCCGGCACCCGCACTGACGGCGCCACCGGTCCCACCAGCACCACCGCCCGCTCCGGCAACGCTGTCTGCAGCAGGCGTTCCGGTCGTCGGTTGATCTTCCTCTGGCTCCGGATCTGGTTTCGGCGCGATCAATCGATCAATGGCAACCACCGTGCGCAGATCAACATCGGGGGTGAGGCTCACGCTGTCCGCACCAACCGGAATGCCCGTGGCCGTGACAGTGATGCGCACCAGCTTTGGAACGCCATCAACATCCGAATCCCACTCGGTGCGCCAACCGCCATCGCCATCGCTTGCTTCAACAAGGAACCCAACAACACCGTCAGCGATTGGCTCGGCAAGACCACCGCCATCGGGGCGTTCATCGGGAGCCATGTCACGTCGGCGCCACAACGCTGAGCCGAGTTCATCATCCTCAACGCGATACTGCGTTTCGTATTCGCGCCCTTCGCCTTGGTATTCGATGGGGTGAAGCGGGCGTAGCGATATATTGAACATCAATAAATCACTTCGCTCATGTCCACCGGTACGCGAACTGGCTTCGCGCGTAGTCAGCAGGAACCGTGTGTCAAAGAGGTCGTCAGTGCGAATCATCGCGGCAATATCACGGCGCAATGCTTCAATCGACATGCTGGCACGCTGAAACGCCTCGACGCGCTCGCGCGCGATATTGCGCGTCTTGCTGAGTTGCGCCAACGCAAAGGTGACGGCCATCAACACCATCGCCGCAATCGTTCCGGCGACTACCAGTTCGATCAGCGTGAATCCAAGCTGTGCATGGCGCTTATTGCTGCGCTTCATAGCGTGCCTCACGATCAATCGGGGTCTCCGGTGTTCGCACCGGATCTTCCGTGTTCTCCGGGCGCGGCGCCATCAGCGTGTCCACTCGATACTCCAAGTTGCGATCGTCGCGCGCGATGGCCATCACTGAATACGGATCGCCAAGCCCATGCTTCTGAATATCAAGTTGCCACTGCCACTTGTCGAACGGCGCATCGAATGCACCATCCGATGCGCGCGACAGTTGCCACTCCACTACGCCAACCGCAAGTACTTCATTCAGCAAACCATCTAAGAGTTGTGCAGCGACCAGTTCGCGTTCGGAGCGCTGTTGCATCGCTAACGACCGTTCAGCGATGGAAATCACCGCTGCCAAGCCGATGCCAAGAATGACACCACCGATGATGACATCAATGAGCGCCCAACCACTACGCGCGGTGTGCAAGCGTCGCACGGATGACAGGCGACGCATCACCATGGCTCAAAGTCCCGTCCTGCGCGGCTGAGGTCGATCGGCTCACGCGCGAACGGCGCGGGTTTGTCGGCATCAACACGCACAACGCTTGGTGATCCTTGCGGCAGTGCGACGGTGGAGTCAACACCCATTCCAACAATGCGAATTGCAATCTTGGGGCGTTCGCCGCCAGGGACACTGGTGATGGTCCATTCGGTTGGATCAACGCGTTGATCGTTATTCTGAATCTCCACCAATTCCACGCCCATTGGAAGGCTGACCGGGGCTGCAAAGCGGTCCGGGCGCCATGCAGGAAGTGCTTCCGGATCCTCTGGATCACTGTCCATCACCAGTAAATGAATGCGACCATCATTGCCGTCGCGCCACAGCGCCACCTGTTGCGCACTGAGGGATTGTCGATAGGCAAAGAGCCGCAAGAGTTCGGCAACCTGATCGACCGCGTTGTCCGCTTCTTGCCGAGCAGTACCAGTGAATTTTGGCACGATGGCTGCCGCTGCAATACCCAAGACCACCACCACCACAATCAACTCAATGAGCGTGAACGCTCGCCGCGTAGCGATTGGGTGTGCAGAGTGGATGGTGCGTGCGTGGGGCATGAAAGTAGGCACGCTGGCGCGTGTCAGTTGCGCTTGTCGCCCGCTACGACATCCGCACCTTCGCCTTCGCCGCCCGCCTGGCCATCGGCGCCAAAGCTGTAGACGTCAAAGTCCAGGTTGATTTCGCCGGGGATACGGATCTGGTACGGGTTGTTCCAGGGGTCCATGATTTGGTTCTTGTTGAGCAGCGCGCCGTCGCCTTCGGTGAGTTCCACCAGCTCAAAGTCGCTGGGAAGGGTGCTCATTCCTTTGGCGGTCATGTACATGCGCACTTGGTTGGAAATGGTTTCGGCATCGGCCCGCGCCGTCTTGCCCTTGGTAAAGCCAATCCATTGTGAGACGCGCGGCACCACCAACGCGGCCAAGATGGCCATGATGGTGACGGCAACGATCAACTCGACCAGCGAGAAGGCTCGGCGTGCGTGGCGGGCGGGGCGGCGGAGGCGGTCGGTTCGCATGGGTTTCAATGAATTCGTGTCAGGGGTAGAGGAGAGGCTCACGGCTGCGTGTTGTACGCATTCAACGCACGAGTCGGTCCGATCTGACATCGTCCATCCCGGTGAATCTAAGTAAAGTCCAATAACTATTTTCGTTAGCCGCCGAGGGCCTTTTGCATCTCCATCAACGGGAGCAAGATGCCAGCAAGGACGAACGCCGCAATCATCGCCATCAGCACCATCAGGACGGGCGGCAAGAGCTTGGTGAACAGTTTCAGGGAGGTGTTCACTTGGCGGTCGAACGCCGTGGCTGCGTGCAGGAGCATCGGTTCGAGCCGTCCGGACCGTTCGCCGATATTCACAATCTGCACCAGGAGCGGCGGAAAGAATCCACACTTCTCAAGGGGTTCCGCCAGCGATTGACCGGTGGTGACTTTTTCCTGCACGCCGTCGATGGCGTCCATGAGCACGGTGTTGCCGAGCGTGTCGCGCACGATGTTCAGCGCGCTGAGAATCGGCAGACCTGCGGACACCAACGTTCCCAGGGTGCGCGTGAAGCGCGCGACCGCAATGTCTCTCACCAAGTTGCCGACGATCGGGGTCTTCAGCAGCAGCAGGTCGATCATGCGCCGGTTCTTGGGGCCTTCCATCCAGCGGCGGAATCCGACCACTCCCGCCACGGTCAGAACCAGCACCAGCCACCACCACGCGTACATAAAGTCTGCGAAGCCCATCAGCACCTTGGTGGGGAAGGGCAGTGTCACGCCTGGCTGGCCGATGATGGGCGCCATCAATCGTGGCAACAGGAACGTCACCGCAATGATGATGCTCACGCCAATCATGCATGCCACGATCAGCGGATAAATAGTTGCGCCAACCAGTTCGCGGCGTAGTTCGACGGAGCGGTCCAAGAGATCAGCAAGCTGGTGCATGACTTCACTCATGCGCCCGGAAGCGTCTGATGCGCGCACCATGCCGATGATCATGTCATCGAAGGGCAAGCCATATTCTTCCATTGCTTCATGCAACGGACGGCCGGATTCCACGCGTTCGATGATGAAATCCAGAATCACCGGTTGCGCCTTACCGCTGGCTTGGCGGCGCACGGTCTTGAGCGCATTGAGAAGTGGAAGTCCCGCTTCAATAGCGGTGGCTAGTTCGCGGATGATGTTGGCAAGCTCGGTGCGCTTCAGGCTTGGTCGACCAGAGCCAGTACGGAACAGGCCTTTGACATAGGCAATCGGATCAGTCCCGGGCGTCCCCGCGTCACCTTGTGCAGTGCGCTGCGGCAATGATAGTTTCGGGATGACTTCAGTATCAGTGGCTACCAGTTGCATTGGCAACAAGCCCTGCCCTTGCAGCAATCGCATCGCGGTCGCGCGATCCGCAGCCATGATCACACCCGTTGCGATCGCGCCTCCGCTGTCCATGGATTGATGTCGATATGAAGGCATAAGTGGGTGGTGCCGACGGGTTACGCGTCGTCAATATCCTGAGTGGCGCGGAGCACTTCATCGATGGTGGTGAGTCCGGCAGCGGCCTTTGCCATGCCGTCAAACCGCATGGGTTGGAAATCAGTACCAACCATGCCGCGTAGATCGAGGGCAGGTTTGTTCTTGCTGATTCCTTCGCGGAGTCGGGCGTTGATTCGCGCAATCTCGTAGAAGCCCATTCGTCCACGGAAGCCAGAGCCGTTGCACTTTTCGCAGCCCTTGCCAACCGCAACGCCGTTCACGAACAGATCGCGTTCTTCAGGGGAGATGCGAGCGGCTGTCTCTTCAGTCATCGGCATGCGCACCGTGCATTCGCGGCACAGTCTTCGCCCCAAGCGTTGCGCGAGCAATCCTTCGAGCACGCTGGCGATCAGGAACGGCTCAGCGCCCATGTCCACCAGTCGTCCCACTGACGAGATGGAATCGTTGGTGTGCAGCGTGGAGAAGAGCAAGTGGCCCGTGAGTGCTGAACGGATGGCGATATCCACGGTTTCATTGTCACGCACTTCGCCCACGAAGATGACGTCAGGGTCTTGACGCAGGATGGCGCGCAAGCCAGTTGCAAAGGTGAGTCCACGCTTTGGGTTCACCGGGATCTGATTGATGCCATTGAGTTCATACTCAACAGGATCTTCGATGGTAATGATCTTCTTGCGCGGGTCGTACAACTTGTTCAGGCACGCGTACAGCGTGGTGGTCTTGCCACTTCCGGTTGGCCCGGTGACCAGCACCATTCCGTGCGGCTTCTGAATCATGCGGTCCATGATTTCCCGCATTTGGTCGCGCATACCCAGGCTGATCAAATCGAGCGGCAGCGAACTCTTGTCCAAAATACGCATGACCACGCTCTCGCCGTACACGGTGGGAACGGTGCTGACGCGGATGTCAACTTTGCGGCCTTCAAAGCGCAGCGTGATATGGCCATCCTGGGGCACATAGCGCTCGGCGATGTTCATGTTGGCCATGATCTTGACGCGGCCAAGCAGCGCTGGCTGCAAGTGTTTCGGCGGCGATGGCTGTTCGATGAGCACGCCGTCGATGCGATACTTGACCTTGAGTTCTGTTTCAAACGGCTCAATGTGGATGTCAGAAGTCCGATTCTGAATCGCTTCAAGAATGATCAGGTTGACCAGGTTGATGAGCGTTGGCTGCTCGGCCATCCGGTGCACATCATCAGCCTCAATAGCGTCAAGGTTGTGATCAACCTCGCCGCCGCCAACGCCGCTGTCTTCGGCAAGGCTCTCGGCCATGCGTGCCGCAGTGGTTCCATACACGGCACGCATCAATTCGCTGAATAGACCGGCATCAAGACCAATGCGTGAAACCGGCATGCGCGCGTGCGCTGCAGTTTCATCAACCGCAGCAATATCGAGCGGGTCGATCATCGCTACGAACAGTTTGCCACGTTCCACGCGCAACGGCACAACCCGAAGACGCACAGCTACGTCCGGTGGAATGCGCGCCGACGCGTCGTCAGTTGATTCAGGAACCGCCTCAGCCCACTCAATACCGAACAGCTTGCATCGGTCGCGGAGCGATGCATCGCCGCCAATGGATGCGAACGCCGCGGCATCAAGGCCGGCGGCTGGAAGGGGAATGCCTTGGACGTCGTGATCCATCGAAGTTCGATTTACTCAGGCTTGGTTGACTGTGGTTCGGCCTGGCCCTTGTCGCCTTGGCTCTTGGTGTCGCCCAGCGCGCGTTGGTCGCGGGTCTTCATATTCTCGTTGGGAATCAGGTCGTCTTTGCCGGCCTCAACCTTGGAGGCACGGCGGCCCTTCGGTTGTGGTGGAGTTGCTCCAGCGTCTTGCTTGCGATTCTCCGCGGACTCCACCTTCACGCCGCCAGGAAGTTCAGCCTTCTGCTCGTCGCTCAGAATCGCCAGCAAGCGATCGCGGAACGGCGCGCCCATGGCCTCGCGGTCAATGCGAGCCTTCACCACTGGATCAGTGGAGTTGGCTCCTTGCGGCGTATTGGGAGCGCTGCCCGAGGCGCCCGACTTGCGATCGGCGGCGGCTTGCACTCGCTTGCGCGGGGCCTTCGGTTGATCCACGCGCACTGCCTCGTAGATCTTCATATTGGCATCGCGGCATGCTGTTCCAAACTCCGACATCAGTGCATCAATCTGCGAGGTTTGCTCAGGACTGAGTGATGGCAGCGCGTAGGCCTGCTGCATCAAGATCATCACCGGGTGCGGTCGGAACACGTC
>CAMDCW010000084.1 GCA_945890745.1 Phycisphaera mikurensis NBRC 102666
GGCGGGTCAAGCTCCATTGAATCTGTCGAAGGAGTGGCATGTTTCGTGTAGCGGAAGGATTCCGCGCGTCGATACCATACATTCGTGCGAAGGACCGCCACCA
Source organism: Phycisphaera mikurensis NBRC 102666 (assembly GCA_945890745.1). Taxonomy (GTDB): domain Bacteria; phylum Planctomycetota; class Phycisphaerae; order Phycisphaerales; family SM1A02; genus UBA966. The sequence goes on from CAMDCW010000084.1 coordinate 104, forward strand.
AACCCCATGCACTCTTGGCCACATTTGCGGGGCTGATCCCCCAAGTTAGTGCCCTTCGAACCGCGCAGATCCTCTGCGCTGCGGCACTCGTGGCAGGCGGCTGCCAGCAGGAAACCACGGCAAATCTTGATGATGCGCTGCGTGCCTACGACGCCAAGCGGTACGCCGAATGCCTGCGAATCTCCAAGGACGTGCAGTCACAGTCCACTGACCAGGCATTGCGCCAACAGGCGGCATACATGGTGGGTCGGTCCGCCAACGAATTGAACAAGGCCGAAGAAGCGCGCAGTGCCTTTGCCATTGCCGCACGAAGCAACGACCCCGTAGTCGCTGGGCGCGCCTTAGCCATGCAAGGCGCCATGGCCGTTGAGGATGATCGCTGGGCCGATGCCGCCAGTTCATATACCGCCGCCGCCAGCAAACTCACTGGTGCAGAGCAAACGCAAGCGCGCGAGCAGGCGAAGGACGCTGCAGCGAAGGCCGCCGAGGTACGGAGGTTGGCTGCAACTCCGCGGCCAGCGGCCAATGCGGCTGCCACGCCGGGCAACCCGCCAATCAATCCACCAGCACCTCCCGCACCCGCGGGCACCGCCGTGGCGCTCGCACCAGCAGCTGACAATTCCCCGTGGACCATTGCGGCGGGCGTCTTCAGCACGGAAACTGCTGCACGACAACGCGCAACCACTCTTGCCAAAGAGGCGAAGCGCGCGGGACTGCCGACGCCACGTGTGTTTCCAATGCAAGCAGCAGACAAGCGTGTGTGGATTGTTGAAGTCGGAACCTTTACCGATCGCGCCCCTGCCGACGCGGCCCGCAAGAAGATCTCTACTGCTGATGCGGTCGTTGCGCACTCACGCAATCCTGCACCGCGAAAGTGACGACGTATTGCTTGCCGCGCACGCGCCGCGCACGCGCCTTACGGCGTGACACCAGCGGCGGCACTGGCAAGTTCCTGATCTTCGCGCTGCTTCATCGGAACATACTGTTCGTTAAACCACCGGTACCAGGCGCGCATGTCCCAACCAAGGGCGGCGGTGTTGGTGCCTGAGTCAAAGCTAGAAATAGCAACCAGCGAATCGTGAACGCTGCCGTGATAAATGGTCACTTCGCAGTCTTGAACGCGCATCACTACGCCTTCAATCAGCTGACCAATCACCGGCTGAAACGCGCCCGCGTTGTCGCCAACCACGGGGATGACATTCGCGACGTAACTGATGGTTCGCCCGGTGGCGATCCACGCCTTATCACCCTTCGTTGTAGGTGGTGCTGATTGCGCAAACTGCGCAAAGATCAAGGTTGGCAGCGTTTCCACTGCATGAATCGCACCCGAAAGAATGCCGGCGCGATCAACCCAATCATGATTGTCAGAACGTAGGCCGTCATCAAGCGCGGCGAGCACAGCGCTCACGGGCGGCGTATTGATGCGCCGCGTTGCTTCAGCGCGAATGGCCGCGTCATCATCTTGAATCGCTACCGATGCCAGCGCAAACTGTCCCTCTGCACCGCCCTTTGCAAACGCATCGAGCATGGCAAGTACGGCGTCATGCTTCTGCCCACGCAGCGCGGCGTACATGGACTCAAACGACGCGGGATCAATGGACTCACGCACCGTGGCCGCACCAGCGGCGCGCGCCTTGGTGGTGGCATTTGCTGAGAAGTTGCGCGAGCGAATCGTTTGGAATGTTGCATCAAACTGCGCCCACGCTTCCGGAGTTCCGGGGCGGACATGTTTCGGCGCCATGCGTGGCACCCCACCCTTGGTGGGCAGCGGCGTGAGAAGCATGGCGGGCACGCGCGCCCGGCGGAATTGTTCAGGAATTCCCCCTTCAATGGTGCCTGGGGGCGGGGTCATCGCTGCGCTCAGGGGTGTCATCGCTGCGCTCAGCGGGGTCATCGCTCCGCTCACGGCGCCTCCGAGGAGGCATCCGAACGAAATCAGCATGGAAGGCGCATGGCGATGGCTTCGCATGGCTCTACGATACGGCATGCTTCCACTTGGACAGTCGGATTCCACCCCAACAGCCACCATCTTTCAACGCCTGGGGGGCGCGGAGCCATTCTGGCGAATCGCGCGGGCGTTCTACGGGCGCATTGACAAGCACACGGACCTCCGACCGATGTTTCCGGCGGATCTTGAGGAACCGATCCGCAACCAAGCAGAGTTCCTCATGCAGTATTTCGGCGGGCCGCAGGACTACAGCAACCGTAAGGGGCACCCTCGCCTGCGCATGCGACACGCGCCGTACAAGATTGGCGTGGCGGAGCGCAATTGGTGGATGGACACCATGCGGCTTGCCCTGGAAGACGCGGCCATTCCGGAGCCGGAGCGTGGGGAGATGATCAAGTACTTCGAACACGTGGCAACTTTCCTTATCAATACGGATTGAGGCGGGGTTGGGGGGCGCTTGCGCACTGGTTCGCGTGGTGGCATCACGGTTGCGTAGTGGTTCGCGTTGTGGCATCACGCCTGCTTACTGGCCCGCATTCGCCTTACGAGGACGGCCGCTGAGCGCGGCCCTGTCCTCTCCGGCGCTTGCGGCCAGGTTGGCAGTGTTGGCAGTGCACCGTGGTGGTGACTTCGATCAGTCTGTGGCACTTATGCGTGTGCGGCGTACTCAATGACGGCTTGGGCGAGGCGATCGTATTGTTCAGCGTGGTTGTAAATCTGCGCGGAGGCGCGCGCGTGCCAGCGTCCGCCGAAGTCGATGATGGGAATCTCGATCAGGTGGTCGCGATAGAGCGCCTCTTGGAATTCGGCTGGTGATGCAAATTGTGACGGGATCTCTGCGGGGAGCGGCACCGCGCACATCGAACCAAGCATGCTGCCATCGATCGGAGATACCGGTTCAAGTTCCCAGCGCTGGCACAACATGCGATGTACCCATGCAGCCATCTGCTGATTGTGCGCACGCACGGCCGGCCAACCGAACTGTGCCATGAAGTCAATTGCGGCGCCCGCGGTCATCCAGGCTGCAAGATCGCGCGTGCCTTGCCAGTCAAACTCGGCGGTAAAGCCTTCGTCAAGAAAGTGGCTTACTGTGGCTGGTTTAATGACATTTCTGAATGCGGGATCTACCCACAGCACCGCACTGCCCTTGGGTGCGCAGCACCACTTATGGAGATTGCCCGTCCAATAGGTTGCGCCGATCGCTTCCACATTGACGTCAAGCATGCCGGGGACATGCGCTGCGTCCACCAAGATTTCAATCCCACGTGCGCGACACTCGCGCGCAATGTCCGCAACTGGAAATACAAGTGCGGTTGGACTTGTCACTTGATCAATCACTACTAACCGCGTGCGTTCAGTGCATGCACCCATGATCGCTTGGGTCACTTGCGCGGGATTCATGATCGGTAGCGGCAGCGCGCACTCCACATAAACGGCGCCACACTGGCGGGCGCGGAACTTCATGGTGTTGCGTACGGCGTTGTAGACATGACTGGTGGTGAGCAATTCGTCACCAGGCTTGAACTCCATCGATCGCAACACCGCGTTCACACCCTCAGTGGCGTTGGTGACGAAACCGAATGAGTCGGGCTGCATGCCCAGAAATTCCGCAACACGCAAGCGACTTGGCTGAAGCAGTTCCCGAATGCGTCGTCCAATCATTTCAATCGGGCGACTCTCCAAGCGATCCTGCACAGCGATGTATGCCTCGCGCACCGCGCGCGGGCATGCACCAAAGCTGCCGTGATTTAAGAACGTGTACGACCGGTCAAAGATCCATAAACGATCCAGTCGCGGCGCCAGCGGGGCCGGCGCGGATGGAATCTGGGTATGGAAGTGGCCGACAGAGGCGGCATTTGGGGTGTCGAGCGACATGCCGGAACCATACCGGGGGAGCGCTGAACCACCGGAATCTGACCCTGGGTCGGGTGGCGCCAATAAAAAGTGCAGGAGAAACCGCCGAATAGCCGTTGATTCGGTAGTCGTTCGTACTAACATAACCCGAACGAATTCTGCAGTCGAGCAAGGACGACTGCCGAAGACCTAACAAGCACCGCACTGGCGATGCGCCGACTCGTTGAAACGAGCCAGCACCTGACGGACGAGACGGTTCAGCCGCCAATTCACCTGACACCCCAAACAACGGAACACGCCATGAAACTCCTTGCAACACTTCGATCACTCCTCGCTCCTGCTGGCGCACCACTTGTCGTGCTCGGTCCAGGCGGCGACTTCACTGAGCACGTCTTTGAGCGCGCCGGACGACTGACCGTGGAACGCCCCGCCTGTCACACCATGCAAGAGATCGAGACCGATGCCGATCCATTCAGCGCTCAGGCTGAACACATCACCGCGCGTTCGCGCCGCCACCGACTTTCCCGCTTTCTTTCAGAAGACGCCGAGCACATTGCAGACCTCGACGTTTCACCACGCACCGCTCCTGTCATCACTATTAACGAGAACGAATCCAATGAATCTCACACCCAAGCAGCTGCGCATCTTCGAATTCATCCGTCAGCACCGCGCGCACAAGGACTACTCACCAACGATGCAGGAGATCGCCGACTCACTCGGCGTCACCAAGGTGACGGTGTTCGAACACGTCGAAGCGCTCATCAAGAAGGGCGCGCTGGTGCGCGAAGCGAACAAGAGTCGCTCTTTGTCGATCGCTGACGACGCTGAATTGCCCAGTGATTCGTCGGACCGCCAGTTGCACAACGACGGCCCGATTCCGATGCCGCTGCAGTTCCCGCTTGTGGGCAAAATTGCAGCCGGACGCCCCATCGAGAAGTGCGCTCAGGACGAGACGCTTCGCTTGGAAGAACTCTTTGGCCCACGCCGCGGTCAGACGAACGCCATGTTCGCGCTGCAAGTGGACGGCTGGTCGATGCGCGACGAGGGCATCTTTGATGGCGATTACGTCATTGTTGAGCGCCGCGAAACCGCCCGCAACGGCGAACGCGTTGTCGCCCTGCTCCCTGGTGGCGAAACCACCCTCAAGACATTCTTCAAGGAGCGCGACGGCCGCATTCGTTTGCAGCCCGCCAACCCAGACTTCGAGCCAATCATTGTCGATAGCTGCGAAATTCAGGGCGTAGTGATGGGCGTGATGCGTCGTTACTAGAGCGCGAGCATTACGACCGCGTGAGCGATTCAACCAATGCCACAGCGGCGTCTTCGGGCGAACGCTTGGCGATGATCGCTTCGCGCATGCTCCTGACGATGGCGCTACCGACAATGGCGCCGTCGGCGTGGGCAGTCACTGCTCGGACGTGGGCTGCCGTTGAGATACCAAATCCTGCCGCAATTGGAAGCGAAGTCGTCGCACGGATGCGCGCGATCAAGGGCGCGATGTCGGGCGATTCGGACCGTTCCCCGGTGATACCTACGCGCGCGAGCGCGTACACAAATCCACTGCACAGCGCGGTGATGCGCGCAATACGTGCGTCGCTTGAAGTAGGCGACACCAAGAGTGTGCAGGTGATGCCCGCCGCGTCACAGGCAGCGCGCAGCGCGGGTGCGTCTTCGATATCGACATCTGGAACGATCAATCCATCAAAGCCAGCCGCGGCAGCATCGCGTGTGAAACGCTCAACGCCCATGCGGTCAACGATGGAAACACTCACCATCGCAATGAGCGCCGCATCAACCTGAGCACGGATAGCGCGCACGGTCTGAAAGACTCCAGCGGGCGTGCAGCCGGCCAGGAGTGCCTCATGCATTGACTCGGCAATGACGGGTCCATCCGCGATCGGATCGCTAAACGGAATGCCAACCTCAATGACTGAGCCGCATGCGGCAGCGAGGCGCGGCAGCAGAGCGGCCGTCGACGCCAAGTTGGGGTAACCAGCGGTGACGAACGGCAGAACCGCCGGACGCCCCGACGCCCGACACCGGGCAAACGCGCGGGCAACGGCGTCAGACGCAACATGATCAGCGGTCGGGGGCATGTCTGCATCGTAAGGTGGATTTCGATGTCCCTGCAGCGGCGTAGCAGATATCCATGAAACTTCACACCGCAAACTCCAACATCAATGATCGTATTGTTCGGCTCCGGCAATCCGTCATGGGTAGTCTGATACTCATGCGAGAAACTATTGACGATGTCGAAAGGACTAGTGTTGCATGAACTTTCAGCAAGTCCACACGACTCCTAGGCAGAAGCGAACGTTGCGCGCGCCCATTGCAGGGCTTGCATTGTGGTTTACGCTACAGGGTTTATCGTGCGCCCCGGCCCATCGCCACATCGGAGACCGAGCCGAACGAGGTGGTATTGAAGTGTCAATCCGAATCACTGCCAACGTTTACACGTGGACCGTACATAATTTGACTTCCGCGCCAGTTACGGACTTACGAATTCCACAGACAAACTGTTACGACCACATGCCACCTCCCGGCTGGAAATGGAGTTATGAAAATAGCGTCTTTCACTCGTGGACTGATGATGTCGCATCGGCTGTACAGCCTGGGGGTACAGCTGCCTTCTCTACGCGTGTGAGCAGCAGCGGTGCCGTGCTTGGCCTAGTGCAGATTTCCGTTGGCACGAGCAATGGGCAGGACCGTATTGTGTTCGAGCAACTCTGGGCGCCTGTTCCTAAACCCATCAGCCTCGTCGTGCTTGTGGCGGGCACGGTCGCGGTATTGGCTATTTCTCATACGACAATACTGACCAGGATGCGTCGTCGTTCCTGCATCAACGCTGAGCGTTCTATCTAATCTCTGTCGTGTCATCAGTCGGTCAGGTCGGCGTTGGTTGGCAAGTGATCTCTCACCAAGGCTGCAACAACTTCGCACATCAGTCGTTTGGAACGCGCGACGGACGAGTCAAATTCGTCATAGGCTCCCATGAAAACCATGGTTTCAACCTTCACAAAGTACGTGTATCTGTTACCAGGCATTGCAATTGCGAGCCTTGTCGTCTCGCGACTGTCGTAGAACTCTCCCTCGCAGCAGAAGACATATAGAAGCGCTACCCGGCATCCAGGCTGTTGCATATCAAGTAGCCGGCAACCAATCCTTCTTGTCCCACCTGCTTGGTCAGGAACCTCAATATTGGTGCTAATATTAGAGTTAACAATCGCTCCACCTTGTCGGTAACAAACCTCTGGTGTGTGCGGAATCTGATCGCGCGGATCACTGTAGTAGGTAATCAAAGTTTCAACGTCGGGGCGCTGACCTTCTGATTTGGGCGTCGACCCAATTTCAACATACCCCTTGTATACAAACTCCGTGGTCCCAACCTCGGCATTCACCATTCGCTGCATATCTGCAATGAGAACAGGACTACGCTCAAAAGATACAAACTTTAAATCATCAAGTTGTGCCAAAGGCTTTCGGATTTTTATCGCCAGCTTTTCATAGCGAATTCTAAGCGTTGCGATGGCAGGCTGAATTCCAGCAATGGTCACAAGAAGGAAAATTGTCGATGTAATAAATGGCAACCCCAGACACTGCAGGTCGAATCGAACTTTATTACTCATCACGGCCTCCCGTAACCGGTTTCATATACACACCACTTGTTTCAAAGACGTCTAGTAACCACGCCAGGCAGACGCACATCCCGTAGGCGAAGAATAACGACAAGATTGCAGCCACGGCACGAGGAACCGCACTGGCCGGATCAGCATTGGTCACGATTGTGATTACCGCCAGGGCAATGAATCGAATGAAATTACAGAACAGCGCTATGGGAACCAAAGCCAAAATGCAAGCCGCTGCGATCCACGTAGGGCGCCGCGACGCGAAGGTTACGAACATCCCAATAGTCAGCATTGGCATAATCATTGAGACACCACGATTTGACTCTCCCAAAGCTATAAACCCGTTCGTGGTGCCGTTCGAATACTTAATGTCGGGGCCGACTGCGTCAATGTACAAAGATGGCCACAATTCGAGTAAGTCTGCTGCATAGTGAAGAGTTAGCGTCTCTGGGGCAATGATGAGGGATGCGTAGTAGCGAGAACCAGTCGGAATTGCAAGCAAAGCCAGGATGTACAGCGAAGTGCACATCCACGCCACGCGCCATCCGCACACGAGGAGAACCGAGCCAATCATCATGGGCACAATCGACATACGCCGAACTAATCCGAAATTGAACGGACAACTCGCGCCGAGAAATATAAGTACCCCCACAGCAATCAGAGCTATGCCCCACCACGACTGATCCGCTATTGATCGCGATAAGTTTTCCCGCCAGCGAAACACAAGAAGACCCATGATCAGTGGCGCTACCCAAGTATGACCGGCATCTGGATTCACTGCGAAGTCCAGATACATTGGCTTTACTTCTGGCCAGATGACAATCACCGACAATCCCCAAAGAATCAGCACCTGGGCTAGTGCCACGCACGCTGATCTCCGCGCCTGCAAGTCAATACGGCACGCAGACAATGACGATATTGATTTGATCTCCGAATGCGCCATACCACTTTGCTCCCGATTCATGGAACAAAAAAAGCCCACGAACTACTTCCCGAACTCATAGTCACCCAGTGACCATACAACTTTCTTTCGCGAAATCGCTGTGGTTCAACCATAAACCGCGACTGATCGCGCCAATTACAAATCTCTCGAACTTCTAAGCTCTTCCCAATTCCATTTACTTCAACTGGCGCTAGCTCCTCAGGATCAGAACTCAAGTCGTACTCAAATAGTGCATCCAGATACGGCCAGTACACAAGTTTTCGATCCCCCTGGACGTATCCGACCGGACTGTCCTTGTACCAAGAGTTGAAATACATTTTACGGCTATCGTCGGGCGCGACCATTGCATCGCGACCATCAAATTCCGCGTTGGAAACATCCCAACCAAGCAGGCTCAGGATCGTCGGCGTTACGTCGGTCTGCCATGACATTGAGTCGATTTTTGATCCGGCATCAACATGATGAGGCCACCGAATGACCCACGGAATGCGCACCACCTCTTCGTATGGAACCCACCGCCCGCCGTGAGCATCTGCGCGAAAGCACTCGCCATGATCGCCTAACACACACAAGACCGTGTTTTCTAGAATTCCCCTCACTTCGAGCCGTTCAATAACAGATGCAAGAAACCTATCCCCATACTCGACCGCTCGCAGATACTGCGCATTCCGATCTCCGGACGGGTGTTCATCAAATGACTTTGGCACGGTAAATGGATCATGCGACACCGTGGTAATCATTGTTAGCAGGAATGGAGAGTCTGCCTCATCCACCCAGTCAAACATCGGGCCGAGCATCCGAAAGTCATCGCCACTCAAATACCCGAGCCTCGCTGACTCATCTTGAAGATTCTCGAAGAACCAGGCCCAATCCCAACCCATATTGGAAAGCAAACCCGGCTCACACCCAAAGTATCCATCCGCCATCTGAAAAAAACTAGATCTGTACCCCCGTCGTTTCAACAACGTGGCCAACGATTCATAGGGCTGGTCAACGAGTACGGACTCGGTATAGCCCGATGTGACATCCGGGATACACCCTGTGAGGGCGGCAAACAACGCCTTGTTCGTTTGCGCAACTGGCACGTATGTTCGGGTGAATTCCACTCCCTCAGATGCCAACCGCGCCAATGTTGGGGTATTTGATTTGTGATGGTCACCGAGAGACGTCGCTCGATAGGACACACTCTCTAGGAAGATAACGATGACATTGGGCTTCTCTGCATCGGGGGCAGGCAGCCCAACGTGACGCTGTCCCGCCCGTGCAACCAAACGCAGAGGCGCTGCAACATCACCTTTAATACCACTAAATCCACAGACAGACATCATTGCTGCCCAGTGGCTGCTAAATCCCATTACGTTGCTTAACTGCCGGGCTCCGTTAGTGGGTGGTTCAAGCGTCCGCAATCCATACAGTGCGATTACCGCAATCGACAAGCACATAGTCACACGCGCAGCCCCTAATCGACAGGGTAGATTTAGTACAGGTTTGTAAAGTCGATACACAAACCAAGATCCGCCGATACCCGCGGTAACCAAGATTGCGCATGCGTACAACGGCTTTGAGGCAAGGTGAGCTTGGACGGTTGGCCAGAAGTGGGGTAGATCGCCAAGAAGTACAGTGAGCACGCCAGGCTGAAGTTGTACGCTTGTCGACATCAACCACGCTGCGTTCAGCACCGACCATGCAAGTACGATCCCGGCAAGCGCAACCGACATTCGCGCTGCCCATTCCTTCAGCCCCATCCAATGCAGCGCACTGAATAACATCGCCATTGAAATGAAAAATACGACATCCGCACCAGAGAGTGCCGCAAGTAACACTATCCGGCTATCCCCTGAATGGGCATGCAACACGAGAGCCTTTGCAATGATCGTCCAGACACCGGAAACAAAGAGCAGCGCCGTCTCTGGTTGGGGCCTTGAACGAAACCAACCCCCTCTAATGAGCCAGTGCGCACGAACAACTGTCGGCGATGTTCCCGTTGGTTTCACCGCCGGTGTTCTCACAGTGCCACCCTTTGAATCTGCTAAATTGAGCACTTAGACAAGCCATTGCAACGTCCTGTGGATTGTCGCACTGTGGCAATCGCTGATACCTTAATCCAATTAACTATTGGAACGAACCAAATAGTCCTGTTTATATGACGAACTTGCGCCAAAGGACGCCAATACCCATTATGGACCCCTGGATAACGGCCAAGTGCAAGCTAGTGCGCTCCAGTTGATGCGTCAGTCATGTGGTCCAAGTTTCGTTGAAGCATTTTGATGCAGATGCGCCCGCAACGAAATGCTGGAAGCACGCCTCGTGCTTGGCAAGCAGATCATGGTTCGGATTGCTGACGATGGGATCCAGGGATTCACCGTCCGAGTCCGCCCCAAAGACTGCTAACGGCTTCGGCCGTCACAGGCTAGCTGGCACCGATACCTCACATCCCCGCACGCTGAGTATTGACCAGCAACGCGACCGGCTGCTCACAATCCATGACTTAGCGAGCTGCTCCCCGGCCGAATGAACACGTAACAAATGCAGGGCTATGACCGGCAAGTTCCGCGAGCTGAACCTGAGGGCGCTATGCAGGCTCCATCACAACCTGCACCACGAACTTCCCCCGAAACTCCTCCCACAACAGCCACCAACCTGGCTTTTCGAGGCACAAGACCAAGCAACGCTACCGCCGAAGTGCCCCACGCATGTTGAACGTACATCCAAGCTTTCGCAATCCGCCCCCCAAGTAGACCTAAGAATAATGCGGTACAACACCCGGTTATCCGCGGCCCCGTAGCTCAGCGGCCCAGAGCCGTCGACTCATAATCGATAAGACCTCGGTTCGAATCCGAGCGGGGCTACTTCTTTCAGGGCGGGATGAGCGAATATCAGTCTCGCGAACCCGCCCTTTGGGTGATTTCTGAGCACTTATGCCAACATCATGACTTGCCTCAGAGGCCAACCCCGCGCATACTTGACATGCTTGCCTCACGCCGCCCACCAAACTTTGCGAACCCTCACCGCCTCCCACGCTGATTTCAGCGTGTGCCAGCGCGGCGCTGACCAGGGGAACGCCACCCGCGGCGTGGCTTCGGCGATCGCAACGCTTGCCGCCCTGCTGCTGACCATCGCCGTACTGGCCAGCGCGCCAGGCAATGGCTTCTCCGCCGCTCCCGGTTCGCGCATCGCATTTCTAACGGAGTCCGATGCCGCTGCACCGGCTTCAGCCGCACACTCGATCACCCCCGGCAGTGTGGCACCCGAGCCACGCGATGCCACCCACTGCTCCCGCGCACAGCTCTCGCTGCGCTCCACGGTGATGCTCCAGCACACCGCGCTGCCTCCGCCCGGCCAAGCGTGATGCAGCCTGCCGATAGCGCCACGGCGTTTGTCGGCTTCTGAACCAGCGCGTGCTGGTTCGACGCCTCTTCCCAATCAACACACGTCGCGCCGCTCTGCGTTCTACGCATGGCGACCCGACACGTCCGCTCACCCGCGCGAGCTATCGCGCCGATAGGAACACCATCATGTCAAGCAACCAGCTCTTCAAAGGTATCCCCGTTCTCGATTGGATCGTCCGCAGCACCCT
>CAMDCW010000085.1 GCA_945890745.1 Phycisphaera mikurensis NBRC 102666
TTTGCAGGTGTTTCATCATGGCGGGTTGCGAGTCTACGGGAACGGCAGCAAAAAAGACCAGAGCGTGCCATTGAGGTGGCACGCTCCGGTGAATTACAAACTTTATTGAGCGGAGGCACCAGCCCTCAGCCCACTCTGATCAGCGATAGAACTCGACGATCAGGTTGGTGTTGACATCGAACGGAATCTGGTCCGAAGTCGGCATCGCCAAGATCTTGGCGCGGAGTTCGGCTGGGTTCACTTCGATCCAACCTGGGATCTGGTGGCCCTGCAGGCTCTCCATTTGCTCGCGGCAGACCTTCTGCAGCTTCTCCTTGATGGTGATGACATCACCGACCTTCATGGAGAAACTTGGACGGTCGACCTTGGCGCCGTTGACGCGAACGCTTCCGTGTGCCACGAGCTGACGTGCAGCCCAGATGGAGCGAACGAAGCCGGAGCGACGAACCACGTTGTCGAGGCGACGCTCGAGGAGCTGCATGAGCACCTCTCCGGTGTTGCCCTTGGTGTGACCAGCTTCTTCCATGTAACGGCGGAACTGACGCTCCAGCACGTTGTAGTGGTAGCGAAGCTTCTGCTTTTCGTCCTTGCGGATGCCGTATGGCTTCGCGCGCTTGCCACGGGCACCGTGAGGTCCCGGCGGCGTCAATGCGCGCTTAGAAGTGTGCTTTGGCAGATCGGCGATTGGAACGCCGACGCGTCGGGAGAGTTTGACCTTGGGACCGAGATAGCGAGCCATTCGTTGTCCTACATTGCTTCGAGTTTCGTCAGACAGCGTGTCCGACGACCCCAACGCTCACGCGGTGGGGAACGGGGCAGTAGACCACAAACCGCTGTTTCACGCAATAGTCGGTGCGACGATCTGCGGGAAGGATTCTCGGACGCGCGCGGATCGGCTCGGGAATGCCGGTAACACGCGCTGATTCAGTACGCGCGGCGTTCGTCGCCCCGGCGCCAGTTCAGGAACGCGGTGTTCAGCACCTTGTAGCCGCCTGGGGTGGGGTATTCACCCGTGAAATACCAGTCTCCGGTGAACCGCGGCATGGCGGCATGCAGACCTGGAACGCTCTGGTACAGCACGTCGAGGCGCCCGCGCCATGCCAAGCCCGGGGTGCGAATCAGGTCCGCCACCTTGGCGCTGAGTTCGTCAAGGGTGAATGGGTCGTAGATGGCGCGGACTTCATTGCGCATGCGGTCCGCTGGAAGTTCGGCCTGTGCGCGGCATCGAGCCTCAACTTCGTCCAAGACGCGGTCCATCCGCCGCTCTGCAAGCAGCGCGATGGCTGCCTCAAACCCAATGAACCGGCCGAGCTGGCTCATATCGATGCCGTAGCAATCGGGATACAGAATTGGCGGCGCGCTACTGGCAACCACAATGCGCGCCGGCTCCAACTTGGTCAGCATGGTGATGATGGATTCGCGCAAGGTGGTGCCGCGGACGATCGAATCATCAATCACTACCAGCGTGTCGCCGGGGTTCAGCGTGCCGCGTGTGATGTCATACACGTGGTTGACAAGGTCTTTGCGGGTGCGGTCGGAGGTGATGAACGTCCGAAGCTTCTGGTCCTTGGTGGCCACCTTCTCCGCGCGAATACGTGGATTCACTAAGCGCTGCACATCCTTCTCGGTGGCCTTGCCAGCTTGGACCAACGCCCAGAGTTCCTTTGCGCCGCGATCGGTCACCAGGCGTTCGAGTTCCTGAAGCAAGCCCAAATACGCAGTTTCGCTGGTGTTTGGAATAAACCCAAACACGGTGTGCTCAACATCCCAGTTGATGGAGTCAAGCACGCGAAGCGCCAGATTGCGGCCGAGCGCCTTGCGCTCTTCATAGATGTCAGGATCGTTTCCGCGGCTGAAATAGATGCGTTCGAAGGTGCACTGCCGCTCCGGTGCAGGTGGAAGGATGCGTTCCACCGAGTGCTTGCCGTCAGCCTTCATGATCAGCGCATGTCCTGGCGTCAGCTCTTGAACATCGCTGGGGCGAACTCCAAAGACAGCGGCAAGGGCCGGGCGTTCGCTTGCCACAGCAATGGTCTCAGCCGTCTCCACCCAGAATGCAGGGCGAATTCCGTTGGCGTCACGAAGCACGAAAGCGTCACCATTACCGATGATTCCGCCAAGGACATAGCCGCCGTCGAAACCCTCGGTGGCGTTGCGCAAGATGCGCGCGATATCAAGTTCCTGCGAGATGACCGAAGCAAGTTCGCGGCCTTCTAAATTCCGGAAGCTGCCGGGGCCCGCGGTGGATGCCAAGAACTCATGTTCGCGATCGATGAAGTGACCGATCTTCTCCAAGATCACGCCAGTGTCCGCGTCGCCAACCGGATTGATTCCAAGTTGCACCAGGCGCCGGAAGATCTCGCCTGAATTGGTGAGATTGAAGTTGCCGGCAAGGGCAAGATTACGGCTTGCGATGTTGCTGCGGCGCAGGTATGGATGGCAGAGATTGCTGCCCGCCCCGGAGTGCGTTCCGTAGCGCAGATGACCAAGCATCAGTTCGCCCAAGAATGGAATGCGGCGCTTCAGTTCGGTGGGATGCAGGCGCCGCAGGTCTTCTGGCTCCAGCTTTGAGGCGGGACCCATGGCTTCGCCGAAGACGCGCTCAATGGGCGACCGCTTGGCGGAGCGGATGCGGTCGATGAACGGTTCGCCGGCGGGCATGTCACGCTTCACTACGGCGATGCCTGCACCGTCTTGCCCGCGGTTGTGCTGCTTCTCCATCAGGAGATAGAGGCGGCGCAGCGCCCAGAGCGGATCGCCAAGTTCGGATTGAAACCATTCCAACGGCTTCTTCAGCCGGATCAGCGCAAGACCGCATTCGTGGGTGAGTCGATCGCTCATGGGTTCATTCGGGGATATGAAGCGTAGTCGCGCGCGGCGTGGCGCGGATGCAAGCGGTTCACGGCGAATTGGGAGGGCGCTGCGCTAATGCTTCGGCCGGCGCTTCATCAGCGCTTCATCGGCGCTTCACCAGCGCTTCACCCGCCGAACAGCGTGGCATGATGCAGTCGGGGCGCGGGCGTGAGTACTGCGGCCGGTTCATGTTGCGCGGAGATCACCAGACGCGCATGAAGTTCCGGCGCGTGCTCGGCGTACATGCGCGAGACCAGCGTGGGGCAGTTGCATTGTCGCGAGAGATGCAGCAGTACCAGCGCGGCAACGGGCTGAACGCGATCAACAGCGCGCGCCAGCTGCAGCGCTTCGTTGTTGGAAAGGTGACCGCGACCATTCATGATGCGATCGATGAGAAATGGTGGGCGGTTGGAAGCGCGCTGCATCGCAGGGTCGTAGTTACTTTCAAGAAGCAGAATGTCCGCACCGGTCAGAAACTCTTCCAGCCGTGGTGAAGTGCGACCGCAATCCGTTGCATGCGCGACGCAGCGGTTACCAACCGAAATACGGAATGCTGTTGACCCAAGTGAATCGTGCGGCATCGGAAATGGTTCGAAGCGCATCCCGCACACATCAAAGCCGCCAGTGAATTCATCAAACCACGCGCGGTCGTAACCCATGGAGTGCACGGTGGCGCCGTGGCGGTCGCGGACCAAGAGCCGCGGGCCAGTCAGGCCGCCGATCGCTCGTTTCCAACCGGAATTCAAGTGGTCGGTGTCTGGATGCGTGAGCACCACGGTGCGCACCGACGCTGGACTGAACCCGCGCAGTTCCATCCGTCGACGCGTTTCGCGCGGTGAGAAGCCTGAATCAAGCAGAACGATTCCACTGGGCCCTTCCACAACCACGCAGTTTCCTGAGCTTCCGGAGCCGAGGACACAGATGCGCAGGGATTGCTCGGCGTGGATATTCATGGAACGCCGTGACTGGCGAATGGGACGGTGTTAGTCAACATCAATCGCCGCATGCCCGCGGCGCGCACGACCGGAGCCATGGCAGATACCGCGCTTCGATGCCTTGATGAACGCGATGTATTCATCAACTACCGGATCGCCAGCGCGTGCTTCGAGAAGCGGCATCGCTTGTTGCGGCGCGCAGTCGGATCGATAGAGCATCTTGAACACCCAGCGCGTGGTCTCAATGGTTTCGCGCGTGGCGCCGGAGCGACGCAGTCCGATCAGATTGACGCTCGCGGCAACATCGATCGATGTGCAGATGAACCATGGCGGCAGGGCATTTGTCACGCCGGAGCAACCGCTGATAAACGACCCGCGTCCCGCGCGCGCAAACTGATGCATGGCGGCAAGGCCACCGATGATCACTTTGTCAGCAACTTCAACATGTCCACCGAGCACGGAACCAGAACCAATGATGCAATTGTTGGCAACCACGCCATCGTGCCCCAGGTGGGTGTTGGTCATCCAATAGTTGCCATCACCGATGCGCGTCGGGTCCGCGGTCTTGCCGCGATGCACCGTGGTGCCTTCGCGGAAGGTGTTGCGGCTACCGATGACGCACCCCGCGCCGCCCTTCGACGCGTCAAAGCCAATATCTTGCGGCGCAAAGCCAAGGCACACGCTCGGGTACAGGACATTTCGGTCGCCGAGTTCAATCGGGCCATTCACGATGGCATTGGCGATCAAAGTGCAGTCTGCGCCGATCTTGACCGGGCCAACCGTGCCGAGGACGAGACATCCGGGACCGATGGTGGTTCGAGCCCCGATCTCGACATCACCCTCAACGACCGCGGTGCGGTGAATGATGGCGTCGGGGTGGATGCGGGTACCGGTCTGTGTTGCGGGTTGCGGGCACATCATGCGGGAAGTGTAGGGGCAGGGCGCGGCGGTTAGGCTTCAAATTCATGGAAGGCACGGCGCCAGAATTTGTGGTGGAACAGTTGGGGCGCATGGCGTACGCCGATGCGCTTGAAGTGCAGCGCGCCCGTCATGCGGCCCTTGTTGAGGGTCGGGCGGCGGGGTTTCCGCATCGGGTGCTGGTGGTGGAGCATCCTGCGGTGATTACCGTCACTCGGCGTGTGGGAGCCGCGGGGCACGTGCTTGCTGATGAGGCGCGTCTTGCAGCGGCAGGAATCTCGCTTTGCCAGACTGATCGTGGCGGTGATGTCACGTACCACGGACCGGGGCAGGTGGTCATCTATCCAATCGTTGACTTGCAACGATTACATCTTGGCATCCATGCGTACATTCGCGCGCTTGAGGAGGCGGCCATTCGCACATGCGCTGGGTGGGGCATCGGTTGTCACCGTGAGGGCGGAGCGACTGGCGTGTGGGTGGATAGTGGCGCCCCGAGCGCTGGTGATCTGCAGGAGGGCGCGGTGGCATCCACCTCTCGAAAGATCGCAGCGATTGGCGTTCGGGTTTCGCGCTCAGCAACGCTGCACGGCATGGCACTCAACGTACATCCAGAACTCTCGCACTTCGACTTGATTGTCCCGTGCGGATTGCACGGCCGCCGTGTGACAAGCATGCGCGAAATCCTTGGTGCGGCGTGCCCACCGAGCCAGGACGTGGCATTTCGCTTAGCAGCAGAAGTGATTTCTGCGCTCAATGGTCGGTAGATGCGGTTGTCGCAACAAACCACGGCTTTCGCTCTCCCGGGCGGATTGGTGGCCATTCGGTGTTGAAGTCCCAGCTCGGTTGAGTCCCCCCACGCGTGAGTGCTGCTTCCAAGGCGGGAATTGCTTTCGCGATCTCGCCGCGCTCGTTCTCCGGCAGTCCATTCCACAGTCCCGCGGCGGCTTCGCACATTCGCCCGCGGGCATCTCTCATGGAGCGGGCGAACTGCCGATATGAGTCTGAATTTGGCCCCAGCCAGACCTGTGAGAAGGTATTTGCCGTGTAGCTAGCACATTGGCGCTCCGCGCCGAGCAGTGCGGATGCGACTTGTTCGCGATAGCCCGCGAGTTGATCAAGTGCGTGAGGCGACCGAGCCGCATCGTCTTCGCTCGTCTCTAGAAATGGACACGGATAGACCGCAGGCATGAATCGAAATGCGAGTAACTGATTCGCCGCGGCTTGCGAACCTGTGGGCAGTGCTGCTCGGGCTTTGGTGAACCACTCCCATTCGTGACTCCAAAATTGCGCTTGCGATGTTCCGGCGCGTGCAAAGGCAGTTCGGAGCCTTGCGGCTGCGGCTTCAACATCCGCGTGTTCTTCGGAGGTCAGTTCGGATACACCCCGACCGCCGGAAATCGAGCTCATGATGGCGAGCTCGACTCCACCATCAAGCCGTTCGGGATATCCCCGGAGCACGCCCTTCATCAGCGCGAGGCGCCGTTCACGATAGGAGCTAGTACTGGAGTCATCCTCGATGGGCCAGGAAAGCGACACTTGCTTGAATGCGCGATCAATGTCTTGTCGTGGCACGGGTAGAAGCAGTGGACCAAGAGCGGCCAATCGATCACGTATCAGTTCCTCGCAAACGGCAATTGCATTGCGCCCGCACTCGGCCTCTGGCTGTGCCTGCTCAACGGTGGTTCGGATGAGGTTGACCTCCTCGTCGACGCACCGGAGTGATTCAGCGATGGAGGATTTCTCGATTGCTGCGATTCGTTCCTCGAGTACCAGGTCACCAGTAGTGTTGCGGCCGTTGGCTGCCGCTTGTCCCAATTCATCGGAGATTGCGAGGTACTTTCGCTCAAGATTTACCTTACGCCGCTCGAACGCCAACCTTCGCCACTCATCGCGGCGCTCGATAGCGGTCGACAGGAGTAGCTCATTCGTCTCGCAAGCAGTCATGCGCGCGCGCATCGCGCGAGTCCATTCGTCGCTGTCTGGAATCGGCAATAGCTCGGGCTGGATCGCCGCCGTTCCGCGACTGAAGGAGATGCCGAGATTTGGACTGGAGCGCGTCGAATCGTGTGCCAGTGCAGCGCTCACTTGCCCAAGAGGCTCGCTGTCTGCGAGCGCCGGTAGCGCGCATGCTGCGAGGAGCGTTGCGGCATGGAATAGTGAGATCATGGACAGGTTGACGTCCCGACGGGATCAGCCACGCTCAAGCAATAGACGAGTTTCACTGTCGGGTACAAAGCGCAGCCACCCTCCTCGAGCGGCGAGCACATCGGGTCTCGGTACCTGCACTCCACGGACAAGGAGTAGTTGACGAATCCGGAATAGCCGTTCGCCGCAGATCGAATGGTGAAATACTCCTCATCGATGACACGTTCCGGGTAGCAGTAATATTGGGGGTTGCCGCAAGAAACTCGCGCATGCCCGAGGGTTTGGTCGCAGCAACTCTTCGGGCGTTCGTCCTTGACGTAGCAACTGATGGGAGATGGACCCGGGGGCGCCGAAATTAGCGTGTTTGCGATAGCCAGGATTTGAAGCAGGTGAAACATTCAACTGAAGATAGCGACTTTATTGCGTCTAAAAGCACAAAGTGTCACTAAATTCAAAATTGTAATTTAATTTTGACGATTTACTCTTGAATTATTCCACTACAGTGCCGGGTTGCTCGTAACGGCATCGTCCCGATCATCTTTGGCTAGGCGATCAATGTTGTGTGGCCACTTCGCTTACAAACAAGCACAAATGACATTGCCTCGCTGTTCCGTTCTCCGGCGGATCGTATTGACTGCGCCCGCATCCCGCGAATAAAAATTAAAGAGGCACGCCATGAGTAGTTACAAACTGAACGCCCGCACTATGCGCCAACGCAAGCTGATGTGGAGCTCCGCGGTGGTAGCAGTATTGCTATTCGCTGCAATTGCGATTGCGTCGTCTCTCCTTCTGCATCCAAATCACGTGCCACAATGGGCGCCCGATGACGAAGCGTTTGAGCAGCAGGCATATGAGGAGCGGATTGCACACGGTCCGGAGAACGTGATCGCAGCTAGCAACCTAGTCGCGGAATTTAGCGCCGGTGAGATTGATGAGGCAGCGTTCATTGCTGAGCTTTGGCGGCGGTATCCCTTAATTGCAGGCGCCCTCTATGAGCGTTGGGGTACCTTCAATAGTATCGAGTACCTCAATGACATCGTCTTTGCACAGACCAACGGACCGATCGCATACGACGAGCACAGCCTGCCCATCTTCTTTGTTCCAGTGGAATCCGGCGATGAGGCCGAACCAACCCATACGGTGTCCGACAGCCAACGCGAAGTGGTGGCGGTTGCTCACCAGCTGTTGAGACAGTTGTGGATCAGGTGGCACTCAGATCCGAACACGATGTTTCTCAATCCAACGAACAATAAATGCTGTCAACAGGGTGCTATCGAATCTTGCGTGCCATCATCCGGTCACAACTGCAACATGGCTCTTGTCGGCAATCGCTGCGGCAATGACTCGCATATGTGCCCGTCCGTTGTAAAGCCATGAGTCTCGTACATCACTTCAGAAACCAACTTTGCGGTGTTCTCTGCGCGGCCACGTCCGTAATCGCGGCAGGGTGCGGTGAGCATCACGTGACGGATCCTTCTGATGGAACCGTGAACGTCAGCACCATGGTGGATGACCGGTTTGGCGACGTGCGGGTTTGGGCTCACACCACTCGCTCGTCTCATCCGGCGACACCATTGATGAACATCTCGATTATCGAGGTCATTCCTTCCCCATACGACCAAGCGTCAGATCATTTTTCGGAACACATGACCTCAGCGGCCGCCATGATTGGTCATGGTCAACGGGTAGTGAATCTGCTTGGTGAGCGAAGAAATGGCATGCTCACGCTCATCGACGCGAGTCTTCTTATTGGATCTCCGGAGTCGCGGCAATCGCTGTCGCTTGCGAATGTTGGGAACTTTATTGATGAGCTGAACAACCGCGCCCAATCGGCCCCTTGCCAACGGGTCACACTGGTTCTTGATGGCGTTGGCGAAGTACGGCTCGTTCTGCCGCTCGGTGATGAGATTGCGACCGTTGCAATGGCGGCCAGCCACTCGCCACTTCGAGCAGTCGTCCCGCCGGGTGTTCAGAACCGCGTGCTCCGTGAGATTACGACAGAAGACAACGGGGGCTTGCTGCGGCTTGCAATGTTGGATCCAATGGAGTCGCAAGGGGGGCGATCGGAGCGCGTCGGTGTAGCCGTGATGCGTGCAACCTCAAGGCGGTTCGAGGGATCAGTGGCGGAAGGATGCCCATGGCCAACAAAGAGACAATTCGCACTTCACATCGCCCATGCGCTTCAGCAGTGTGCCGAACCGCTTGAGACGGTGTCGCCCGATCAACTCGCTGCAGCGCTGAATCAATCATCGAAAGTGCAGCTTGGTGCTTCGCAGTGGCAGCGGCTCATTAAAGGGAGCTTTGGCTCGCTCGCTGAGGCCGACGCGGCGCTGTGCTTCCTCCCGGAAGCGGAGCTAACGCCGTTCGTGGTTTTACCGCAGCCAATGGGCTTGATGATCGTTGGGGCATTCTGGTTGCCAATACAGTGGGACGTGGAGTGCGATGTGCACCGTTACCGCTGCTATGCGATTCCGTGGCCTCCCGACATCGCTTCATGTCGCACCACCGTCAATATTTGGAGATTGCCAAGCGATGACAGCGGACCGCGTCACTTCCATGCGCCATTCTCGGTCGAGAGCGATTGAATCGCATTCCTTCCTCCGTCGCCGCTGTCATGAGTGACTGCGTCATATCTCATTGCTGGATCGGTCGCCGCACTCCGGAACGAGCTGCCCTATGCCGACTGGACACGATCACATTCCGCAAATGGCACAAGCCCCAGTGGGCAACCGAGTTCTCCGTATGTCGCTTTGCAAATTTGCATCTCCTCGACTTGCGTGTTACTTAGTTACATCGCCGACCGCCGAAGTTGGGGCGATCCTAAAATTTGGCAATGTGAGTTTGGAACGATTTTCTATCGTGATCACTTCGAGCGCTTGCTTGCATAGAAGGTTGAGGAGTTCGCAGCCGCGCTCTTGGCGCACACGTAGTGCTTTATCGGCATCGCTCTGCCCGCCGGAACCAGAGAACGATGCATCACACACGCCTCGAAGCCAAGTCTCGTCGGCGGTCACCCGATCGAGCGCCGCGCGATAGGCGGCCTCGAACAACGCAACCAGTACTTCGCGTTGCTCTTGATCGGCGACGGCCAAGATGGTCTGCTGAAACTCCTCAATGGCAGGTGGCCAAAAGACGAACTGACAGCGACTCGCTATTTCAGTCCAAAATCTACGCCGCAATTCGCTCGACGCAGGCTCTTCAAGTGCTGTTGAAAAGCGCTGGAGCGTTGTCAAGACAAGGCTTGTTAGTTCGAGCGCACCGCGGCGAATCTTAGGCAACGCCTCTGTGGCGCGTCGGTAAAGTGGTTCACTTGTAACGTTCGAGTCGAGCCCACGTGGCGGGTGTTCGAGCTGCCGAAGCAGGCGTCTTGAAGTTGCTCGCATGACGCGGACTTCATTGGTACGCAATCGATCTGCCAACCGAACATACATGTCGCAGTACTGGACGACGAGCGCTTCCAACTCTGCCGCGTGAGTGGGTGAATTGGGGAAGCACGCGGTGACTGTGTCGAGCAGCGCGACAAGATCGATCGAGCCCGTGGCGATGTGCGCGCCCGGCATAGGGCTAGTGGCGAAGACCACCGCGTACTCGAATCGGGGCCATTGATCCGCATGACCATCGGAAAAACTGCAGCGGACAGCATCCAAGAGATCTCGTTCGGCCGCTGCTTGCTCGTCCGCAATCGGCGCAAGCGCGATCTCGCGTTGTACACAGAGGCGAAGCCAGCCGGATACCCCACCCGGTCCATCGACAGAGCTCATCCTTTGGTCCCACTCGATCTTTGTGCGTCGCCAGGTCTGGAGCTTCACTTCCATCGTTGCGTGATAGTCGGCGAGCATCCGAGTGAGCAAAGCCACTTCATCTTGATTCAGTTTGAGCAGGAGTGGCGCCAGTCGCGCGATCGGGCCACTAAAGGTGTCAGCAATTGCGCTCTCATAATGGTGGGACCATGGCCCAGCAGGCAGGGCGTGGTCTTGGTTGGCGTATGCCCCGAACGACCCCACAAGCGCAGCTATGAGACCAACGCACCGCAGCAGGCGCAGGCGTCGCATGCCACAGGCAATCATGGACGTTTGATCATGATTCCCCGGGTCAGACATCGTCGTAGTGTAACACCGCCATCAACCGAGCACGCACCATCGATCACTCATCCTCGATCACTCATCCTTGAGCGACAGTTCCTTGATGAGTTCCGGGGTCAGGTCGATGGTCTCTGGGTAATGCAAGAAGGTTCGGACCTGCACCTGCAACATGGCATCAGCGGGGCTGTTGCTGGTGAAGGGCTGGCTGGTTGGCACGAAGCGCAGCACAATGTCAACCTTGTTGCGATCGGCAACCACGTCGGTTGCGGCGGTCATTTCGCGGTAGGCCTTCTCGATTTGCTCTGCTTGCAACTTGCCGAGCTTCTCGGCGATCTCCTTGCGCCATGCTTCGACTTCCTTGAAGAAGCCCTCAACTTCCTGGCGACCGCCCTCAAAGTCTGGGGACTTGGGATCAGAGTCCTTGTACTTGGTTTCAAGTTCGGTGTAACGCTTGCGGAAGTCCTCGTCCTTGCTCTTGGCGGTCTCTTCGAGGCGCTTGCGTTCGTCTTCAAAGCGCTCGCTCTTGAGGAGGAGCTTCATGATCTTGTCGCTGCCGACCGCTCCAATGGACCACGCCTTTGCAGTGGCTTGCTCGCCGAATGCCAGGTGACCTTCAACATTGCGCAGGGTGAGATTGGTGTCTTTGCCCGTGAGAATCACCGCGTCGGCAGGGCCCAAATCCGAGGGCGTTGGCTCCGGCCGAGCCGATGCGTTGCGCTCGGCGCCGCGCAGGAAACTCATAGCGGCGATACCAGCGAGGGCGGAATAAACGATGACGCGTTCTGTGTTGCGCATGGATGGAGTTTCTTAGTCGCCTTGATCAAGGATGGCCATGAAGGCCTCCTGTGGGA
>CAMDCW010000086.1 GCA_945890745.1 Phycisphaera mikurensis NBRC 102666
CTGAATCAACAGCGGCGCGGGCGGCGGTGCGCGGTCGCGTGGAGCGCCTGCGTCAGGCCATGAACGGTGTGAGCCCGGTGCCGCTACCCATCTTTGTGTTGCCGGATGCAGCTGGATCGATTCTTGCACCGATCGCAGTCTGTGCGGCATTACCGGTGGGGCCGGTGCGATTTCCGGATCCTGCCCGCGTGCGCGGCGGGCGTGCGCCGAACCGTGGCGAGGTTGCATTGGCCGTGGCGTTTCGATTTCTGGTGTGGCGAGCGCATACAGCACTGCGAGCGATTTCCAAGACCCCCGTGGCGCGTGAAGTGGATGCGATTGAGCGCGATTTGCGTTGGGCGTATCGCATCAAGCGTGCGTTGCTGGAACGGGTTCTGCCCGTGGCGTTGGTGCCATGTGTCCAGCGCCTTGGGCGTGGATGGGATGAGGTGCCGGTGTCGCTGCGGATGCGTTGGGCGGCGTTCGCTGCTCTTGAGTGCGCGCACGCGCTTGAGTTTGGAGAACACTCCTCGGTGGCGATTGAAGACGTGCATCCAGCACATGTTGCGGCGCACGCGGTGGAACGCGCTATTGCGCGCGGTGGTCCAGAATTTGCGCCGAGTAACGGCGACGATGCAAACGCGCTGAACGATGCGATCATGCGTTGTGTTCCGTGGTGGCATGTGGTGTGCGCGGGCGATGGCTGGCTGTCGCCCTCCGCCAAGTGCGCGCCAGAGCACGGCCGCGTATTGACGCTCCACTTTGGTCTTGACGGCACCATGCCGCGGACCTTCGAAGAGATAGCGCGCGAGTTGAAAATTTCCACATCACGTGCCACTGCTGATTGGTACGCAGCGATGCATGCAGTGCTGCAGGTTCGTTGACGAAGTCCGCAAGCGCCCGCTTTGGAAGAGTGCGCTGTACATGCACAGACACCCGCGCGTTGGCGCGGGTGTCTGGAAGTTCTTGGGTTGGCAGGTCTCTCGACCAGTGCTCGTTGCGGTTTAGCGCTTGGAGAACTGGAATCGACGACGGGCGCCCGATTGACCGTACTTCTTGCGCTCAACCTTACGAGCGTCGCGGGTCAGGAACCCGTGCTCGCGGAGGATTGGCTCAAGGCTTGAGTCGTAGCAGAGGATCGCGCGGGCGAGGCCCATCACGACTGCGCCAGTCTGGCCGGTGAATCCACCGCCGACGAGGCCAGCGGTCACATCAACCTTGCCCTTGGTGCCGGTCTTCTCAAGCACGGCGAGCACGGCCTTGCGGTCGCGGTCTTCGGTGAGGTAGTCGTCGAGTTCTTTCTCGTTCAACTTGATGGCGCCGGTGCCTGGTCGAACGCGAACGCGCGCGATGGCAGTCTTACGGCGACCGGTGCCCCAGAACCAACCCTTGGAATCGGGGCCCTTGGTAGCGGCGCCCTGGCCTTGGGTGACGGGGGTGGAGGTGTTCATTACAGTGGTCATCAGTGGTGTCTCTCTGTTCGGCGCTGCGATCAGCGGCGGGCGTTCGGGAAGTCAAGCGTCGCTGGCTGTTGCGCACTGTGGTCGTGCGTGTTGCCCTTGAGGACGCGGAGGTTGCGACGGATGCGGCGACCGAGGCGACCGCGGGGAAGCATGCGGATGACCGCTTCTTCAACCACGAGCTCGGGCTTCGAGGCCATGATGGACTCGTAGGTGCGGACGCGCAGACCGCCCGGGTAGCCACTCCAACGACGAAGGGTCTTGGCTGCCAGCTTGTTGCCGGTGACCTTGATCTTCTCCGCGTTCGTGATGATGACGCAATCGCCGCTCATCACGTTGGGCGTGTACTGGGGGCGATGCTTGCCCATGAGGACGAGCGCGACTTCGGTGGCGAGGCGACCGAGGATCATTCCCTCGGCGTTGACGACGTGCCAATTTGGCTTAACGTCGGCTTCCTTCATATGAGTGGTCTGGCGTGGCATATCTGTTCCTTCGTGGCGCCGCCCGGGATGGGCAGAGAATCGATAAAGATAGGGCTTTTCGCCAAGATGTCAAGGGGAGGGTGTGTTTGACCCCCGGTAGGCTGTCCGGGTCATGACAAACGCTTCCCGACTTCGGCGCGCAAATCTCCTCGCATGGTTGGCAATCGCAGTGGCCGCGGCCCTGTTTATTGTGGAAAGCCGAGGGGGGATTGGGGCGCCTAGTTCCGAGAAACTCGCGGCCCACGCGTCGGTGTCGGCACAACAGGCCATCATGGGGTCATTGGTGAACGGCGC
The DNA here is from genome assembly GCA_945890745.1 of Phycisphaera mikurensis NBRC 102666. Lineage (GTDB taxonomy): Bacteria > Planctomycetota > Phycisphaerae > Phycisphaerales > SM1A02 > UBA966. The sequence goes on from CAMDCW010000086.1 coordinate 2,216, forward strand.
CACGGCACCAGCTTTTGAGACAGCATTTGCACAACAGTTATCGACAATGCGGGGGCAGGTGGAGGCGCTGACCTCAATTGATGAGCCTGGCTCGGAATTGGCGACCGCCGCGCTGCTGGTCCGATTGGGAGCTCGCGAGCGGGCGCTCGAGTTGCTGGCTGGACTGCAGAATCGGATCGATGCGGGTGATGTCACTGCGGATGAAGCGTTTCTCGAGACGCTGGATGCAGTCACGGAACTGGTGGACGCCACTGCTCAACCCGGTGCGCGTGGGATCTCTGATGAGGCATGCGCGGATGTGATCAAGGCGCTGGGAACCACTGGCAAGACGCTCGTGGCGCAGGCGAAGGGCGATCAAGAAGCACTCGACCGTCTTGCAGCGGCGGGTGCGGTGTTGTTGATGGTATTGGTGTTGGCGGTGCTGATTGGCGGCGTGTTGGCACTTGGTGGCATTGCGGCGCTCGTCGTATTTCTGGTGATGGCTGCACTGGGTAAGACGAAGGGCATTGGCGCAACGGACGAACTGTGGTCGCATGTCTATGCAGAGATGTTTGCCGTGTGGATGTTTGCTTATCTGGGGCTTGCACGCGCGCCGCGAATGCTCTTTGAGATTTGGGAGGGCTATGGCAACGAAGGTCCTGGAATGGATGTTCGCTTGGCGCTTTCAGTCGCTGCGGCCATTGCAGCCGTCGCGCTGGCACTGTGGTGGGGAACGCGGCGTGGTTTGTCGTTGCGCTGCATCATGACCGCGGTTGGATTGCGTCGGTTTGTTGCCATGGACATCGTGTGGGGCGTGGTGTGCTGGTCGATGGGGATCGCGCTGTTGATCGTTGGAGTGATGTTGGCAGTGGTGCTCTCGAATATCTTTGGGGATGGTCAGATGCGTGCTAGTCACCCAATTCAACAGATGGTTGAGGACTCGGGAGCAACTGGATTGTTCTTGACGTACGTCCTTGCCTGCGTTTGCGCGCCCATTGGCGAAGAACTCTTCTTTCGCGGAGCGCTGTACCGCAATCTGCGGCAGTCATTCGGTCGCTGGGGCGCTGTGGGAAGCGTGGTGATTGCGATAGCGGTGAGTAGCGTCTTGTTTGCAGCGATTCATCCGCAGGGGTTGATCTTTATCCCGGTGCTTGCATCGCTCGCTGTTGCGTTCTGCATCATGCGCGAATGGCGTGGGACGATCAATGCGCCGATCGTGGCGCATGCAATCAACAACGCGGTGGTGTTGACGCTGAATGTATTGATGTTGCGCGGGTGAATGGGGCAGTTCGAACGCAGCTGGCGCGGCGAGCGCGGTGGTTGCTTCGAGTGCGGTGATCGTGGTGATCGTGGTGACCGCTGCGGTCAGTCCTGCAGTTCGACGGTCCAGTACGCCTCGTCCAGAAATGCTTTCCAGCTTTGGTACTTGGGGCTACCAAGTCGAAGCGTGATGGCTGGATTGCGGCGCGGCTTCACCGGCTCGCGGATGAGTTTCATGCGCGCCTGTGTTGGTGTGCGACCGCCCTTACGCGCGTTGCAACGAACACACGCACACACCAAGTTGATCCATGAATTCTCGCCGCCCTGCACGCGCGGGACGACGTGATCAAGCGTGAGTTCTTTGGTTGAGAAATTCTTGCCGCAGTATTGGCACTGACTGTGATCGCGCGCATAGATATTGCGACGATTGAGTTTGACTGGTTCGCGCGGCAGGCGGTCGTAGCCGAGCAAGCGAATGATCTTTGGGACGGCCATGACAAGGCGCGGGGTGGTTACCCAGTCATGTTGTTCGTGTTCAAAGGAGCGTTGGAATTCTGCAACTTCAGTCCATGAGTGCAGCGAGTAACTGACATACGCCCCAGCTTCAACGCTGATGATTTCTGCGGAGCCCTTGCACAACATGGTGAATGCGCGTCGCGCATCGACAACGCGAACAGCGTTGTACAACTTGTTGATTACCAAGACGCGAGCGTCAAGAACACTGGCACCAGCGGCGATCATCCGTGCCTCCTTGCGCGCCGGATCCTCCAGCGGGCACTGAAGTGTAGCGCGCCGAGCGCAGGAATTCCAAGGATTTGTGCGTGCTGGCCCGCGGCGCGTCAGGCACTGCGGCCGAGCCACTCCAGCGAGCCGTTCAGCGCGGCGCCTTGCACCATGATGGGAGTTGATTCCGGCACATGCAGGGCAAGGAGTTCACGTATGCGAGCTCGCGGAAGGCGTCCAGAACCAAGAGGACATGCGGTCATCTGTTCAGGATCGGTTTCGTTGATGGTGGCATCGCGGAGGATCACCACATCGGCGCGGGGACCGAAGGACGCAAAGAGCGACTGCATGTGGTCTTCAATATCCGTGAGCATGGATGGCTCAAGAAACGCGGCGGGGTCGAAGGCCAGCCCAAAGGGGCGATCGATGTCCGGCGAGTGGCGGACGATGTTGGGATCTTGCCCGGGAATCACATGATCGCACCACCAAGTCAGCGCGCTGCGCGCATCGCTTAAGACGTGGCGCGCATGCGGGATCAGGACGAGGCGCTTGTGGTGGCGTTGCAGTTGCGGCGCCAGTTCCGCGCACAGGGCATTGAGTGCGGTGGGGCCACGCATCCAGTTGACCGGGTCGGAGGCGAACAGGGAATCGCCCAGTGTGCCGCTCCACGCAAAGACCCACGGCCCGGGGAGTTCGGCATCGAAGAGCCAGGATCCATCGAGTGGATTGCCACCGACGAACGCGCCGCGGGGCGAGCCTGGCGCGTTCAGTGGCATGGCGATCCAATCGCACGCGGGAGCGCTGGCGCCGAGGAGTGCGGCGAGTGCGCGGGCTTCGTGCATGGCGAGGATGGGATGTGCGGTGTGCATGGCGGGAGGGGAATCGTAGGGGCGTGGCGGCGGCGGGGAGGAGAGAAGCGGAGAGAGAGGAGAGGAGCAGGGGGGAGCAGCGCGCGGTGAGGGCAGGATCGGATCGCTAGGATTGGGCGCATGCGCATCTGCACACTCAGCTCGGTCATCGTTCTGGCGTCGCTCGCTTCTCTGGTTGGATGCGCGAGTCCGCAGCCACCCGCTACCGCGGCACGCGTTGCTGGTATTGCGCCGCGCGGCGAGCAGTGTGGTCCGGATTGCTATCGAATCTTCAATGGCAAGGATCTTTCTGGATGGGTGAGCGTGAATTGCTTCAGTGACACGTTTGTTGCTCGCGACGGCATGTTGTTCTGCACGGGAAATCCAACGGGATTTATTCGCACGGATCGGATGTATGAAAATTACGTTCTGGACTTTGACTGGAAGCATGAAGCGAAGGAGGGCAATGCCGGGCTCTTTGTGTGGAGCGATCCGGTGCCGAGTTCCGCGCAGAACATGTTCCCGCGCGCGATTGAAGTGCAGATCATGTTGACACCGGATGTGAAAGACAAAGAGGGTCGGTTGCTTTACACCGGGCAGGGTGATGTGTTCAGTATTTGGGGTTCCAAGATGACGCCGTTGCGGCCGCATCCTGCTGGATGGGAGCGGACGCTGCCGAGTGAGCGCGTCACCAAGGGCGCGGGTGAGTGGAATCATTACAAGGTGACTTGCAATCAGGGCAACATCACCGTTGAAATCAATGGACATGAGGTGAGCGGCGCGAAGGATGTTTCACCGCGCACGGGCTACATCTGTCTGGAGAGTGAAGGCAGCCCGATTTGGTTTAAGGACATCTGCGTCAAGGAACTGCCCGCAGCGGTTCCAGCGCTTGCAGCGAAAGATGTAGTAATGGAGGGCACTGGTATGCGTCGGCTGTTTGACGGCAAGACGCTTGCTGGATGGCGCGAGGAGTCGGGCGAAGAAGGGCACTGGACGTTTGATGACGGCGTAGCCAAGTTCGACGGCAAGGGTGACTCGCTGTGGACGGCCGAGGAGTTTGGCGACTTTGAGTTAGTTGCCGATTGGCGCTGGACCAAGGAGCATCAGGGGAAGATGAAGCGGCCGATGATTGGTGCTGATGGCACCGAGGAGCGCGATGCGGCGGGGAATGTGAAAGAGGTGGAGGTTGAGGAGCGCGACAGTGGCATCTATCTGCGCGGAAACAGCAAGAGCCAGGTGAACATCTGGGGTTGGCCGTGCGGCTCGGGCGAGGTGTTTGGTTACCGCACGGATCCATCGATGCCGGCGGCGGTGCGCGCGGCATGCACACCGAAGGTGCGTGCTGATCGACCGATTGGCGAATGGAATCGATTTGTGATCCGCATGGTTGGCGATCGACTCACGGTTGACTTGAATGGTCAGCGAGTCATTGACAACGCTCAATTGCCGGGCGTGCCCGCCAAGGGTGCGATCGCACTGCAGAGTCACGGATGCCCGATCGAATTTGAAAACGTCTTCGTACGACCGTTGAAATAAAATCGTCCCGGTCCTCCCGGACCATTTTATGGCGTTAGGCGACGTACTCGCAGCGGCTGGTGCAGGTTTCGTGCACTACTACTTGTGCGAGCATTGGTAGCTGTGGCTTCAGGCGGTCCCAGATCCACTTGGCGATCATTTCGCTGGTTGGGTTTTCGAGGCCCTTGATTTCATTGAGGCAGTAGTGATCGAGTTGTGATTCGATCGGGCTTGTTACCGCCTTGATATCGCCGTAATCAACCAAGTAGCCCTTGGCCGGGTCAAGCTCGCCCGCCACCACAATGTCCACCTTGAAACTGTGGCCGTGCATGCGCCGGCACTTGTGCCCCTCCGGGAAGGTGGGGAGCCAGTGGGCGGCCTCGAAGGTGAAACTCTTGATCAGGCGGACGTGCATGGAAGAGGCGAGTGTATGGGTAAATGAAAGACCCGCGGCGTGAACCGCGGGCCTTTGGATATGTGAAACTGCGAGTCAGGAACGAATTTACTCGCCGGCAGCGGCTGCGCCGGTGGTGTGCTTCAGGCCGCGGCGCTGGTCGCGGAGACGACGGGCCTTGCCGAAGCGCTCGCGCAGGAAGTAGAGCTTCGCGCGTCGGGCATCGCCACGACGAACGATCTCAAGCTTTGCCAAACGCGGCGAATGCAATGGGAACATGCGCTCCACGCCCTCGTTGGCAACGATGCGTCGCACGGTGATCATGGTGTGGATGCCGCGGCCGGTCTCGGCGAGCAACACGCCCTGGAAGACCTGGATGCGCTCCTTGTCTCCTTCGATGATCCGGTAGTGCACATCAACGGTGTCGCCGATGCGGTAGTTCGGGATTTCCTTCGGGTTCTTCAGCTGGTCAGCAACGACGCTCTCGATGATCTTGGTGCGGTCCATGTGTCTGTCGACCTTGGTAGGTCGTTCCTTTCTTTCCGGACTTCCGTCCGGTGTTCCGTCTTCAGCCCTGCGCTTCATCAGGCAGGCCACCGTCGACAGGCTTCGACATGGGACGGGGAATTCCGCCCAGGGGTCGTTCCAGAAGATCGGGCCGACGCTCGCGCGTCCGCTCCACCATCTGGCTGTGCCTCCAACGCTCAATCGCGGCGTGGTCGCCGTTCAAGAGCACCTCGGGCACACTGCGGCCGCGCCAATCGCGCGGTCGCGTGTAGTGCGGGCAGTCGAGGAGGGAACGTCCCGCCTCGTCAAGACGACTGAAGGAATCTTCAGCCGCAGACTGCTCGTGGCCAAGCGCTCCGGGGAGCAGCCTGACCACCGCGTCGATCAGCATCATGGCGGGGATCTCTCCACCGCTCAAGACAAAGTCGCCGACGCTCACTTCAAGCGGAGCCATTTCTTGTACGGCCCGCTCGTCAATACCTTCGTAATGCCCCGCGATCAACAACAATCGCGGCTGCTTTGCGAACCATTCGACACGGGGCTGCGTCAAACGCTCACCCTGTGGCGTGAGCAGCACGCGGCATGCTGCTCGTTCATCCATCTTCTCGACCGCCTCGACCGCGTCGACGAGGGGTTGGCACATCATGACCATGCCGGGTCCGCCCCCGAAGGGACGATCATCAACCTTGCGGTGCTTGTCGGTGCTCCAGGCGCGAACATCGTGCGCGTGGAACTCAACAAGACCGGCAGTTGCTGCTCGCCCAGGAATGCTTGCGCCGAGAACCGGCGCGAACATTTCGGGAAACAGGGTGAGGACATCGATTCGCACGAGACCTCATCCTTCGAGCAGCAGACTGCTCATTACTTCTTCGCCGGCTCTGGCTTCGGTCCACGAACCATCGGCAGGCCCTTCTTGGCGCGGATGGCGTCGGCCTTGGCACGACCCTTGGCGTGAACGACTGAGAGCACCTTATCGCTCACAGAGCCGCCCGCTTTGCGGATCAAGCTGACTGCGGTGTCGGATGGCTGTGCGCCAACTGACAACCAGTGTTGAATTCGGTCCATCTTCAGGTGGATCTGCTTGCCATCTTTACCTTGGGGCTCGTACCAGCCGAGCTCCTCGATCACCATGCCGTCGCGCGGGGCGCGCTTATCCATGGCGGAGAGGCGGAAGAACGGATGATGGGCGCGGCCCATCTTCTTGAGACGAAGGACGACCATTGTCGTGACCTTTCGGGAAGCGTCCGCGTCGGTCGTGTGCGCAGCACTGTGCTGCGTACGCGCCGGGTGCATCGTTGGGCAGGCCGTCTCGGCCCGATGTGCGATGCGCCTTCGGCAGGCGGTTTGCGAGAATCGAGGAGGGTAGCGGAAATCCCGGGCAAACTCAATTGCCGGGTGGCATTGTCTCGGCAGCGGAGTTATCCGGCTCTTCTGCGCCTTCAGGGAATGAATCAGACGCCGATCCAGCGCCCGGGCCGATCAGGCGATCCTCTACCCAGTTCACGTAGGTCGAAGCGGCCGTTCCCGCGGTGCGCTGCAGCGGAACATCGATGACCCCAAAGAAGAAAAACAGCACCACCAGCATTCCGTACATGCGCACGGCCGGCGTGTTGTAGAAGCGGTCGAGCGCAGGATGCGCACCGGCAAGAATCGCGCTGCCATCAAGGGGCGGAATCGGCAGCAGATTGAACGCGCCGAGCACCAAGTTGATGAACCCGCCCCAAAACAGGAATTGCGCGACGTTGGCCGCCGTGTGTTCTGCAACAGTGATTCGACCGCCGGTAACCGCCCATGCCCACGTACCGGCAGCAGTGAGCGTGATGAATGCAAGTAGCAAATTCATGGCCGGTCCAGCCGCTGCAACTAATACGCGGCCGCGACGTTCATGGCGGAATCGATGCGGATTGATCGGCATCAGTCCCCAGGCAATACCGGCGATCGCAAAGAAGATGAGCGACATGCGACCCATGTGCACGATGGGGTTCATGGTCATATGGCCCATCTCGCGCGGCGTGTTGTCACCGTTGGCGATCGCTGCCCAGCCGTGTGCAAGTTCATGCAGCACGATGGAGAAGATCACCCAAAACGCCCAGCTAAAGAGCAAGACGATGCCGCCGCTTTCATATGCAGAGTGGACCCACCAATTCATGGGGGACAGGGTACACGCGTGGGGTGGAGGCGCATGTTTCTCATATTGCGCGACGAAATGCGACTCACGCGGAGGCGGTTGCGCCGTGCACGGACGTGATCGTTACGGCGCGATACGTCCGTACACCGGAGTGCCCGCCGCAATGGTTGCCATGATTCGCGGCAACGTGTCCGCCCAATGACATGCGAATGGATCCTCAGCAAATATGCACAAATCCGCGTGGCAGCCCGGTGCAATGCGGCCAAGTGCGGGCGCGCGGAGTGCGTCGGCCGCGCCGGAGGTGTAGGCGCGTAGGCATTCTTCCACGGTGAGATTCTGGTCGGTGCGGCACGGCGTGCCGTCGAGGCTCAGACCAGTGACGGCCGCGCGGATTCCGAGGCGTGGATCGCAGCTCACGATCGGCCAATCGCTTCCGAAGGCAAGACGCGCGCCAGCGCTCAGTAGATCGCGGAATCGGAAGAACGTATGCATTCGATCCTGGCCAAGGCGTACGGGTGCGCCGCGTGCGTCATCCGCTTTGTGGAGCGGCTGCATGCTGGCGATGCGGCCATGCATGCGTGCGAGCTCCGCGTCGTCCATGGTTTGGCAATGTTCGAAGCGCGCGACGCGTGCGTGATCTTCTGGAGCGATGGCATCCAGCGCTATCCGCAGCGCTTCGTCACCGATCACATGGACACTTGGTGAAAACCCATGCGCGATGACGGTGCGCGCCCACGCACGGAGGCGATCGGGATGGTCCGCTGCAAATTCAACAAGCATGCCGTGATTGTCCACGTCGTCCGAGTAGGGAAGAAGCATGCGCGCGGTGCGGCTGCCGAGTGTGCCATCGATGAAACTCTTCCAACCAACGATCGTCAGTAGTTCGTCATGTGCAAAGGCGCGGCCCCACGCAAAATCAACAGGCCACGTGCGATCGAGAATGGTGGCAATGACGCGCACGGTGCATGCAGCACGCGCGTGCGTTCTTAAATACTCGTGTGTTTCACGCAGATCGGATTCGTATTCCATGCTGCCAACGGTGGTGATTCCGAAGGTGTTGCAGTGGCGGAATGCGGCTAGCAGTGCGGCGCGGCGATCTTCGACCGGCGGAGTTGGAACGCGCGGGTTCACCAATTGCCACGCGGCTTGTTCAAGAAGGAGACCTGTTGCAGCGCCTGTGGAATCGCGGACGATTTCACCACCGGCGGGGCATGGCTCGTTACCGATGAGAGCGAGCACGGCATCGTTGACAACGCATGCGTGTTGATCCATGCGGTAGGCAACGCACGGAGTGTTGCCCGCGCCCTGCAGCCATGCGCGCGTTGGCCGTTCGCCGCCCCAGTGTGATTCGTTCCAACCGAAAGCGCGGAGCCAGCGCCCAGGAGGAAGTGTCCGAGCGGCTTCTGTAATGCGCACTTCAAATTCTGCGCGCGAGTGCACGGCGGAGAGATCAAGTTGCGCCAGCGTTTGGCCGCCAAGGGAGAGATGGATGTGCGCGTCAATGAGCCCAGGCGTGACCACCGCGGTGACCGGTAGCGTGATAGTGGGCATATCGGGCCGCGGCGGCGCGTCGACGGCGGTGATGCGACCATCAGCGATATCCACACTGGAAGCCCATGGATTCATGGGATCTGCGGTCCAAAACCGTGCGCCAGTGAGGCGAACACGTGCGGGCAGCGTGGGGCTTGCATGGGGCATGAGGGGCGCGCCTATCCTATAAACCATGAAGCAAAGTTGCAGCAACGGATCGTGCGGATGCGGGTCAAGTATGCCGGTCACTACCTTCGCAAAAGTTGTTGGTAGCGCGTTGGTGGTGGTGGCAGTGGCCGCGGTGGTATTCGCCGTGATGTCCGGATGTGAGAAGGCGCCCGCGCCGAAGGGACCGACGCCAGTAACGGTGAAGTCAGGAAGTGGTGCGTCGAGTGCGGTGGTTGCACCGACGCCTGCGCCGACGCCTGTACTTGGGCCGGCAAACGCAACGGCTGCACCGGCCCAAGTTGCAGCAGCGGCTCCTGCTACAGGTGCAGGGGCAGCAGCTGCTGCAGCGACGCAAGCGGGTGGATATGCAGTGAGTGGTCCTGATGGCGACCAAACCAAGATCGAAGTCGGCGGCCTGACCATGCCGAAGCCGGTGACATGGGTGTGGACAGCGCCATCAATGCAGTTCCGCGCGTTGCAATATGC
>CAMDCW010000087.1 GCA_945890745.1 Phycisphaera mikurensis NBRC 102666
CCAATCTCCGCGATCGGCTGCACTGCGCCCGTCTCGTTGTTTGCCCACATCACACTCACCAGCGCAATCTCAGCTGCGCGCGTCTCCAGAATTCGGTCAAGCGCGGCCATGTCAGCATTGCCCGCAGCGTCGCAGTCAATCCACACCACCTCGGCCAAGTTACGCTTCGCCAGCACCTCGCACGCCTCACGAACCGCGCTGTGTTCCGTGCGCATGGTCACCACCACGCGACGCTCCGGCAGCATTGCCAGCGTCCCCGCGATCGCCAGGCCGGCGCCTTCCGTGCCGCCACTCGTAAAGACGATCTCCCGGTCCGACGCGCCCACCAACTGCGCCACTGACTCGCGCGCCAGTTCCACCAACCGCCGCGCTTCCATACCTGCGCGATGCACGCTCGAAGGATTTCCCCAGCCGCGCAACATCGCATCGGTCACCGCCGCCACCACCTCCGGCAGCGGTTGCGTGGTGGCGTTGTTGTCCAAGTAGGAGTGCATGCCACAACGGTAGCCGCAAAAAGCAAAACGGGCTCCCGAAGGAGCCCGCGATGCGCCAAGGCGATCAATGCGGATGAGAGGACTTGAACCTCCACGGGTTTAACCCCACTAGAACCTGAATCTAGCGCGTCTGCCAATTTCGCCACATCCGCAAATCAGGTGGGGCACAAGTATACCGATCCGGATCGCTCCCCGTTCCCGGCGATCGCCCTCCGTACGATGCACCCGTGTCCTACCACCCACCGTTCGTTGATCCCGCCTTCAAGATGGTGGAAGCGCCACACCCCGCAACACTGGAAGAGGAAGTCCTCCTCCGCTTCTGCGAAGTCCTGACCGGGCGCGTCGGTGGCCCCGGCGGGCAGCACCGCAACAACGTCGAAACGGCGGTCTGGGTTTGCCACACCGCTACCGGCATTGAAGGTCAAGCAACCGAGCGGCGCAGTCAGGTTGAGAACAAGCGCATGGCCGTCCGGCGCCTCCGCCGCAAACTTGCATCGCATGTTCGCACACTCGCTTCACGCGACCACCATGTGTGCAGTCCACTGTGGACGCAACGTCGACAAGGCAACAAGATGACCGTCAACCCAGAGAGCGAGGACTACCCAGGCCTCCTCGCCGAAGCGATGGACTTGGTGGTGGTGCGCCGCTACGACCTCGGCGGCGCCGCCAAGATTTTAGGAATCACCATGAGTCAACTCAGCCGCCTCATCCATCACGACAAGGGCGCGTTTGCAAAGATGAATGCCGGTCGCGTGGCGTGCGGCCTTCCCGCACTTCGAAAGTAAGTCATGGTTTCACCAGCACAGCAAACCGCGCATCCATTCACGGACATCATTCGCACCTTGTTGCGTGAGGAGCTTCCAAGCCTCATCGAACTTCGTCATGACCTGCATATGCATCCGGAGATTGGTTACGAAGAAGTGCGCACCAGCGGCGTAGTACTTCGCGAGCTATCGAACGCCGGCATTGCTCACGTTGCAGGACTTGCGGGCGGAACAGGCATTCTTGCGCACATTCCCGGCACCGGCCCGCGCGCCATCGCGTTGCGTGCTGACATGGATGCACTGCCAATCAACGAGCGCAGCGGTCAGCCGTGGTCCTCCAAGACTCCCAATCGAATGCATGCCTGCGGTCATGACGGACACACCGCGGTGCTGGTCGGCGCAGCGCGCGTACTTTCGCGCCTCGCTGCGCAACATCCGCTTCCGCGTCCAGTGACCTTCGTCTTCCAACCTGCGGAAGAAGGCGGCGGTGGTGGTAAGCGCATGGTGGATGAAGGTGCTCTCAACGGCACGCGCATCGGACCCGCGGCAGAAGAAATTTACGCACTGCATGGCTGGCCAGAACTTGCCATCGGCACTATCGCCACGCGTCGCGGCGCCGTCATGGCTGCCAGCGATCGATTTGAAATTCATGTCATCGGACGCGGTTCGCATGCTGCATGGCCACACCAAAGCGCTGATCCGGTGTTGTGCGCCGCAGCCATCGTCACTGCCATGCAATCGATCGTTGCACGCAACATTGATCCACTTGACTCCGCCGTCGTCAGCGTGACAGTGATTGAATCCGGAACCGCGTTCAACGTCATTCCTGATCGAGCGGTACTCAAAGGAACCTACCGATCCCTCAGCGAAACGACGCGCGCCACGCTTGAACGCCGCATCACCGAAGTCGCCGAAGGCGTTGCCCGCGCCCACGGTTGCGAGACTCGTTGCGAACTCCTGCGCTGTTACCCGGTCACTGCCAATGACGACGGCGCCGTCGCGCGCTTTGAGCAGGTCGCCCGGGAGACCTTCGGACCCGAACGCGTCAACACCCTGCCCGCTCCGGTCATGGGCGGCGAGGACTTTGCGTTCTACGGGGCGCATGTTCCGGCCTGCTATTGGGCCCTGGGGCTCGCCCGACCCGGCACGCCATTCCCAGCGCTGCACGCCCCTGACTTTGACTTCAATGATGACGCCATCGCCGTTGGGGTTGAACTGATGTGCCGGTTGGCAGTCCAAGAGCCTGCTCGCCGGTAACTTCGCGGAAATTGGCAGCAAATCCCCAATGCGCTCGGTGACTTTGCGGGAATGCGAACTACCTTTATGGCAATGCGCCCTCACGCCCCCGCTGTTCATTGGATATTCGCCCTCGCATCGGCACTGCTCGCCGCGGGGCACAGCCATGCGCAGTTCCCATCGCAGCACCTCGGCTCACCGCTGGTGACCGCCTCCGCAGATGCGTTGCCGGCACAACTCCGGGATTCCGTGACCGCACTCGCGCCGGATGAACAGGTGTGGAAGGCCATGTCCACCACCGATCACGTCCGCCTTGAGGCCGTCCCGGTGAGTCCCACCCGCACCGTCAACCTCCTGCTGAGTCGCATCGACCCGTTTACCCCCGACGCCCGATTGGTCACCGCCACCATCGACGCCAAAGGCCAGCTGCACGAACAGGCAATTCCCCGCCCCGCTGGTCAATGGTGGGGCGGAACCGTCGAAGGTCAGGCAACATCCAAAGTCATGCTGTCGCGGAGCGCCGCGGGCATCTTGGGATTCATCCAGGACGAACACGGAACCACCATCATTACTGGCGACCGCATCGGCGGTACCGGGCCACTGGTTTCCTATGTATTGGGCGAACTCCCCCCTGGCACCATCGCGTGGGAACCATGGACATGCCAGGAACTCACCGCACCCGGCGACGAGGAACTCAATCACCACGGTTCGGCACCGCTCGTACAGCCCTGCCGACAACTTCGCATTGCAGTGGAGACTGATGCTGAGCTGTACCAGCGCTTTGCTGCTAGCACCGATCCCACCGCTGCTGCAAGCGCGTACGTCGGAACCATCTTCGCTGGCATGAATCAGATCTACCAACGCGACCTGCAGATCAAGCCACACATCAACTTCCTGCGCTTGTGGCCAACCGCTGCCGATCCATGGACCATGGCCGGCGCAGGCGATCAGTTGAATGAGTTCCGCACTTGGTGGCAAGCAAACATGGTCGCCCAACCACGCGACCTCGCCGCCATGTTCTCAACACGCGGCCTCGGCGGCGGCGTTGCATGGTTGAGCGTTGCGTGCAACACAACGTGGGGTTATTCCGTATCCGGCAATCTTGCCGGCGCGTTCCCGTATCCGCTGATTGACAACGATCCGCAGAACTGGGACATCATGGTGACTAGCCATGAAGTCGGGCACAACATCGGTACCACGCACACGCACAATTTCTGCCCAGAACCAGGCGATAGTTGCTCCCCATCGGGATACTTCGGATCGTGCCAAACGGCGCAAGTGTGCACCACTTCCGGCACCATCATGAGCTACTGCCATCTGTGCTCCGGCGGGCTTGGCAATGTGATTCTGTCCTTCCACCCGCTGTGCGTCGACGCGGTCAGTTCTTACATGTCCAACTCCTGCAACACCGTCGAGGGCGCGTCGGGTGCCGCATCCGTCGACGATTGGTTTGAGATGGTTCAAGGCAGCGGATCGATCCTGATCGATGTGCTTGCCAATGACATCGATTCCAATTGCGAAGCCATCACGCTTGAGTCATTCGATGCCGTGTCTGTGCGCGGCGGAACCGTGACGCGCGTAGTGGGCGCTGGTGCAGGCGGCCGCGACCTGCTGCGGTACACGCCGTCGCCGGAGTTCGTGAGCACCGATCGAGTGACCTACCGAGTGCGCGAACAATCCGGCGCTATCTCCCCAAGTGCCACAGCGCACATCAGCGTCCTGGCGATGCGTCAACCCGAAAATCCGTTCGGCGATACGCCCGGCTTGACCACCAAGTACTACGCCGTGACTGGTGCCGCCGTCCTCCCAGACTTTGCTGCGCTAACGCCGTACCTCACCAACATCTCCACGCAGGTGAATTACGCGTCCACCAATGGAAACTTCGCAACGAGTTTGCGCGCAGATGACGTGGCAGCACAATGGACCGGTTGGGTGCAAATCAGCCAATCCGGTACCCACACCTTCTCATTGACCAGTGACGACGGATCGCGCCTCCGCATCGGTAACACGGTGGTGGTCCTCAACGACGGACTGCACGGGATGCAGGAAGTCACCGGAACCATTGCCTTGGCTGCCGGAAAGCATGCCATCACCATCGACTTCTTTGAAGCCGGCGGCGGCGCGGGCTGCATCGCCCAACTTGAAGGACCCGGTTTGACCAAAGCCCCCATCGCCGCGGCTCGCCTGACCCGGGCCGGAACCGTCAACCGATTCGACCTTACCAATGATGGACGAGTCAACGGTGCCGATCTTGGCGGATTCTTGGCACAATGGGGCGCATCCGGCGGTCCAGCCGACTTCGACGGCAATGGCCGTGTGGAAGGCGCCGACCTGGGGAGCCTTTTGAGCGCGTGGACTGGCTGATAACCTAGCCAACTGCCCGCTCGCTTCGCCCTGAAACTCCCAACCATCGCCCCGTGATGCACTTGCATTCACCGGGGATATGGCTATCATCCCTCCCTTCACCCCGCACCGCTTGAACGACTGATCCGAGCCAGAACTCCACCTGTCAATGTGGGAACACTGGCTTCGCCCGAAGTAGGGCCGGCTCGGTCGGAGGTAGGAACCATGGCCAAGAAGGTCACGAAGCAATTTAAGTTGATGGCACCAGGCGGCAAGGCCACTCCGGCCCCACCGCTCGGTCCTGTCCTCGGCGCCAACGGCGTTAACCCCGGTCAGTTCATCACGAAGTTCAACGACTTGACCAAGGCCCTCAACGGCCGCGTGGTCGGTTGCATTGTCACGGTTTACGCCGACAAGAGCTTCGACATTGAAATCAAGACCTCCCCGGTCTCCGCGCTCATTAAGGACGCGATCAAGATCGAGAAGGGCTCGCCAGTCCCCCACACACAGAAGGTCGGCAAGATCACCAAGGATCAGATCCGCAAGATCGCCGAAGAAAAAATCAAGGACCTCAACACCACCAGCCTTGACGCTGCAATGCGCATCGTCATGGGAAGCGCACGCTCGATGGGCGTGACAGTGGAGGGGATGTAAAGCCATGGCTATCGCCAACAAAGATGTGAAGAAGATCGTCGGCAACTCCAAGCGCATGCGCGCTGCGCAGAGCCACATAGTTGTCAATCCCGTCACCGCTGCCGAAGCAATCGCAGCGCTCCGCAAGTTCAAGGCCACCAAGTTTGACCAAACGGTCAACGTGGTGTTCCACCTTGGAATCGACCCGAAGGCAGCCGATCAGGCGCTTCGTGGTTCGATCGCCCTGCCCCACGGCATTGGTAAGACCGCACGCGTCATCGCGTTCTGCGGCTCTGACAAAGTCGCGGCCGCAAAGGCCGCGGGTGCTGTCGAAGCTGGGTCTGATGACCTGGTTGCAAAGGTCGAAGGCGGATGGATGGACTTCGATGTCGCCATCGCAAGCCCAGACATGATGCGCGTCGTCAGCAAGCTCGGAAAGGTGCTTGGACCGAAGGGTCTCATGCCCTCGCCGAAGGCTGGCACCGTGACTCCGAATGTTGCAGACGCCGTCAAGGAATACGCAGCAGGTAAGCAGGAGTACCGCAACGACGATGGTGGCAACATCCACGGCGTCATCGGCAAGTTGTCGTTCAAGGACGACCAACTTCTCGACAACCTGAACGCGTTCGTCCAGACGATCCTCAAGGCCAAGCCAGCATCATCCAAGGGTCTCTACGTCAAGAAGTGCGTCGTAGCTGCTTGCATGAGCCCCGGCGTCCCGGTCGCAGTCTGACGCCCACAGAATTCATCGCAGGAACAACAACATGTCTAAGCCAATCAAGCAGATGATCGTCAAGGAGTACCGTAAGAAGTTCTCCGGCGTCGAAGGCGCGGTACTCGTCGAGATCCGTGGTCTCGATGCCCTCGCCACCAACAAGATGCGCAACGACTTCGCTCGCAAGAGCGTCAAGGTCGCTGTCGTCAAGAACGCCCTCGCACGCGAAGCCTTCAAGGGCGGCGCGCTCGAGCAACTCGGTGCCCACCTGTCCGGACCATCAGCACTCGTCTACTCACAAGACAGCGTCGTGGATCTCGCGCGCGATCTGGTGAAGTGGGCGCGTACCGTTGAGAAGTTCGTCTTCAAGGCCGCCATCTTGGAAGGCGTGGTGTACGAAGGCAAGGCCGGCGTCACCCAGCTCAGCAAGATGCCGACTCGTGAAGAGGCGCAATCCAACGTCGTCACCCTGGTCCTCTCCCCTGGTCGCAATCTTCTCGGAGCCGTCAAGGGTCCGGGCGGTCGCGTGATGGGAATCGTCAAAGAGATCGAATCGCGCTTGGAAAAGGGCGAAACCATCTCAGCCCTCTCTGCCTGAATCAATCCGGCACATCTGGGAGCTCTGATCCCAGTTGCCGTTACTGATACTTACTGACACTGACTGTTACCCAACCACCTTCCGACTGGCCCGCTTGCGGGTTAAAAACTGGGCGTTCCAGTTCCACTCGGAGGTTCATCAAGTGATTTGGAGTTCACAATGACCGCTACTGAAACCAAGACGTTCGAAGCAAAGATCACCACCCTCGGCGACTCGATCGCCAGCCTCACCCTGAAGGACGCGGTTGACCTCGCGGACTACATGAAGGACAAGTACGGAATCGAAGCCGCTGCTGGCGGTGGCATGATGATGGCCGCTCCTGCTGGCGATGCAGCTCCTGCTGCTGAAGCCCAGTCTGAGTTCGACGTCATCCTCAAGGAAGCCGGCGCGAACAAGATCAACGTCATCAAGGTCGTCCGCGAGGCCACTGGTCTCGGCCTGGCCGATGCGAAGGCTGTCGTCGACGGCGCCCCGAAGGCCGTCAAGGAGAAGATCTCCAAGGAAGACGCCGAGAAGCTCAAGGCTGCTATCGAAGCAGCCGGCGGCAAGGTCGAGATCAAGTAAGTCTCGCCTCCGTTTGAAGATCATTCCACTCGCCCGGCCTTGTGCCGGGCGAGTGCGTTTTTCGGACCTGCGTGCTTGGCAGACCCGCCCCACCCGCCGCCATGGTGTGAGACAATTTCTGACTAAATCAAATGTTTCCCCAGCGCGTCCAATAACGCGATTTTCACTTTCCTGCAAAGCGCGTGCCACAATCGAGCCGATATGCGGCCGCGCAACAAGGAATTGTGTACAATATTCGATCTTGGCTGCGGCACCACCAAACATCCAAAACAGTTGACATTCAGCGGCTTGCGAAAGCCACTGTCCGTCCATTTATTGCACTTGGCATTTATTGCACTTGGAACGAGAGGCGATACACACTATGGCAACAAAAACCATCCGCGATTTTTCAAAGAAGCGCGGCGAAGCAGATCCCGTTCCCGATCTCATGAAGGTTCAGCAAGAGGCGTATGACCGCTTCTTGCAATTGAAGAAGGACCCGCAGTCGCGCGATACCCACAAGGGTCTCGAAGCATTGCTACGCGAGATCTTCCCGATTGAATCCTATGACTTGGCCATGCGCCTCGACTACCTCCGCTACCGGCTGGAGGAGCCGCGCTACACGCCTGACGAATGTCGCGAACTGCGATTGACCTACGGTCGTCCACTCCGCGTCACCGTTCGCCTCACCAAGGGCGAAGGCGAGCCAATCACCGAAGAAGACATCTATCTCGGTGACATTCCGATCATGATGGGCGGCGGCGAGTTCATCGTGAACGGCGCAGAGCGCGTCATCGTGAGCCAGCTGCACCGCTCACCCGGTGTTGACTTCAGCGTTGCCTCGCGCATCGGTGATCGTCCGCTCCACTCCAGCCGCATCATTCCTGAGCGCGGCAGTTGGATCGAGTTGGAAGTGACTAAGAAGGATGTTCTGGCGATGCGAATCGACCAGAGCACCAAGCTTGCAGCAACCACCTTCCTGCGTGCGCTCGACGAGAAGTACTCCACCACCGAGAAGATCCTCGAAGAGTTCTACGACGTTGAAGACCTTGCAGCAAAGAAGCTCACTCCACTCCATTACTCAGCGGAACTGATCATCGACAGCGAAACCGGCGAGGAACTCTGCCGCGTTGGTTCGCAGCTCGGCGAGAAGGGCCTTGAGAACATTCTCGCTAGCAACCTGAAGAGCGTTCGCGTTGTTACCAATCCTGGTGACTCGCTGATCCTCAACACGCTTGCTGAAGAGAAGCTCGACTTCCTTGCCGAAGTCAGCGAACACGAAGCCGCCCTGCTCAAGATCTACGGCCGCCTCCGCCCCGGCAACCCGCCGCAGGTGGACAAGGCTCGCAAGCTCTTCGAAGAGAAGTTCTTTGACGACAGCCGCTATCGCCTCGGACGCGTTGGTCGCTTCCGTATGAACCGCAAGTTCGACCATGACCCGAAGTACAAGAAGGTCGGCGAAGATATGCAGCGCATCCGCGCCGAGGACTTCCTCGCCGTGATCCGCTACATGCTTGACCTCCGCGGAACGGGCAAGGAACAGTTTGTCGATGACATCGATCACTTGGGCAATCGTCGACTCCGCACGCTCGATGAGCTGGCGACCGAGGAAATGCGCAAGGGCTTCCTGAAGCTCAAGCGCACCGTCCAGGAGCGCATGAGTGTCAAGGAGCCGGGCGAAATCAGCAAGATCGCTGACCTCGTCAACTCCAAGAGCATCTCCAGCGCCATCGAGTTCTTCTTCGGCCGCAGCGAACTTTCGCAGGTGGTTGACCAGACGAACCCGCTTTCCATGCTTGTGCATGAACGGCGCCTCTCGGCACTTGGACCAGGCGGTCTGAACCGTAAGCGCGCAGGCTTCGAAGTGCGCGACGTGCACATCTCTCACTACGGCCGCATCTGCCCGATTGAAACGCCGGAAGGCACCAACATCGGTCTGATCGCATCGCTCGGCATTTATGCCGAAATCGATGACTACGGCTTCCTGCAGACCCCGTACCGCGAAGTTCGCAACGCGAAGGTCAGCGGCAAGGTCGTCAAGCTCCGTGCTGACGAAGAGTTGAAGCACATCTTGGCTCCTTCGGACGCCATGGATGCCAGCGGCAACATCTCCAACATCCGCAACCCCAAGCTGGAGAAGGTGCTCGCGCGCCGTCGCAGCAACAAGGACGAGTCGAACGATGTTGACTTGGTCTTGGTTGAGCCAGCCGAAGTGCAGTTCGTTGACATCAGCCCCAAGCAGATCGTCGGCGTCAGCGCCTCGCTGATCCCCTTCCTTGAGCATGACGATGCCAACCGAGCCCTGATGGGTTCGAACATGCAGCGCCAGGCAGTGCCGCTCGTCAAGAGCGACCCGCCGTGCGTTGCAACAGGCATGGAACGCGTCGTCGGTACGCACTCCGGCATGATTGTGAAGGCTGCCCGTTCGGGCGTCGTCACCTTCGTTGACGGACAGCGCATCATCATTGACAACGCCGATGAGTACAACCTGCGCAAGTTCGCCGGACTCAACGAGCGCACCTGCCAGAACCAGCGTCCAGTTGTGAAGCCCGGCCAGAAGGTGAAGGCAGGCGAGATCATCGCCGATGGCGCCTCCACCATCATGGGCGAACTCGCCATCGGTAAGAACGCACTCGTAGCGTTCAACACCTTTGACGGCTACAACTTTGAGGACGCCATCGTCATCAACGAGCGCTTGGTGAAGCACGACGTGTTCACCTCGATTCACATCGAGAATTTCGAAGTGGAAATCCGCGAGACCAAGCTTGGTCGCGAGGAGTTCACCGCGGACATCCCGAACGTCTCCGAGAAGATGCTGCGCAACCTTGATGAGTTCGGTGTCATCCGAGTCGGCGCACGCGTCGGCCCGAACGACATCCTGGTCGGCAAGGTCAGCCCCAAGTCCAAGTCCGAGCTCAGCCCGGAAGAGAAGTTGCTCCACGCGATCTTCGGTCGCGCAGGTGAAGACGTCAAGAATGACTCGCTCGAAGTGCCAGCCGGCACCGAAGGCGTTGTCATCGGAGCCAAGCGCTTCAGCCGTCGCATGCACTTGAATGAGGAGCAGAAGAAGCAACTCAAGAAGGAGATCTCGGAGTTCGAAGAAGAGCTCGACAAGAAGGCCATCTCGCTGTTCAAGCAGATGGTGCTCCTGGTCAATGCCGCTCTCGGCGCCGAGATGGTCGATCCGAGCACCCGTCAGAAGGTCGGTGCAAGTGACATCGAAGAAGTCATCCTTGAGCAGATCCAGAACTTCTCAGAGAAGTGGATGAAGGGCTCCAAGGAAGCACGCGATCTTGCCATGGTGACCTACGGTCAGTTCTGGCCGCGCATCACTGGCATCTTCTCCGAGAAGGAGCGCAAGGTTGGCCACATGAAGCGCGGCGATGAGCTGCCTTCAGGCGTCCTTGAGATGGTCAAGGTGTATGTCGCTACCAAGCGTCAGCTCTCCGTCGGTGACAAGATGGCCGGTCGTCACGGAAACAAGGGCGTCATCGCCCGCATCGTTCCCGAAGAAGACATGCCATTCCTTGAGGACGGCACTGCAGTTGACGTGCTCCTGAATCCGCTCGGCGTGCCGAGTCGTATGAACGTCGGCCAGATTCTCGAGGTTCACCTCGGCTGGGCGGCGCAGGTGCTCGGCTTCCAAGCGCTGACTCCGGTGTTCGATGGTGCATCCGAGGCCGAGATCTTTGATCAGGTCAAGGAAGCCAACGCGCACATTGCCAATCGTCTCGATACCTTCGAGAAGACCGGCAAGGAGCCTGGCACCCCGCGCGAATTGCTCGCACGGATGCCAATGACCGGCAAGGTTCAGCTCTACGACGGACGAACTGGCGAGCCATTCAGCCAGAAGACCACCGTTGGCTTCATGTACATCCTGAAACTGCATCACTTGGTCGACGACAAGATCCATGCACGTAGCACGGGCCCCTACAGCCTCATCACTCAGCAGCCGCTGGGTGGCAAGGCTCGCACAGGCGGTCAGCGCTTCGGCGAAATGGAAGTGTGGGGCCTCGAGGCGTACGGCGCTGCCTACGTCTTGCAGGAACTCCTCACTGTCAAGAGCGACGACGTGGAAGGACGCACGAAGATCTACGACTCAATGGTCAAGGGCACGAACACCTTGGAGGCGGGCATGCCCGTCGTGTTCGACGTCCTCTGCCACGAAATCAAGGGTCTTGCAATGAACATCCAGCTCGAGAAACTCTCGGGCGACGATCGTCCAATCCTCGACTAAGCCCGCGCAACATCACCGGTCGCGCGCCCAGCAA
>CAMDCW010000088.1 GCA_945890745.1 Phycisphaera mikurensis NBRC 102666
GTCAGTATCGCGCGGCTTGGCAATCCCCATGAGCGAAAACAGGTCCCACTCTGAGTAGATTTGCGCACCCGTCAGTTCGTTGTAATTGCCACCGATGGCGCGAATCGGCGGCATCATGTCGCCTTCGGATGCAAAGGTGGGCAGCCAGAAGAATGGCACTGCGCCAGACTTGAAAGTCACGTTGTCAGCTCGCAATTTACTGATGGTTCCACCGTCGGCGCCGACGGCTTCGGTGATGGTGGCGCGATCGGCGCCGATGGAAAGATGCGGCTCGAAGAACTCGCTCATGGAGATCTGAATGTCGTTGCCTTCAAACTGTTGTTGCGAATACTGGCGCAATTCCGCGGCGCGTGCAATGAGTGGTATGCCGCCTCGAGCGGTGGTGCGGAGCACGCTGTCCACCATGCTTGCTTTACCGGTAGCAAAGTCGTAGTAGGCACGGCGCGCGCGGATCACATACTTGAAGTCAGTGGCGTAGACGTCACCCTCAAGATAAACGCCAGCCACAGACTCAGCGGTGGTTTCAGTGGACCCACCCTTGAGCGCGCCGAGTGTGCCCTTCTTCAGAAACACCACGCCACGATCAGCGCGCATTTGCAAGGCTCGCGCTTCGCCGCCTTCAAATCGCGGCAATACATCAATGGTCACGCCCTTGGTGAGTGCAATTTGATCCGTCTGCGCGTCGGCATCAATTTGCTCGGCGGCAAAGGACACCATGCTGTCAGGAGCAACGATTGGCCGCGATGATGAACCGGGGATCGCTTCGCCAGCAACGACTGGAATTGGCGGGGCGGCTGGCATTTGCGCCATCAATTGCGCAGCGCCGGGCTGCGCGGCTGCTTCCAGCTTTGCCGCAACACTTCGGTCCAGCGGTGCGTTTTCGCCAACCACCATCGGGGCCGGCTTGGGCGGACGGGGTGGTCGAAGTACTTCAGGAAGAATGCGCAGCGCGGGTGGTTTGGCGCTCAGTTCAACCAAGTATGCGGCGAGGCGCTGTTGCGCGCGCGCGAGGTCTTCGTTGGCCGCAGGAGCGGTTGGCTCAAAGAGCACCGCTGAGAGTGAGACGTCGCCGTAGGTGCTGGCAGTGATGAAGAGGTTCGAACCGCCAGCGCCGAGGCCGGCGGCCTTGGTGGGCTCAATGGTTTCCGGGAACCACACAGCGATCTGCGTGATGAGTCCTTTGGCGCTCGGAATCCGTTCGATCCAGATGACCGCGCGCTCGGAAGTGAAGTCGTAGGTGCCAAGGTTCACACCGACGCGGCCGGTGAGATAGACGCGCTGCGTGCTGTCCACTTTCCAGACGTGAGCATTGGTGGCACGAAGCGTGATTGGCCACACACCGGGTTCGGTGGGAATGACAAATCCACCCAATCGGTCACCTTCGACGCGCGCTCGCTCTACTTGTCCATGTGCGGTGGATAGAACCGCCGTGACGCTGAGGCAACCAACGATGGATGCCAAACTTCGCATGGTGGTGATGGACGCGCGGGGCACGCGCGGAAGGCTACTTGAGCCGCGGACGGTTCACCGCCAACTGATGGGGCGCCCGCTCAATCCGTTGATTTCTTTTAGCAAGGTCATCGCCACAATCCCGGCTAGGGCAAGCGCGGCCATGCCCAGCGCCTCGGCTTGCAGCCCGGCGGCCATCAGCCATGCCGCCGCGTAGACGGCTTGCCACATGGCGCCGTAGCGACGCAGTCGTTCAGCGCCAGTAGCGCCGGGGGATCCAGCAACTTTTGCGCGCACCAGGAGCAGGAATCCCGCGAGCGCTAAGACGGGCCAGATGATTCCGATCGGTCCCGAGCCAATGAGTTCATCACCGCGCGCCACTTGCGGCCAGTAGCCGCCCGCGGAATTGCGCGCTGCGAGCGCTCCGCCGCCAAGGAGGGCGATCGACCAGAACAACCACACTGCCACCAAGGACAGAATGCGCTTGGTTCCAAAGTACGGGCGCTTGTCCTCGTAGCGATGCACACTTGCAGCAATGGCCACCGCGTGCGACATGGACCACCAGATCGGCAAGGTGAACGTCAGTGTCCAGTTGGGGATCAGCATGTTGGCTGCATGCAGGAGGCCAATGGTGACGATGCCGATGGATGGAATGTGTTTGCCGATGGCGTCATAGAACATCACCGCTGCGGCAACCGCAACCGTCAGGATCAACGCGGGCTCGCCCAGTGTGCTTGCCGAAATGACCGCCGTCATCAACGCGCCGAACGAAAGGAGCGCCGCGCTTGAGGTGCGGATGCGACCAGCTGCAAGCGGTCGCTCCGGGCTGAAGCGCCGATCATGGCGGACATCAAGGAGATCATTCAGGCTGGCTGCGAAACTGAACAGACCGATCGCAACGAGCGCGGTGCACGCCAGCGCCTTCCAAAGTGGCATGTGATAAAGCGGTAGGTGCACGTACCGCGGGTCGGCACGTGTGAGCAGCGTCACCAGCCACAGCTCGCACACCGCGCCGAACGCGAGGGAGAGCCGCGTCAGTTGAAACGCGTCGAGGATGCGCTCGGCAACTGGACGCACCGGGTCATGGTAACGGGGCGCTGCTACGATCATCAGCCCGACGGTGGGCATTCCGCCCGTAACCGCCGGCCGCGTCGGTTTGCATGTGTTCCTGAAGCAGGTTGCTCGTTCTTAGATTCAACAGAGATCCGTACCGAAATGAAGGCTGACAGCATTATTCCTGCGGACGCACGCGGGCTTCGCGTGGCGATCGTGGTGAGCGCGTATCACCGTGACATTACCGAGGCGATGGAATTGGCAGCCACTGCCGAGTTCCTGCGGCTTGGCGGCCAAGCTTCGGACATCGTCCGCTTGCAGGCGCCGGGTGCATTTGAAATTCCGCTGCTCATTGACACGGCGCTCGCGCGTGCAGGCATTGCAGCGGCGGTAGCGATTGGGTGCATCGTGCGCGGGGAGACGCGACATGATCGGCACCTTGGTCAAGCCGTGACCAGTGAGTTGGCGCGCATTTCCGTGACGCGCGGCAAGCCGGTTGGTTTGGCAGTGTTGACCGTGGAGAATTTGAAGCAGGCGCGCGCGCGTGCTGGTGGCGAAGTCGGCAACAAAGGCGCGGAAGCAATGACCGCTGCACTTGCCTGTGTGCGTGCTTGTGAGGACCTCCGCCAATGACTAGCAATCAACGAACTACTGGTACCAATGCAGCCGGTGGGCACGAACGCCTTCCCGAAGGCGCGGCCACACTGGCGATGCGTCGTTGCGCACTGCAGGCCATGTATCAGTTGGACGCAGGGCAGAGTTCCGATGGCGCGTTGGTTGGCATGTCACAGGCGGAGACCGACGACGATCACGCTCCTCCCGGAGACGTTGAGCGTGGCATGGCGCTTGCTGCGCTGGCGTGGGAATTCCATGACGACGCTGACCGTGAAATTGCAACTTTGGCCCGCGAATGGCCGCCGCACCGGCAGCCAGTGGTTGATCGAAATCTGCTGCGCTTAGGGTGGTATGAACTTCGTCAATCATCCGAGCCGCCACGCAAAGTGGTCAGCGATGCCGTCGAATTGGCCAAGGAGTTTGGAACGGCCGACAGCGGCAAGTTCGTCA
Source organism: Phycisphaera mikurensis NBRC 102666 (assembly GCA_945890745.1). Taxonomy (GTDB): domain Bacteria; phylum Planctomycetota; class Phycisphaerae; order Phycisphaerales; family SM1A02; genus UBA966. Next base: position 3,568 of record CAMDCW010000088.1, read on the forward strand.
ACGGGGTGCTCGACAAGATCATGAACGGGGTAGGCGGCGATGTGAGTGATGACGATGCGGCCGCTGGCGATGCGGAAGCCGTGGGGGAAGGCTGAGATGTTCTTTCGTGCCGCGGTCGATGCGATCAAGCGTGGCTTGCAGAAGACGGCCGAGGTATTCGGCGCTGGGTTTCGTTCCATCTTGCATGGCCGAACGCTCAGTGAGGAATTGATCGACGACATTGAGCGGACGTTGGTTGCTGCTGATGTTGGCGTGCGCGCGGCGCGCGAGATCGCTGCGGAGCTGCGCGCGGAGTTTCGCTCTGGTCGTGTGCCGCGCGGAGAGGATGCTATTGAGTTCCTCAAGACGCGTCTCAAAGCACGCTTGGCATCTGGTTCGCGCGAGATTGCTGTGGCGGCTTCGAAGCCCACCGTCGTGCTGGTGGTTGGGATCAATGGTGCTGGCAAGACCACCAGCGTTGCCAAGATCGCTAAGAGTCTGAAGGATGACGGTCGGAGTGTGTTGCTGGCTGCCGCCGATACATTTCGCGCGGGCGCCGTGGCGCAACTGGAAACATGGTCGCGTCGCCTTGGTGTGGACCTGGTGAAGGGCGCGCAAGGAGCAGATCCGGCAGCCGTAGCGTTTGATGCAGCGGAAGCTGCGATTGCGCGCGGAGTAGATGTTCTATTGGTCGACACGGCAGGTCGCCTGCACACGCAAGACAACCTGATGCGACAACTGACCAAGATCAGGAATGTCCTTGCCAAGAAGATTCCTGGAGCGCCGCACGAGATTCTCTTGGTGCTTGATGCGACCAGCGGTCAGAACGCGGTGCTGCAGGCAACGGCATTCAAGGCTGCCTGCGATGTCAGTGGAATATTCTTGGCCAAGCTTGATGGCACGGCCAAGGGCGGCATTGTGGTGGCGATCCGCGATGCGCTTGATGTGCCCGTGAAACTCGTTGGAGTTGGCGAAACGCCCGACGACGTGCAGCCCTTCGACCCCGATCGGTTCGTGGAAGCCATGTTTGCTGCATGAGCCGGGCTGCCTAGAATGCTCCCCATGCTTCGGAAAGCGTTCACACTCGTTGAGCTCTTGGTGGTGGTTGCCATCATCGGAATGCTCATTGGGATTATTGTTCCGAGCGCGCGGGCGATTCAGCGCGAAAGCCAGAATGCGGGCTGTCTCTCCAACCTGCGCCAAGACTTCATTGCGGTGGATTCCTATCGGCAGCAGAACAGCGGTCGTCTGCCCATGTGTGAATTCCTGCCCGTGGTCACTGATGCTGGTATTGACGGCGGGTTACCGAACTTTCTTTCGGGCTTCATGCCGGCGGATTCCTCATCCTGGATTTGCCCATCTGACAAAGATGAAGAGTCGCTTTCAACTGGCACTAGCTACATGTATTTGCCAGGCTTGCTTCGTTACACACCCGCTGTGCAAGTGGATGTAGTGACGTTACTGATGTCATTTGATCCAGCGACTACGTCCATGGATCGATTGATGACAGTTCGGTTGGACGCAGAGGCGCGCGCGATGACTGAGTTCTTTGAGCGCGAGGCGGCGCGGTATCCGCTTCTCACTGACAGCCAAGATCGCCATCGCCGCGTTGGCGTGGAGCGGAACGGTGTCTACATTGATGGCAGCGCGCGGATGGCGGAAGATCTTTCACAAGACGCAGAAACCGGAGCTACACCATGAACTTGATGGAATCAATCAGATCTCGTGACATGGATATCGGGGAGCTTTGGGAAGAGCACCGTTCGCAGATTGTTGCTTCCGTCGCCGCCGCACTTGTTGTGGCGCTGTTGGCGAGCGGATCATGGTGGTTCTTTGCCGGGCGATGGAAGGCCCCGCCATCCATCTTTGATTCGCCAGTGGACAACGTGCTTGGCTACTTCACTACTGATGATTTCAACCTTCTTTCCGTGGATGAGCGCGTCAAGTACGTGCAGCAGTTCATCGGTCGTTTCCGCGGAATGAACCAGCAGGACAGCGTGGTTGCTTCGGCGTTCTTGGCTGGTGTTACCGGCAAAGTGCGCGAGCAAATGACGCAGAACGTGCGAATTCTTGCCAAGGACATCTTGATCCAAGGTGCTGCCACTTATGTGAATTTGCCAGTTGGTGAGCGCGGAGCATTCATTGACAAGTGGGTAGCCGATTGGTTCCGCTTTGCAGAGACCACCGCTACTGGCAAGGAATCAGAGAGCACCAATGAAGACATCATGACCAACGCGCGTGCGGAAGCGAAGCGCGGCGAAGAGCGTCAGCGTGAGCGCATGAAGGGTAAGAGCTTGACTGAAAAGGGAGCGGATCGATTCCTTGGATTCTGGGAGAAGGAAGTTGAACCGGCTTCCAGCCCGCGCGAGCAGGCGCAGATTTCGCGATTCATGGACGCGGTGCGCACGCGCATGCTGACTGGAAAGTGACAGACGCGCGCGCGAGTAGCGGTGGCGCGGGTATGGATGCCGCATTGCCGGTACTGCGCGCCGCGGCTGAGATCACTGACTGCATGCGCACTGCGCGCGCCATGGTGCTGACGGCTGCCACCGGAAGCGGTAAGACCACGCAAGTACCGCAGATTTTGGCGCGTTCTGGCCTGGTAGAAGGGCAGATTGTGGTGTTGGAGCCGCGTCGGTTGGCGGCACGCATGACCGCGCGACGGGTGGCCGAGGAGATGGGCGTGGCCCTTGGCGAGGATGTGGGATTCCAGACGCGGTTCGAGCGCGTGGTCGGTCCGCGCACGCGCATTCGATTTGTCACTGAAGGGGTGTTCTTGCGCCAAGCGCAGCGTGATCCATTGCTCAAGGGCATTGGTTGCGTGTTGCTTGATGAATTTCATGAGCGCAGTGTGTTTGCTGATCTTGCACTTGGAGTGGTCCGTGCGGCGCGCTTGCAGCGCCCGGCGTTGATGGTGGCGGCCATGAGCGCAACTATGGACGCAGGACAGGCGGCCGCGTATCTCAGTGCGCCGGTGATTACTGCGGAAGGCCGGGCGTATCCAGTGAGTGTTCGCTATGAGCCGGGTGCGGAAGGCGCGCCGGTGTGGGAGCGCGCAGCGCGTGCCGTGCGACGATTGGTTGATGAAGGGCACGAAGGCGATGCGTTGGTATTTATGCCGGGCGCCTTTGAAATTGATCGCACCGTGGATGCAGTGCGTGCCGAACTGCGAGTGATTGCTGGAGGAAGCGCGTTTGATGTAGTACCGCTGCATGGGTCAATGCCGGCTGATCGACAAGACGCGGCGGTTGCGCCTGCTGCGCGCGGTCGGCGCAAGGTCATTGTGGCAACCAATGTTGCGGAGACTTCCATCACCATTCCTGGCGTTCGCATGGTGATTGACTCTGGATTGGCGCGGGTGTTTCGTGTTGATCCGCGCCGCGGGTTGAATGCATTGCGCACCGAGGCGATTAGCCGCGCAAGTGCCGATCAGCGCTCCGGGCGAGCTGGTCGAACGGCGCCGGGAGTGTGTGTGCGCTTGTGGACGGAGTGGGAGCAAGCGCAGCGGCCCGCCGCGGAAACGCCCGAGGTGCGCCGTATTGACCTTGCGGAATCAATGTTGATGGTGCTCTCGATGGGCTTCGGTCCGTTTGAAAAGTTCCCTTGGCTTGATCCGCCGACGGATGATGCGGTATTGCGCGCACGCGGGACGCTGGAATCGATTGGCGCGCTGCGTGCTGATGGAATGTTGACTGCGCTTGGACATCGGCTCGCGCGCATTCCTGTGCATCCACGGCTTGGGCGCATGTTGGTTGAGGCGGCATCGCTTGGTGTGTTGGAGCGCGCGGCGCGTTGGTGCGCCATTGTTTCAGACCGCGATGTTGTGCAGAGTGGCGGGGCGGCGCAATTGGTGCGATTGACCGCGGATGGCGAGCCACCGAGCGATATCGGGTCACGCGAGGAATTGTTGTTGCGCGTAGAGGCCAGTGGATTCCGCAACGCGCGACATGAAGGCGTGGAGGCCTCACTTGGCGCGTGTCGCGAGGTGGCATCCGCGGCCCGTGAGTTGGTGCGTGCTGCCGCGAGTGGTGATGATGAGGAGGTCGGCGCGACCGCTGCATTTGCTGGCGATTCATTTGCGCGAGTTTCCCGTGCGTTACTTGCAGGATTTGCTGATCATGTTGGTTGGCGGATGGATGCGCAGCGACCGCATTGCGCCATGCCTGGGCGCCGCAAGGTGAGCATCGATCCAACGAGTATTCAGCGTGGAATGGGCTTCATTTTGGCACTTGAGGTGCGCGAGGGTGGACGCGGCGATCAAGTACATCAGTCGCTTGGAATGGTTACGCCACTTGAGGTTGAGTGGGTTGAGCACGCAATGCCTGATCGAGTGACCACGCAGACCGAGGTGCGATTCAGCGATGAACTTGGCGCGGCCGCTGAATTTGAAGAACGTGTGTTTGATGGCATTGTGTTTGCGCAGATCGTTCGTCCCTTGCGGGGGCGTGAGGCCAAAGCCGCTGCGCATGACGAGTTGGCATCGCGCGTAGCGAGCGGCGAATTGCGGCCCGCTACATGGGACGAGTCTGTTGACCAGTGGATCGCGCGAGTGCGATGCGTTGCGGCGTGGTTTCCCGAACGCGGTCTGATCACCTATGACGCCGACGACATGGGTGTGCTTGCGGCGGAGATCGCGCAGGGTTGTGCGCGTGCTTCGGATCTTGACTCCCGTCCGGTGCTCGACATATTTCGCAGTGCGCTCTCATGGGATGAGCAGCAGTTTGTTGAGCGAGCCGCGCCGGCAACGTTGGCGTTAGCGAGTGGATGGAAGATGAAGGTTGAGTATGCAGAAGGCAAGCCACCGCGCGGGCGTGGCAAGATTCAGGACTTCTATGACTTTGCTGGTCATCCGACGGTGGCGGGTGGTCGCGTGAAGGTGGTGCTGGAGTTGCTTGGGCCGAATCGGCGACCAGTGCAGGTGACTGAGGATCTGCCCGGTTTTTGGGAGCGACTGTACCCCGACGTGAAAAAGGAACTCAAACGGCGCTATCCGCGGCATGAGTGGCGATGACATAACTGCTTGTAATGTATAGATTAACGTGCGGCAATTCGCGTTTTATGCGCTGTTTCGTTAGAATGCCCGTCTATGCCAAAGGTGACCTCCGCTAGCGCCTCGCGCGCTGGCTCCAAGACGGTTTCCCGCCTCGCACCCGTAAAAAGCGCCACCGCTAAGACAAGCGGAAACGGCAAGTCGAAAGTTGTAGCGACAGTCACAGTGAAGTCAGCGGCCAAGGGGAAGACTGTTCCGGTCCTGAAGTCTGCCTCGAAGCCAGTAGTGGCTGCGAAGGCGAACACCACGGCGAAGGCCGCGCTGGTAGCGAAGGCGGCAACGTCGGTCGTTGCGGCGAAGACCACGGCGACGTCCAAGGCCACGGCGACTGCCAAGACCATTGCGAGCACCGCGAGCACAAAGACAGCGACACCTGCAAAGGTTGCGCCGGCCACCAAGACCGTTGCTGCCAAGGGTTCGACGCCCGTAGCAACCAACCTGAAGGTTTCGACCACCACGGTGACCAGCAAGACCACCAGCAAGCCGGCAGCCGCTCCGCGGACTCCATTCACCGTGACGCCGAAGGCGCCCGTGGTTGAGCCCAAGCCAACGGCGGTGTTCGAGTGCCCGAAGCCGAACGAAATCACTTCCATCCTGATGGCAACGCGATACTTGATGGCGCGCCCGGACTTTGAGCGGCTTCGTCCCGCCAAGTACGGCGAGGAGACCTTCAAGCTGGACCGCATGCACAAGCTGATGGATTTGCTTGGTAATCCGCACCAGAAGATCAAGACGGTGCATGTTGCGGGAACCAACGGCAAGGGCAGCACCGTGGCGATGATCGCTTCGATGTTGCGCGCGTCCGGCTATGCGGTGGGCGTGTACACCAGCCCGCACCTGATCGATATGCGCGAACGCGTGCAGATCGACGGCAACCTGATTCCGAAGAATGACTTCGTGGACACGGTGCGCTCGGTGGCGAAGGCCGCAGAAAAGTTGGGCGAGCAAGCGACATTCTTTGAGTTGATGACCGCGGTGTCGTTCGCGTATTTCGCGCAGCAGGCTGTGGATATTGCGGTGATTGAGGTGGGGCTTGGTGGTCGACTCGACTCAACCAACGTCATCACGCCGCTGGTCAGCATTGTGACTTCGATTGATCTTGATCACACCAAACTGCTGGGCGGAACCAAGGCGCTGATTGCTCGCGAGAAGGCGGGCATCTTTAAGAAGGGTGTCCCGGCGCTGTTCTTCGAGCAGGATCCTGAAGTTGATTCGGTGATGCGCGAAGTGGCACAATCTGTTGGCGCTGAACTTCGGATTGTCAATAAGGACATTGAGTTCTCCAGCCGCTTCTGCGTTACCCCTGACCTTGGGCCGCACACGCGCGTGTGCATGTACACCAAGAACAGTCGCCTTGAGCATGTTCCGGTGCCGCTGCAGGGCGAGCATCAGGCCAGCAACTGCGGACTTGCGCTTGCTGCTGTTGATGTGCTGAAGAACTTCGGCTTTGAGTTGTCTGAGGACAAGTTGACGGCCGGACTGGCGGCCACCAAGATCCCTGGGCGCATGGAAGTGGTTTCGCACCGTCCGCGCGTTCTCTGTGACGGGGCCCACAACCCAGCGGCGGTCAATGCGTTGATGCGTTGCGTTGGCGCGCATGTTCCGTACGACAGCATGGTGTGCGTCTTCGGTTGCTGCGCGGACAAGGACATCGCGGAGATGATTGACAAGGTGAATCTTGGCGCAGATAAGGTGATCTTCACGCGTGCGTCCTCGACGCCACGTGCGGCGAGTCCGGAAGATTTGCAGAAGCTCTTCCAAGAGCGTTCCGGCAAGATGAGCCAAATTGCGCGGACAGTTCCTGAAGCCATCGACATGGCGATCCGCGGCGTGAGCCGCGAGGACCTGATTTGCGTGACCGGCAGCTTCTACGTTGTCGGCGAGGCCTTGAAGTACATCTCCGAGAAGAAGTAAATAAATAGGTGCCGTTCACCCCTGTCCCTATTTTCTGGGGCGCCCTCGTTTGCGTTGCGGGCCGATACTGAGTTCGGAATTGATTTTTGAAGTCCACTCCTCTGCCCCTAGTGGTCGGCCGAGGCATGTTGCCTCACGCAAGCGACTTCGGAATTCTGGGGTCGATTCGGTTAGGAGGCCTTGTCGCCACTGACTTGGCGATGTCGTTGGTGAAATGAGATCAATGTTTAGGAGTTTCGGCTTGGGTCCCAGACCCGCGTTGAACGCAGCACTCGACCACTTCCACTCCCAGGCGCAAGAAACCATTCCAGCTGCGACAGGGTTTCGCTCGATGTACCGAATGGCAGACAGCGTGTACTCCATATCCATGGGAGCAGCGAAGTATCGACCCTGCCAATTCGGTCCGCGCTTCCCAAGTTTTGAGTTCCGGAACCGAGAGAATTCGGAACAAACATTGCCCATGAATTTTGGCAATGCGACCTCAGTCGGCGAGACCCCGGCCAAGTGGAAGTGATTTCCCATGAGCACGAAGCCAGCGATTTGCATAGTGGTGACTTGTTGCCACTCCAACATCATGGACATGAAGACAGCACGATCTTCGTCGCAGTCAATGATGAAGCTCTTATGCGCTGCGCGCTGAACGATGTGGTACGGGATGCCTGGTATGACGGATCGTGATGGCCTTGCCATCCCGGCAGGATCTACGCCATGCGGAATCTCCGTCCATCGACCGCGGTTTTTCGGCACACATTTTAGAAATTCTTGCTCAGTACGTCTAACGGTTCCCGATCATTTCACCCGGCGGCGAAATTGGGGACAGGGGTGAACGGCACCTATTTAGAGGACGATGTTGACCATGCGACCTGGCACAACGACCACCTTCTTTGGTGGCGTTGCGCCCAGGTGCGGCACAACTTGTGGGTGCGCTAAAGCCATTGCTTCAATCTCCGCCGGACTTGCTGCCGTCGGCACCATGATCCGCGCGCGCACCTTGCCCTGAACCTGCACGGCAATCTC
>CAMDCW010000089.1 GCA_945890745.1 Phycisphaera mikurensis NBRC 102666
GCCGCCTTTGAGGCGTCGCGCTGTTCGAGCGTAAAGGCCGCGGTGGGATTTGAACCCACGAATAACGGATTTGCAATCCGTCCCCTTAGGCCACTTGGGTACGCGGCCGGCCGAAGTCGTATAGTGGCACAGCACTCGCTCCGCGTCAACGCAAACAGCGATCCACGCCACCAAGATTGCAACGAATCACCCACTTCTACCCCTTCGGATGATCCGAAAGACCCCAAACCTCGCCTCCGCCCTGCTTATCGCCCTTGCGGCGACCCCCTGCGCCGCCCAAGTCGGCGGCGGGCAGTCGAACCCGTTCGGTCGCAACAGCATGATGCCGACCACGGCAGCGCCCCAAAGCACCGCCAGCCCCGAGCTCCTGAAGCGATCCAAGAACGAGCCCCCGCGCGTGCAGTCCGAGGCGCCCGTCCTCAGCGAAGGAACCTTCCTTGCCAGCGTCAAGGGCTTCTTCGCGCCGTCGCTGCGCGAGCCTGGCCTGCTGACCTTCCGCCTCAACGACCGCATGGTGACCAGCGCGCCGCGATCGCTCTTTGTGATGCCATGCGATCACGCCGATGATGTGAAAGCGATCCTCGACGATCCGCGCGTCGATTCACCGACCCTCTTTGAAGTCACTGGCTCCATCTACGAATGTGATGACCGTGCCTACTTGCTGCCAGTAGCAGTCGTGGCGCTGCGTGCACCACCAGCGCCGGGCATGCTGGCGCGGATCGCGCCTGCAGAACTTCGCCGTGCATCCGTACAAGCAGAAGGCCCGCGTCCGCCGCGGATTGAGGCCTATGCAGATCTTGCCTCTGCGGAACTTGCCGCAACCCCAACGCGACACGCGCCGGTTGATCGACGTTCGCACGAGCCGAACCCCGCCATCTTTGCAGGCCTTGATGATGGCTTCGCAGATTCGCTGGAGCGATCGCTTGTCGCTGGTATCGCCGCAAGTGGCATGGGTATTGCCGTGAAGCGTGACATCGTGCAATACGACCGCAGCCTGTTACTGCCGCCCGCAACACGCTTTCAGGAACGCCGCGCGTCCGTGCTGCGTGATCCGGTCACCGGCGTATGGCGCGCGCGCCTTGATACCGCGCGAGCCGGAACGGGAGCGCATGACGGCGCAGAAGTGTCCATGGAAGTGCTACCAACGAAGGCACTGCACAAACTGGAGAAGCTGATTCGGCAACGCCCGATCGGCACCACTTGGCTCCTGAGTGGCGAAGTGGTTGTTTCCAAGGAGCGCAGCTACTTGCTCCTCACGCGCGCGATCGAAAGTCCGATCCACAAATTCATGTCGCCGTAATGGCAGGATGCCCAGCGCATCAAGCGCTTCGCACGCCGCAGCGGCAGTCCCGTTACGCTTGGCGCCATCATGGCAACCAAGAAGTACCCCACCGCGACAATCGAGACAGAACACGGCACCATTGAGCTTGAGCTCTGGGAAGATGTTGCGCCCCACCATGTGGCCAACTTCCAGAAACTTGCCAAGCAAGGCTTCTACCTGGGCACCGGTTTTCACCGCATCATTCCTGGCTTCATGATTCAGGGCGGCTGCCCGAAGGGTGATGGCACCGGCGGACCCGAGTGGAAACTCATCGCAGAGTTCAACGATCGTCCGCACGAGAAGGGCGTGCTCTCCATGGCGCGTTCGGTCCATGAAGACTCCGCGGGCAGTCAGTTCTTCATATGCCTCGACCGCGCGCCGCATCTTGATGGCAAGTACACGGCATTCGGCAAGGTCACTAAGGGCATCGAAACCGTTGACGCTATCGCTGCACTGGAGTGTGCGAACGATCGCCCGGTCGGCGGCATTCCCAAGATGCTCAAGGTGACTGCGTAAATCTTCAAGCGACGAGCGTTGCAGCGCAGCATCGACACAGCGGCGCATCAGTCCAACGCTCACAGCCGTCGCGCGTTACGGCTTCCAGTTGGACAACAAGAGTCCCAGGTCGGCGCCGTCCACAATTCCATTGCGATTCAAGTCCGCTGGACCGGTTCCGCCCCATGCAGCAAGCAGAATGCCCAGGTCCGCGCCGTTGATCTTGCCATCGCCGTTTAAATCGCCGGGCGCTGCTGATGCAAGCGTGTAAACCACTGTGATTGTTGGGTGGTGGGTGATGTCGGAACTTTCCCGGGAATCAAAGCGCTTTGCAGTTTCCAGCGTGGCTTCGTTGCCCACCATCACCCAACCGTAGTTGACGGCGGGTGTATCGAGCCACGCTTGAACATCCGCTACCAATGCGGGGACCGTGGCCCAGGTGTAGAAGCCCACTGCGTTCACACTCTTGGTGGCACTGGCGGTGGGAACAAATACCCCACCCGGCACAGCCCACGTTGACGTTGGCCAGAAGTTGTATGTCCACGTGGCGTCGTTCACTTCGGGACTCGTGCCGCCGCCGCCGAATGCAAAGCTGGTTCCCTCGCCCCACGGAGCAAGCATGCGATGCAACTTGCAGTCGTTCGCGCCGGAATTGGTCTGACTCATATAGGCCTTGTAGCTCACCGAAATAATGGTGGAGCCAGCAGGAATTGCTGAGAGATCAAAGCGCACCACTGCTCGACGCAACGTGCCACCGCCATTCACGCCCACTCGACCGCAATAAATGTTGTAGGCAGCGCCCAATGCGTATTGCAGGCCGTCATTGGGTTCGATCAGTGTCACATCGGCAACTGATCGCAGCACTGCTGTGTCTGCGACCGCTGTTGATGGAAAGTGCGTAGCACACGCCACTGCAAGTGCGGCGAGTCCAACATGATGACAAGAATGACGCGGGGCCATGAGTTCAGAAGTCTGCATTCAATTCCGGCGCGGGAGAGCCGTCCCTGTACGAATTAGCCCCAATTTCCAAGCAGAATGCCCACATCGCTGCCGCCAACGGTGCCGTTGTGATCCAGGTCAGCGGGACCAGGGCTACCCCAACTCGCCAGCATGATTCCAAGGTCGGCACCGCCCACCAGACCGTCTCCATTCAGGTCAGCAGGATTACCGCCGCCAATGGTGGCGCTGAGCGAGGCAACAATCTGCGCTGTGGCGGCACCGGGGACATTTTCATCGCTGACTTGAATGGTGGCGTTGGCGGTATAGACACCAGGGGTTAAGCCGGTGGGATTGAAGCGAACGCGAACACTGCCTGGAACTGCACCGATTCCGGTGGTTGCACCACTGACATACGAGAACGGTCCGGCAGGAATCTGCACCGAGTCAATATCGAGGTTCGCTTGGTCGGCGGTGAAACCGAAGTTTGCAACCGCGATCAATTCATCGACCGCGGGACCAGCAACCGTGGCGATCATGGGGATGGTGACCGTATTGGCATCAGCAGTAGTCGAGAACGAAGCGTTGCTGACTCGCAACACTTGCACGCTCACCGGCAGCGCGATGCTGGGATTCTGAACAGCTTCGTTACTACTTGTCACCGTGGCGGTGCCGGTGCGCAGGCCAACCGTCGAAGTGACGACCGGGACATTCACCGTGGTGAAGGAGGGCGTCAGTACCGCGCTGCCAGAGAGAGCGCCGGAAAGCACTCCGGTACCGGTGACGGTGTAGTCAAGCGCGTCAACGCCGATGACGTTGTCGCCAGGAGCATCGTTAGCGACGCGCACTTGCGCGACGACGGCGGTTGCGCCTTGCATGACGCGCGTGGGCACAGTGCCGAGCACCGCGGTGTTCCATGCGGGCACTTGAAAATCTGCCAACACAGGCATGTGGTCGGCGGCGGCATAGAGGTTTGCGGCAAGCGCGTTTGAGCGCGCCGACTCGCCGGGAAAGTACGAGTTTGCGCCTGCATTGATCGCTAGGTTGTAGTGATTGCCGTCATTACCGACACAACGGTAACTCCCGGGAATGTAGGCGATACCGTTGCCGTCCATCATTTGCGTGGTGGGAAGACAGAAGTCAAAGCGATCGTCAACTCCACCACCGATCAGGCCGTCCGCAAGAATGTCGCGCGGGCTCTGCGTGTGCTTCCATGCATTGGAGGCGCCGGTCCAGTTGGCGGTACCGAGTGGATCAACCGCCGCACCGTTACCCGCCGCCATGAACGCTGCGTAGCCGCTCTCGGTGTTGGTGTAGAAGTTCATGTCGCCGCAATACAGGGCGCGTACGCCGGCGCCCAGCGCATCGCAGTTTGAGCGAAGTAACTGCACGCCAGCGAGTCGAGAATCCACATTGGCAGAGCCAGTGGAAGCCTTCAAGTGCGAGCCGTACACGTAGAAGCGCGCCGCGGTTGATGTGTAGCCGTTCAACTGGAAGAGCCAGCGATCGGAGTCTCGACTTCCACCCGTTGCCAAGTCCACGTGCCCGGACGGAATTTCGGTCATCAAGTCTGTTCGATAAATGACGGCCTCGGCGCCGCTCGCTCCGTCTTGGCCAGCACCGGTGTAGGTGGCAAGCGCGTAGGTGTAACCCGCCGGCGCCGATTGATTCACCAACGCCAAAAGGGGCACCGGATCGGACGTGCGTACTTCGGAGAACTGGAACAGCGCCACGGGCGCCGCGTAACCGGCGACGTTATCTGTGTGACATGATGCGATCACCGCCTTCAGTGCCACCTGGTCGCCCGCGAGCCCCGTGCAGTTGTAAACAACCACACGGAATTGCGCGTTGGCTTGCGAGGCAACCGCCATCACGCCACCAACAACACAGGTGAAGACCCAACGGGAGAAGCGTCCGAGAACGGGATCGGTTGTTTGGCGCATCTAAGTAACAATAGTCCCGAACGCACCCAATTCAATACCCAACTTGGTGGATTAGCCGCAGTACCCTGCGCACCCCCGGATTTGTGGTCCCGGAACCACGCCAGACACCTCACCGCAACGGAGAACTGCATGCGCTTCGCCACCATTGTCACCCTGCTTGCCGCCACCCTCGCCTTCGCCCCTGCGGCTCGCGCCCAGCAGGTGGAGCCTGAAGTCTTCACACTTCCCAACGGTATGAAGTTTCTGCTCGTTCCTCGCCACGACCAGCCGAACACCGTAGCGGCCGGCTGGCTCGCCAAGGTGGGCTCCGTCAATGAGCGCCCCGGGATCACTGGCATCAGTCACTTCTTTGAACACATGATGTTCAAGGGCACCGACGCCATCGGCACCCGCGATTCGGCGCGCGATGCCGACTACCGCGCCCGCCAGAAGGCGATCCGCGACAAGATCAACCAACTCACTTGGAGCGCGCAGTACGACAGCTACTTCAAGGGAACCATTGCCGACGCATGGGATGCCAAGAACGACACCCCGGAACTTGCGCGCCTGCGTGCAGAGTTGAAGTCGCTGATGGACGAGCAGCAAGGCAAGGCTGGCGACGCGGAAATCAAGCAGCTTGAAGTTGAGCTTTCCAAGACCGACGCTACCACCCCTACTGGCACACAGCGCAAGGCCGACCTGGAGAAGCAGATTGCCAACCTCAAGGCGCAGCAGACCGCGCTGTCAACGATCGTCAAGGATGAGTTTGACAAGATCTACACCGCGGCCGGTGGCACTGGCATGAATGCCTTCACTAGCTACGACCTGACCTTCTACTTCATCAATGTGCCCAGCAATAAGTTTGAGCTGTGGGCTTGGATGGAGAGTGATCGCCTCAACAACAGCGTGTTCCGCGAGTTCTACAGCGAGCGCGATGTGGTGCATGAAGAACGTCGCTTGCGCACGGAAAGCACGCCAACTGGTGTTTTTCAAGAGCAGTTCGACAGCATGTTCTGGATGGCCAGCCCCTATTCGTGGCCAGTGATCGGCTGGACCAGCGACCTCAATAGTTACAGCATGGATGAGGCGATGAAGTACTGGAATACGTACTACCGCCCCAACAATCTTGTTGGCATCATTGTGGGTGACTTTGATCCAACGGCAGCCAAGAAGACCATCACTACGTATTTCAGTCGACTGGAGCCAGGCAAAGTTGCACCGCCACCAGTAGTGACGCTTGAACCAAAGCAAGGCGCAGAGATGCGCATGATGGCTGAAGCTGAAACACAGCCACAGGTGGAGATTCGCTACCACACCGTTGGGTTCCAGCACAAGGATTCATATGCGCTGGATGTCATGAGCTCGATCCTCAACGGTCGGACTGGTCGTCTGTACAAGGACATGGTTGAAGGCAGCAAGGTTGCAAGTAGCGCCGGCGCGCGGCAAGACTCGCGTAAGTACGCCGGAGCGTTTTCGTTTGAGGCTGAGACCAAGGGTGATTCCACTCCTGTGCAGTTGGAGGACGGCTGGTACGCCGAACTGAAGAAGTTGCAGACCGAAGCGGTTCCAGCGGAAGAGTTGCAGAAGGTGAAGAATCAGGCAATGGCGGACAGCTATCGCCGCTTGCAGAGCAACTTCTTCCTGCTCATCCAGTTGGCGCAGGCTGAAGCGCTTGGCGACTGGAGCGAGATCAACAAGGAGAGCGCCAAAGTTCAGGCAGTGACTGCCGAAGACATCAAGCGTGTTGCCAACCAGTACTTTGACAAGACCAATCGTTCGGTAGCCACCTACACCCGCAAGGCGGGCGCAACGATGGCGGCTGATCCAGAGTTGGCGGCACTGCCAGGACCGATGCAAGGTATGGCCCGTCAGGCTGCCAAGAAGATTAGCGAAGAGAAGGATGCAGACAAGTTGAAGGAAGGTCTGACGCAATTGCGTGACCAAGCAGCGCAGGTGCCACCGCAAATGGCGCCCGTGATGGAGTACCTCATGAAGAAGATGGAAGTGCGAATTACTGAGTTGGAGAAGTCCGCCAAGTAACCGCTGTACTGCATCACACGCCAGACATACATAGGAACACACCATGAAGAACATCGCCACTATCGCCCTCATTGCAGCCAGCGCAGCGTTTGCTGGCTGTGCATCACCGCAGAGCACTGCCACAACCAAGGAAGGCAACGCCGATACCAAGGCCGTTGCCAAGGCAGGCACGCCATCCGATGCCAAGACTGACGCCAATACCGTTGCCATGGCTGACTTGAAGCCAGCAACAAAGGTCAAGGCCGATGCCACCTCTGACGCCCCGGTCGCGTGGGTTGCAGACAACTCCGCCAAACTGCCAGCTCGTCCGGAAGAGTTGAAGTTTGCGGCGCTTGATTTCACGCCACCAAAGGCGAAGGACTTCCGACGCACCCTGCCGGACGGCACCCCCGTCTACATGGCACCGAGTAAGGAGTTTCCGCTGGTGTCACTGACGCTGACCTTTAAGGGCGGACAGTGGCTGGATCCCAAGGACACGCCTGGACTCACTGCTGTGATGGCGGCGATGACGCGTACCGGCGGCACTGCCACCATCAAGCCTGCTGATCTGGATGAGAAGTTCGACTTCCTTGCCACCAATGTTGGCGTGAGCGGTGGCCAGGGTGCAGTGATCGCAAACATGAACACGCTTAGTTCCAACCTCGATCAGAGCATGACGCTCTTCTTCGACATGTTGCGCAATCCGGGCTATGACCAGGATCGCTTGAACATCATGCGTGGCCAAGCAACCGAAGGCATGAAGCAACGCAACGACGAGGCTGGACAGATCCTCGGTCGCGAGTGGAAGTACCTGATCTTTGGTGAGGACTGCTTTGAGAGTCAGCAGGCCACCAAGGATGGCTGGGATGCCATCACCGCGGACAAGTTGCGTGCGCAACATGACAAGTTGATTCAGCCCGGCAACGTCATCATCTCCGTCACCGGTGATTTCAATCCCGATGACATGATGAAGCGCCTTGCTGCGGGCATGGACGGTTGGAAGCGTGGCGATATGGCCGCAAATCCACCTGCTCCAACCAATGTGTTCAAGCCGGGCGTGTACCGTGTTGCCAAGGACATTCCACAGGGCAAGGTTCGTATTGGCCGCCGCAGCATTCAGCGCGACGATCCCGATTACTTCAGCGCCGAGATGATGAATGAGATTCTGGGCGGTGGCGGTTTCACCAGCCGTCTGATGAGCAACATTCGTTCCAATGAAGGCTTGGCGTACAGCGTCGGTTCACGATTCGAAGCAGGCGTGTACTACCCCGGTCAGTTTGCCGGCGCGTTTGAATCGAAGAACGGAACCGTGGCGCTCGCCGTTAAGTTGATGCGCGAAGAATTCAAACGCATGCAGGATGAGCCAGTGAGTGCGGAAGAACTGGAGATTGCCAAGAAGAGCTTCATTGAAGCTTTCCCTGGTCAGTTCTCCAGTAAGGATGCCACGCTGGGAATCTTTGTCTCCGACGAGTGGACCGGACGCGACCCTGAGTATTGGCAGCGCTATCGCGATTCAATTCAGAAGGTGACCGCTGCTGACATTCAGCGGGTTGCCAAGAAGTACCTCAACTTTGATGACATGGCAGTGATGGTGGTCGGCAAGTGGGATGAAATTGCCCCTGGCGACCAAACCGGCCGCGCCAAGATGTCTGAGTTCTTCGGTGGCAAGAGTATGGAATTGCCACTGCGCGATCCGATGACGATGAAGCCAATGGACACACCAACCCAGAGCGACTCTGCGCCGGCTCCGAAGTCATAAAGTTCTTGTTGTGAGTTCCGAGGTCGCAATCCTCGGGCTGGCAAGAAGTCCTATTGCAACAGCGCCACAGTGAACGCATCGAGCGCTCATTGTGGCGCTGTTGCGTTGAACTGCACACCATTGATGGCGGACACGCGACCAGCGGTCACTCCCGCGGCGATGTCACTGATGTAGACGGTGGGATCATCCGCAAGGCCCAGCGCTGCCAATTGGCCGTGCACGTTTGGAATGACCTTGCGCACTCTTCCAACAACCACGGTGAGGCGATCCTTCCGCGAGTTGTAGGTGAGGAACATGGTGGACGGGTTGCCAGCGGCAAGGACCGGCTGGCTGCCAAACGCGACGAAACTGTTTCCGTTGGAACTGTAACGAATGACCAGGCCATTCAGGCCGCCAAACGAATTGCGGTAGGGATCAAAGTACGGGTTGACATACATGAACGGCATGGTGTTCACGGAGAAGAACCCCTGGCTGCCGTTGGTCCCGGCTGCAAGCGTCGGTCCGGCAGCGGCCGAAGCCGCAGTGGGATCGGCTGGCGTGCGAAGCCTGACCGAAAGCATCCAGCTGCGATGAAAGTTGACCGTGCGATCCACGGTGATGGAAATGTTGGAATCCGTAGCGGCGCGGCACACGGGCGTGGCAGCCACCAAGGCGAACAGACTGAGGAGGAGGGCCGACAGGAGACTTGCGCGGCCACCCTGGTGGAGGCTGCGCGCCGTAGGAGTGGTCAGGTTGGTCACGTTGGTCAGGGGACTCATGCTGAACAAGGGTACGCCCGGGGTGACGCGGCGGTTCGCTGGACCTGACATCCCGCCTATCCTTCCCTCCCTATGACGCTTGCTGCACCTATTTCTGGCGCTCACGCTGCACCTGCAGTGGTGGGCCACCCCGCCCTGCGCACCCGCCGCCGCGACCCGGCGCTCACTGAGATCGCGCGCAAAGTGGAGACGGGCGAGCGGCTCACCGCGGCGGATGGCGCGGTGCTCTTTGCTACTCCGGACATCCATGAAGTCTGCCGCCTGGCCGACATGGTGCGCCGGCGCCTGCATGGCGACGCGGTCTTTTACAACATCAATCGGCATCTGAATTACTCGAACATCTGTGCCCTCAGTTGCAAGTTCTGCGCGTTCCATCGCAAGAAGGATCAGGACGGCGCGTACGAACACAACTTGGATGACATCCGCGCAGAAGCGCGCAAGGCTCGCGAGAGCGGTGCTACGGAAATGCACATCGTGGGCGGGCTGCATCCGTGGCTTCCGTTTAGTTACTACACCGACATGTTGCGCGCCATCGGCGAAGAAGCGCCGCAGATTCATATCAAGGCGTTCACTGCGGTGGAAATTGTGCATCTACAGCGCATCTCCAAGCGCGGTGGTGATGGGTACGAAGGCGTGCTTGCTGTGTTGCGGGATCTGATCGCGGCGGGGCTTGGCAGTTTGCCGGGCGGCGGCGCGGAAGTCTTTGATGATCGCGTGCACGATGAGGCGTTCAAGGGCAAGATTCGCAGCGACCAGTGGCTTGATGTGCATCGCGCGGCGCATGAATTGGGGATTAACTCGAATGCGACCATGTTGTACGGGCACATTGAAGAACGCAGCGAGCGGCTGCATCACATGGAACTCTTGCGACTGCAACAAGACCACACGCTGAGTGCGTGGGCTGATGCGCAAGGCATTGCGAAAGATGCGAACGGCGCGGTCGTGCTGACTGGCCCTGCTGCGAACTACCCAAACGAGCGACTGCCGATGCCGGGTTCGCGCGGGCTGAAGACCGGGTATTTCCAGACGATTATTCCGCTGCCGTTCTTTCCGAATGCAAGCGAGCTTGAGTATCTGCCAGGGCCGACGGGGTTGGAGAACCTGCGCACGCTGGCGATTGCGCGCTTGATGCTCGACAACTTCCCACACGTGAAAGCGTTCTGGATCATGCAGACGTTGCCGATGGCTCAGCTGGAGTTGCAAGCGGGCGCTGACGACATTGACGGCACGGTGGTGTGGTACGACATCACCAAGGCAGTCGGCGAAGGCAATCACCAAGAGACAAGTGTAGGTGATTTGGCGCGCGCGATCCGCGAGGCGGGATTTGCCGCGGTGGAGCGCGATACCGTGTATCGACGCGTGGAGCGCGATGCGCAGACGGGGGCGTGGAAGTCGGCGGGGGCGTAATTGGGGACAGGGGTGAACGGCACCTATTTACCGCGGATGGCCCAGCCGAGTTCGGGCATCTTGAGGAGCCGGGCGGCAGCCATGTAGGTGACGATTCCGAGACCCGCGAGCACCAGCGTGGCAGCAACACTCCAGAGCCAGGTGTCATGACCACTGAACGCAAGGGACGCCAGACCGGCGACGCCTGCCATGGCGGCACTCGCTGCGATCGTGCGCGCGAATGAGGCACGCGTTTCGCGATCCATAATGATGCCCATGCGCTTGTGCATGATCCGCGTCATGATGATGATCTGCACGATCGCTGCAATGGCCGTACTCAGCGCCAGCCCGCCAACGCCGAGCGGTGTCCAAATCAGAATCATGTTCAAGACGAAATTGAGCGCCACCATCCACACACTGACTTTCACCGGGGTGACACTGTCGCCCAGTGCGTAGAACGCGCGCGTGGAAAGTTGCTGCATGGAATACGCCCATATGGCTGGCGCATACATCGCCAGCACGAATCCCACCTTCTGCACATCTTCGTGACTGAACTGGCCGCCTTGGAAGATTGCCGCAGCAAGCGGCTCGCGCACCAACACTAGGCCAACGCTTGCGGGAAATCCAATGAAGAAACTCAGCCGCATGCCGCGACGCAGCGTTGCCATGAATCGATCGGGATCGTTGGATTCGCGCGCCAGTGCAGGAAAGATGGCCGTGGCAATTGCTACGCCGAACACGCCGAGTGGGAATTCATACAGGCGCTGGCCGTAACTTAAGACAGTCATGCTGCCGGGCGGCAGCGGGTATTCCACGCCAAAGATGGTTGGACCGACGATCGTCTGGTAGCTCGCCACCAATCCATCGATAAACGTATTCACTTGGAAGATGCCAAG
>CAMDCW010000090.1 GCA_945890745.1 Phycisphaera mikurensis NBRC 102666
CCAACCGCCGCGCAAGCTGCCGCGGGCTATTTCCGCATGCGAGTGGCTGATCCGGCTGCAGATATTGAACTCCTCAGCATTGCTGTCGAGGCCAACCCGCGTGACCTTTCCACGTGGAGTGCGCTGCTCAGCGTGCTTCTTGACGGTGGCGCTTTCAAGTCCGCCGAGCGCACCGCGCGCATGGCGATTGCTGTTGCAGAGGCCGAACGCCGCAATGAGTTGGTCTACTCCTTCACTGGCGATCTTGCCACCGCACTCTGGGGCAGCGGGCAACGCCAAGAGGCATCGCACGAACTTGACCTGCGAATGAATCGCCTGACCGAGGACTACCGACGGGTCATCTCGCTGATGGATCCATCCATCACCAACGAGCGCCTCGGTCGCGAATACCCGCCACTACCGTCAACTCTTTCGATCGCCATGCTGGGCATCGCACAGAAAGATGGCGACACCAAGAAGTTTGACTCACTCTTGGAGCGCGCCCTCCGTGGCACCGATGCAGAGGTGAAGCGCGCCCAGGATCAAGGCGGTAGCACGGCCGATGTTGGGTCATTCCTCCTCCAGCGAGCCGTCACTTTGCTGCTCTTTGGTAAGGACTTGAGCACCGTCCCCACGCTTCTTGAAGATGCTGTGAAGTCCGGCGCACTGGGCGAACAAGGCAAGGCTCGTTTCGATGCCATGCTGGCGTGGCGCCAAGGCAAGGCGGAAGTTGCACTCAAGGCGCTCGAGCCACTACGAGCCAATGATCCCCTGGCGCAGTACGCCTATGCATCCGCGCTCGCGGACGCCAAGCGCACCGCTGATGCCATCACCGAATTCCGCACCATTGCAGAAACGCACATTGGCACTTCGCTGGGGTTGCTGGCACTCGACAGACTCTCTGACCTCCTTGCGCAACCGAAACTGGTGGCGTCACAGCTATCCAAGCCAATTGCGGAGCGCGCCGAAGTACTCAACACTGCGTTGACGAAGCATCTGCCAACCACGCTTGATGAAATCATTGATCACCCGTTCCGCGCATTGTCGGTGGAAGTGAAACCGTCCTCCACGCTGATCGGACCCTATGAGCCGTTCACGTTTGGAATCCGCATTCGCAATAGTTCGCGGCTGCCCATGGCGATCGGTGGCGACGCGCCGATTTCCGGCAAAGTCACCATGCGCTCCGCTGCACCGCGTCCCGGCGAAAAAGATGCCGCCGAACTGCCGCCCCAGCCGCTCCTGATTGATCGCCGCCTGCGCCTGATGCCGGGCGAGGAAATTCTTGTCACTGTGGACGCGGACCTCACCGTGGTTGGACTGCTCCTGAATGTGCAGCCGCTTGACTCACACCTGGTGAATGTTTCAGTGGTCTCCAACCCATCCACGGCCTCGGGTGGCCAATCGCCTGGTTTCTTGGGGAGTGTCACCGGCGCGCCGCCCATCCAATTCACTGGCGTCACCATCAACGAAGCGTGGGTGAAAGATTCGCGCACCTTGGTGCACACCGCGGGCAGCATCGAAGCGGTGACACGGCTGGCCCTGCTGGTGCATGCCGCCGCAGACCCCACACGGCTACCGGAATCCATTCGTGGCGATACCGCGGCGCTCTGGACAGACATCGTTGATGCATGGAAAGCCATGCCGGAATCTGCGCAGGCGTGGGTCATTGGCGTGATTCCGCAAGACACCCCCGCCATGACACCGCTTCTTGATGCAGCGCGATCAAGTACATCAACCACCGTTCTCCGCAGCTGGGCCATCACCCGCGTTGTGGACCCCAAGGACCCGATGCTTGATGTGTGCCGCCGCAGCGGTGACCCGGAACTCGCGAAGCTTGCCGACGCGGTGCAATGGGTGGCGGACCGCCGAGCCAAGCGTGCCGCTGATGAAGTTGGTCTTGAATCAGACCGAACTCGATCCATGCCCAAGGACACTGGCGCGGGGAGCGGTCGCTAGTGACGATGTTCATTGTGCGCCGACTGGCGCAACTTCCGTTACTGCTGCTCGCCATTTACACACTGACGTTTGCGCTGGCATGGATTGCCCCGGGAAACCCCTTCGATGGCGCGGAAGGTCGCCGTCCACCGCCGGAAGCGCAAGCCGCCATGCGCGCCCAATATCGACTGGATGACCCGGTGGGTTTCTACTTTGACTATTTGGGTAAGGCGAGCGGCATTTCATGGGTGCTTGGTAAAGCGCCGCGCCCCTTTGACCTTGGTCCGAGCCTGAAGAATCGCGATTGGTCCGTGAATGAAATCATCGCGGACGGCGCTCCGGTTTCGCTCACCATTGGACTTACC
Organism: Phycisphaera mikurensis NBRC 102666; assembly: GCA_945890745.1. Lineage (GTDB taxonomy): Bacteria > Planctomycetota > Phycisphaerae > Phycisphaerales > SM1A02 > UBA966. Next base: position 2,280 of record CAMDCW010000090.1, read on the forward strand.
GCCATCCTTCTGGCGCTCGGCATCGGCCTGTGTGCTGGTGTAGTTGGTGCACTCCGCCCCGGCTCTGCCGCCGATGCGGGCACGCAGTTGCTGGCAGTGATTGGTATCAGCGTTCCCAGCTTTGTCACCGGCGCCGTACTACTGATCGTCTTTGCTGCCAAGTTGCAGTGGGTACCCATTGGCGGGTGGCAAGGATTCCGCAGCCTGATTCTTCCGGCACTCGCACTGAGCCTTCCGTTTGCAGCATATGTGGCACGGCTCGTGCGTTCATCAATGCTTGAACAAATGTCTGCTGATTACATGCGCACCGCTCGCGCCAAGGGATTGAATCGACGCCAAGCAGCCATGGGGCACGCACTCAAAAACGCGTTTCTTCCTGTGCTGAGTTACCTTGGACCAGCCACGGCCTTTGCAGTCACCGGGTCGTTTGTGGTTGAGAAAGTCTTTGCCGTTCCGGGAATCGGTCAGCACTTTGTAGACGCGGTGCTTTCCAAAGATATCACCCTCCTGATGGGAGTGGTGCTGGTCTTCAGCACCGTGGTGATCCTCATGAACCTACTGGTTGATGTCCTCTATGCGTGGATCGATCCGCGCATTCAGAGTGGACGCAGTTAACGCGGCGCCAATATCTGAATGTTGGAGAGGCGCTGATCGAACGATGGATCGCGCGTGATTCCACGCACGCGCACTGGGTCAAAGAGCAGCACGGTGGCGTAATGGGTGATGGGCAAGATCGGCATGTCCACTTCAGTCACCAGGCGTTCTGCATCAGCAAGAATTGCCAGCCGTTGCGCCGGGTCGGCCTCAGCGGCGGCGCGGTCCAGCAATCCATCAAACACTGCGTTGGAGTAACCGCGATCATTGTTGCCATCGCCGGTGCGGCACAGGTCAAGGAATGTGGTTGGGTCGGGGTAATCGCCGTACCAACCGCCGCGTGCAATCATGAAATTGCCGGCGCGCAGGTCCTCTTTCATGAACTTGGAATCCTTGGAAGTCAGTTCAACTTGCACACCGAGTTCGTTGCGCCACATGTCTGCCATCGCCAAGGAAAGATCGCGATACCGCGGGCTTCCTGTGGAATACAGCAGGTTTATCGTTGGAAACACCGTGCCATCGGCCAGTTCCAGCTTGCCGTCACCGTTGCGATCCGCCCAGCCCGCATCGGCAAGTTCCTTACGGGCGAGCACCACATCGTGGCCAAGTCCGGTTGGCGTCTTGTATCCCACCACACCGTTGGGCGGCACCAACGTATGTGCCACGGGCTCACCAACGCGAATCACGCGATCAGCAAGTGCCTGCTTATCAACGGCAAGTGCAAATGCACGTCGAACACGCGCATCGGCAAACGGATTGAACCCGCCGCCCGCAAGTTTGGGGCGACAATTGAAACTGTAGAAATCTGTTCCGAAATTCTGCACAACATGCACGTTGCGACGCTCGCCGGCCACTGGATCCGGAAGCGCCGCGAGTGCCTCATCAACACTTGCACCCGCTGCACGGAGCGCGTCAAATTGCGCGCGGTGATGCTGCACATAACGCGCCGCTTGCTCCGCCAATTCCACTTTGTATCCAACGCGGACATCGGACACCCAATCAGCGCCGCCAGCATCAAATGCCAGCACGGCGGTGTTGTTGTCCTCAATGGGCAAGATGTCAATGCTGTTGACTGTCTGTAAAGAATGGTCCCAATGAAATGGGTTGCGCACCAGCCGCATGCGTCGTTTGTAGCGCCAGTCCTGCACCATCAATGGACCGTTGCACACTAAGTTGCCAGGCTTGGTCCAAGCAGGATCAATCGTGCGTCGCCCGGAGGTAAGGTCAAATCCACTAAAGCGCTCAACGGTTGCTTGATGTACCGGCGCCATCACCGGAAACGCAATCACCGAGAGCCAGTACGGAACGCGCCGACGCAGGGTCAGCTCAATAGTCCGTTCATCGGGCGTCTTGATCGCTACTACTTCGCGGGCTTTGGTCATGGCGGCTGACCACAACTCCTGTGCACGCGCTTCGGTGCGATCAGCGTCGGGCAGCTTGGCGTATTGGGCGAGTTGCGCGGCACGGAAATCCCACAGTGCTTGTGCACCCTCAATGTCCGCCACAAATCCCGCGTAATCCGAGGCGAAGTCCGGCAGCATGGCACGCTGCCACGCGGCAGCAAAGTCTTGCGCCTGCACCGCATCGCCGTTTGACCACCGCGCGTCGGGACGCAGATGAAACGTCCAATGCAGCCCATCCGGCGATACGCCCCACCGCTCGGCAGCGCCAGGTTGCACGCCGCCGTGATCATCGTCGACCACTACGAGCGTCTCGTAAATGGTGCGCCCCAGGCGAATGTCCTGCTGCCAACTCATCTTCTGCGGGTCGAGGGTGAACGCGTCGTTCGACTGCACCATGGTGAAGTCTGCCCGCGGACCCGTGGCATCAAAGGATGCAACGGCCAACAGAATGATGGCTATCAGAATCACCGGTACGGCAAGCTTCATGGCTCTTGTATAGATCGGACACAGGCGGCAATGTGATGCAATCCGTAGACTTTCCCCTGTGCGCCCCGCCCTCTCCGTCCTGATGTTCGCCGCCGCATGCCTGACCCTGGTGGGCTGCGCCGCCGATCCGGCACCTCCAGTGCTGGCGTTCCCGCGTGCGGATTACGAGCGCGTCTTTGACGCAGCAGTTGAAACCGCCCGCGTGTACCGATTTCGGCCAGTGATCACTGACCGAGAACTGGGCGTGATCGAAACCGATGCACGCACCGCGGGCTCCATGCTTGAGCCGTGGCGCACCGACAATGACGGCATTCAAGACATGATGGCGCACACGGTGAACTTTGAGCGGCGCCGGGTGCGGTTCGAATTTGTGCCCGAGGCCTTCAGCACACCCGCTCCTGCTGCCGATGCCCGAGCGCAAGGCGCGGCTATTCCTGGCAGCGTTCGCGCGGAGGAACGCTTTGACCTGCTCACCACCAAGGGCACCATCGAACTGCGCGCGTGGGTGTACGTCGATCGTGGATTCCGACCGAACCAGCAAATCGGGCGTTGGACCAGCGGCCAAACCAATGTGTCCACCGACCCAACCATGACACAGGACCGCGAGGACGAATCCACCCGGATTCCCACCGAGTGGACCCCGATTGGCCGTGATGTCCCATATGAACAGCGACTGATGGTCAGTATCCGCGAGTTGCTGGCAACGCCGGCACCCGAGGCGAAAGCCGACAGCGCTGCAACCGCGCCCACCCCCGGCGCGGACACTCCGCATTGACACGGCTTTCGGACACGGGGTACCGTTCGCTGTTCAACCTGCTCGCCGTCCCGCCCGAAAGCACTCCAGCCGATGCTCCTGAATTCAGTGAAGTTCTCATCCTCCGCACGCATCGCAGCGATTGTCGGAGCGCTCACGTTGATCGCCGCCACGTCGCCGGTCTTGGCGCAAGCCGACGCCATTCCGCCAGAACTTTTGAACGTGAAGCAGGCGCTCACCGCAGAGCAACGCAAGTCCGTGACCGAATTCGTCACCAAAGAGGTCGAGCGATTTGCCGAAGCTGATCCAGCAGGCGTGGTGGCTATCCGAAGCAAACTGGTTGACCAGATTCGGCAAACGACCGTGGGCGCAAACTTCCGCCGCGATTTCGGAATCGAATTCGTGAAGGGATTTGCAAAGTTTGCGGACGGCACTGATTCGATGCGGGCCACCAACGCCTTCATCTTGGCGCGATTCGTCGGCACCGCCGAGAGCATCGACTTTCTGGTCGACAACCTCGATTCAGACAACCAACCGGAAGTTGCGATCCGCATCGCCGCGAGCGCGCAGTTGCCCAAGGCACTTGAGAAGTCACCGCTCTCTCCGCCGCAATTCGATGCGATCACCAAGCGGATTGCCGCCGTCCTCAAGAAAGAGCGCGACTGGGTGGTCGCTGCACACGAAGTGGAATCCATCACGCAGATGCTCCGCGAGGAAGCGCTGACTCCGCCGCAAGCGGAGGCCATTGCCATGAGCTTGGCTGCCAGCATCAACGATCTGCAATCGCGCGTTGCTGCTGGTTCCGATCCGCAACTAGTTAATGCCCTGCAGCGCGCGCTGCTCGGGGTGCGCAATCAGTTGTCGGGGATCGCTGGTTCGGCACGCAGCAAACTGCTGACAGCGATCGCGCCGTCCTTGGACGCCCTGGTCAAGATGAAGGCCACGCCACCGGCGGGTATTTCTGAGGCGAAACTCGACTCGACTTTTAAGGCGGTGGTCAACACTGCTGGGCTGCTCCAGAAGGTCGCCGCAAGCGGCGGGGCATAAGGTTATTGGACTTACTGGCCTGCTTTGGGTGTGATTTGGCACAGATTCCGTCACAGAGCACTTTGGGGGGGATTCGATTAGTGCCGAATGCACACAAAGTCCCTTGACTTGAACGATCCTCCCCCCCACTATTGAGCGTATAGAACGTGGGATCAGCATTGATCTCCACTTGCATGCACTTCTGAGCCCCCACACTTTCTCGCTAGACGACACATGAAGATGACAGCCCCCTTGCAACGCCACCCACGCGCGCGCGTCACTCTGCTTGTTGGCGTGAGCGCCATGTTCGCTGCTGGTGTCGTGAGCACGGTGGGTGCCTTCATGGGCGGCCCGCCGGTGCAGACACAAATCCCAACGACCGCCGAGGATTTCCGGCAGCCCGGAACACAACCGAACGCGAACACCGATCAGTTCACGGCGACCATTTCAAGCACCAATTGCACCTTCTGCCACTCCGACTACAGCCCAACATTTGCGCCGTTTGATACGTGGGTCACCAGCATGATGGCGCAGTCGGCTCGCGATCCGGTCTGGCATGCCGCGCTGGCGGTAGCAAACCAAGACGCCAACCTGTCCGGAGAATATTGCATTCGATGCCATGCGCCCGGCGCTTGGCTCGGTGAACGAAGTGCCACGGGAACCACCGTGGAATTCACCAACGATGATTTCGACGGCATCAACTGCCACTTCTGTCATCGCGCTGTGAATCCAGAGCTCGGAAAGTTCAGTGCTGTTGGCTACCCCATTGAAGGTCAGGACCCAGATCCGGATCCTGAAGTGCTCTCGCCACTCGCCGCAGCAGGCCTCATTCCGCAGGGTCACGGTAACGCCCGCTACATCATTGATCCGCGCGACGTGCGCCGCGGACCGTTCAGCGACGTTCCAATTAACTTTCACGGTTCATCATTCTGGGGCGAACCAGTGTGGCTGATCACCAGCCCGTTCCACTCAAAGAGTGAATTCTGCGGCACGTGCCATGATGTTTCCAATCCGGTGTTCACCAAAAACGCTGCCGGGCAGTACGACCTCAATGCGCTGAACACTCAGCATCCAACGCAATTGCCTTCGCAGATGTTCCCGGAGCAACGAACCTACAGCGAATGGAAAAACAGCACCTTTGCCACCACCGGCGTTGAATTTGCCGACGGTCGATTTGGCGGAAACCTCACTGGCCCCATGAAGTCGTGCCAAGACTGCCACATGCCCGACCAAGTCGGCGGCGGCTGCGTCTTCTGGGATACCGGCGACCCATTCTTCACACGCCAGAACATGCCCGCGCACTCCATGGCCGGCAGCAACACGTGGGTGATCGAAGCCGTTGCGTACCAAGCAGGCGGTGACGCGGAATCAATGGGGCTCACGCCGGAGCGGATTCAAAATGCCAAGGCACGGACTGTGCAAATGCTCCGTGACGCCAGCGACTTAGCCTTGACGCAAGAGGGAAGCAACCTGAAAGTGCGAGTCACTAACCAAGGCGGGCACAAGCTCCCGAGCGGTTATCCCGAGGGGCGCCGCATGTGGGTGAATGTCAAATTCCTCAATGGTGCCGGAGTGCTGGTGGCAGAACGCGGCGCCTATGACCTCAGCAGCGCCACGCTCATCACTGATGACACCAAGGTCTACGAAGCGCGCCACGGCACTTCCCCGGAAGTGGCTGCCGCCGCAGGCATACCCGCTGGCGAAAATTTCCATCTAACCTTGGCGAACACCAAATTCAAGGACAACCGAATTCCGCCGCGCGGATTCACCAACGCAGCGTTCGCCGCCGATGGCTGCGGGCCAGTGAACTACACCTACGCTGACGGTCAGTATTGGGACGACACCCTCTTTGCCATCCCAGCCGAAGCAACCCAGGCCGTAGTGACACTGAACTACCAGACTTCAAGCCGCGAGTACATGGAGTTCCTCCGCGATACCAACACCACCGATACCACCGGTCAGACTGCGTTCGACCTGTGGACGATGTTTGGCAAGAGCGCGCCGGTTGATATGGACACTGCCGCATTGACATTGGTGGCCGCAAATCCGGCTGACCTGAACGGCGATGGCTTCGTGAACGGCGCAGACCTTGGCATTCTGCTGGGCGGCTGGGGTCAACCCGGGCCTACCGACCTCAATCATGATGGAACTACCAACGGTGCTGACCTTGGCGTGATGCTCGGCAGTTGGGGCTGATCTCTAAGATCCACGCATGTCTGTGACACGCTGGGTCTCCGATCTTGGCCCCACCAATCCCATCATTCTGCGCATCGTTGCCAACGGTTCGCGCCGGACGCGTCATCTGTGGATTCGGAGCGGCTTCCTTGCGCTGCTGATGGTGGCACTGCTCTTTGGAATGGTTGGACAGACCTCGTCGCTGCGTGAACTTGCGCAGCGCGGCGCCACGGCGTTCACCATGCTCTCCTTTGCCGAAGTGGCACTGATTTGCGTGCTCACTCCGCTCTTCATGGCGGGCGCTATTGCACAAGAGGCAAACCCACGCACGTGGGAAATCATGTTGGTGACGCCGCTCAACCGCGTGCAAATTGTGATTGGCAACTTGATGGGGCGCCTGTTCTTTGTACTGGCGCTACTCATCGCCGCGCTTCCACTGATGATGAGTACGCAGTTCTTTGGTGGCGTTCCACCAACGGCGGTGTGGGGCAGTTTCATGATCAGTGCCAGCACCGCGGTGGTTGTGGGCGCGGTCGCAGTCGCGCTCAGCATTACCCGCAGTGCGGGCAAGCGCAGTGTGTTTGTCTTCTATAGCACCGTGGTCATCTACTTGTTTGCAACATGGGCGGCAGACAGCGCGCTGCGCGTTGCCACCAGCGCCGGAAGCGCCACCCAATCAACCACGGTCTTTACTCCAATCAATCCATTTCTAGCCATGGAATCGCTGCTGTTGCCAGCCACCTATGCACCGATGTCGCTGGAGCAGCCTGGCTGGATTGCCCAAGCATGGATGATGCATCCGGCACGGAGCTACTGCGTAGTCACGCTGGCGCTGTCATTGATGCTGATGATCATGAGTACTTTCGCCGTGCGAGCACTGGGGGCACGGACCGTTCGAACGCCGTGGTGGCGACGCTGGATGCAGAAGCCCGCGGCGGACGGGCGCGAATCGATGCGCGTTGGCCACAACCCAATCGCGTGGCGCGAAAGCCAATTGCGCGGCACCAGCTTGGCGGCACTGACTGGCCGCTGGGGCTTTGTGGGAGTGGGCATTCTGGGCGGACTGTTGCTGCCCGTCTTGCATCGCACTGGCGCACTATCAATGGACGGCTTCCGACTGGCATTGCAAACCGTGGTTGCTGCGGAGTCGGTGGTGATCGTGCTGACTGCACTCAATATGAGCGCCACCGCGGTCAGTCGCGAGCGCGAAGATGGATCACTCGACATCATCTTGACGACGCCAATTCAGCCTGGTCCCTACATCGCCGGAAAGTTGCGCGGCATCATCCAATTCTTGGCACCGATGTTGATGGTGCCGACCGTGACGCTGGCCGCATCGGCGATCTATGTACTTGCCAACGGCATGGGCGTCGCGGGCGGATCATCGGTGAGTGTTGCTTCTGGAACGGCGACGCTGGTGATTCCTGCCATGCTCCCGGAGGGGGCGCTTGAGTACCCACTGGGAATGTTGGCATTCACATCGTTCGCAGTGATGATCGGGTTGCAGTGGTCGATCAAGAGCAAGGGAACCATTGGCAGCGCGGTGGGCGCCGTCTTTGCCACTGGCGTGGCCGGTCTGGTTCTTGGTCTGTGCGGTATGGCGGCGGGGCGGAGCATCCCAGCCATCGGCGCGTTTATGAACGCATTGACCCCGATCAACTTGGTGGCAGCCATTGTGACTCCAGAAGCGGTCGCTGATGAGGTCCTGCAACAGGGCGTGGCGACCTACCGAATCTTCCTTGCTGCCGGGGCGGTAACCGCCGGCGCGCTCGGCGTCGGGGTGGTCTGGGCGATGCACTCCGCGATGAAGAAGACCTTTATGTTCACTGTCCGGAAACTCGCCGGCACCGCGTGATGCCACTTGTGATGTAGGGCATTCGCACTACACTTCAATCTTCCACCCGACCGCTCTGCGGCGGGTTTCAACGGACGGAGTGCGGCTCACCAGCCGTTCCGACCGACCATCCGACGAGTGCTTGCGGACAGATCCGAAGTGCTCGAAGGCAACCGACCACGGCATGGGCCGCGGATCCGGTTGATAGATTCGACCGTGTATTAAGACCCTCTCGCCTGTTCAATGCAGCACAGCAACCATCGCGTGGAATTTCTGTTCACTATGAGCGAATACCGAACGAGCCCTTGCTGAATCTTTACTGAACACCGCTCGCCACATGCCTCGGCAGGTGGCACGGTTGGGACTTGATTCATCGTCAATCGTTGGTCGACTGCAGTTTCTCTGCAGGTCGGAATGTCTGCTTGCGTCGTACCTCGTTGCATTCGCCGAGGAGGCGCTGTTATGCAGATCGAAGTTTGGCTGTTCATCCTGATCGTCCTTGCCGCGCCTGTCTTCGGTGCCGGCGTGATGTGGACCTTAGTAAAGCACTTCTCCACCCGATCCATCGCGCGAGCCACCAAGGAAGCGGAGAGCGTGGTTGCAGCGGCCCGAGCGCAAGCCGAAGCCCGCAGCAAGACCATCGAGTTGCAGGCTGAGAAGGCCGCCACCGAGCGCCGCCATGCACTCGACCGTGAGATGCAATCCGCCTTGGCGGACGTCAAGGCGTCGCAGACCCGGGCGGAAAAGCGCGAAGAAACGCTGGA
>CAMDCW010000091.1 GCA_945890745.1 Phycisphaera mikurensis NBRC 102666
GACGCGGACGGCTGCGCTCCACAAGGTTCCGCTTAGCCTCGGGCGAAACTGTTCGTCCGGTTGGCACCCACGGGGCGTACGTCCAACTGCCGGACTTCTCAGTTTCACACGCCGCTTACCGAGGATCCCGTGCTCACTGCGGGGGCTCGAACACGGAAGGCAATTGGGTGCCAAGGATTGTGGAACGTCATGATCTGGTCGCGCTCGCCGGAGAGGACAGGGCCGCGCTCAGCGGCCGTCCTCGTAAGGCGAATGCGGACCAGTACGCAACCGTGATGCATCAACGCGCCTCAGCAAGAAATCGTGCTGCCCGCTTCACAACCCCCGCCCGCGCGTCCACTTCAGTCGCCCGCGTTCAGCGTGTCCGGACCGGTGCCCGCGGTCTTTTCGTAGTGCCCGTCGCCCTTGCGCTCGAAACGACTAAAGCCCAGGCGCTCGAGATTGTTCTTTGAGAATCGCTGCGTGTCGCTTGATGTCTGTACTTGCGGCGTGACGATCAACTTGCGGACTGGCTCGCCCGTTTCCGGGTGGTGCGTGAGTGTCGGATCGGTGAGTTTTTGAAAGACTTCAAAGACCTCGCCCTCGGTGCCGTCTGGCTTGATGATGGCGTAGACATAAGTAGGCATGTGGGAATCGTAGGCGATTGATGCTTGGGCGGGATGCGCGCTTCGGTGTCGATCAGCAATCACATGGTGCCAGCGTGCGCCGCGCGGACAAGAGATGCCGCGACCATAATGTCCGCTTCGCGCGTCGGACCGGCCTCGCGCTCAATGACCAGGTCAACGGTTCGGGGTAGCGCTGCGACGGCTGCGAAGAACGCGGGCCAATCGACCGCGCCACTGCCGGCGACCACTTCGCGACCCCATGTCCCAGGGACGCTCGTTGCTACTGCATCTTTCACGTGAATCTGCCATACGTGCGGGGCAAGTGCACGCAGCGCGGCGACGGGATCGCCCATTCCGTAGAGGATCATGTTGGCCGGATCAAAGTTGACACCCACATTCGGGTGCGCAATGTCTGCGAGCGCTGCAAGCAGTGTGATCGCGTCTTCCTGGCCAGTCTCAAAGGCAACGCGCACGCCGCGGGCTGCATAGATGTCAGCGATGACACGCAGGCGATCGATCATGGCGGCGCGCTCAACGTTCGAACGATCGTGCGGAAGGAATCCAGCGTGGAGCGTGACAAGCGGCACGCCGTGATCGCCGGCAAGTGCGGCGGTCGCGCTGGCGAGTTCCTGATTGCGCGCCCATGTTGTTGCGGGACGAACACCGCCAGTGAGTTCAATGGACTGCAGTGATGAATAGTCCTCGCCAACGGTCGCCAGCATGCCGCTGACCACGGTGATGCCGCGGGCGCGCAATTGGGCGACGGCGTTTCCCCATGTGACTGGCTGCTCGATGCATGGCACGAGCGCCAACTGCACGGCGTGAATACCGCAGCGATGCAAGGCGTCAGCCAATGCGTCCGGCGAATCAGTGCGCAAGCTCCAGGAACAGACGGCGAGGTGTTGCATAACCGTGGATTTCACACGATTCCCGTCCATGTTGCACGGCAAATCTGACCTACAAATGCAGGTAGGATCATCCACCCTGCTATGTCGAGCGCTAACGTCGAACCCACCCCAGTCAACAACCGCGTCGCCGCGGATGGAAACTCCGCCCGTACGGCGCTGCCGACGATGGGGATGCTCGACCGCGTGGAAGCGTGGCTGAGTCGCGTCAGTATGAAGAGCAACTTGGTGCGCAAGGCGTGCGCATCGATTTGGCTTCCGTACGCGTTTCGATCGGGCCTGACGATGAAGCGCGTGGATAAGCAGAGCTTTGTGGCCGTGCTTCCATTCCGGCGCGTCAATCGAAATTGGTACAACGCGATGGCCGGCGCAGCGCTGCTTGGTAACAGTGAGGTTGCTGGCGGGCTGTATCTGTTCGGCCGATGCGGCAGTGATTACATTGTGGTGTGCAAAGAGATGCGCTATCGCTTCATGCGCCCGTGCTACGGCCCCGCGATGTACGAAGTGATGAACTCGGGTGACCTTGACGAGAAACTCCGCTCCGGCGGGGAGTTCAACATTCCATTGGAGATGGAAATCCGGCAGCATGTCCACAAGCCTGGAATCAAGGCGCCGCTCGTCGGCAAGTGCGACATTACCTTCCATTGCACGCCGAAGCTGATGATCAAAGCAAAGCTTGAGCGCCGTAAAAAGTAACTCTGTTGCTCGATATACACTCCGTGGGTGAGACGCACTCTTGAGAGCATCCAATGGGGTCTGTTCTGCACGTCAAGTTGGACGTGGTGCATCGGCATGTACCTGCCCTTCATGATGCTCCGCCTCTGGGGTTGGCCGGGATTCTGGGCATTCTTTGTACCCAATGTGCTTGGTTGCGCCGCGTTCGGCTTCGTTCTGGATGGACAACGTTCGCGCGCGCTGGCCGCCCGATTGGGCTGGATGTGCGCGCTGTTTAGTGCCGTCACCGTGGCCTATCAGTGCTACTTCGCTGGATGGGCTGCACAGTACTTTTTAGTTGGCTCGAACCTCTCCTCCGAGACACTCGCGCCCGGCGCACTCAACACCATCGCCGCTACCGGCACCCCGATTGCGTTCATCGTCATCGGCCTACTACTCGCCCTGCGCGGTAACGCATTCTGGCGTACTGCCGGCACCGCTGTGACACTGCTCTCGGCACTGGTTGTCTTACTGCCGAGCGGGGTCGACCCCACGCCTGTTGGTGAGCGCACGCCGATCACCCCAATGATCGAATCACTGCCGCTGGCGTTTGCATTTCCGACGTTGTGCGCGGGCTTCTTCTTGACGCCGTACTTCGATCTCACCTTCCACCGCGCCGCGCAACAAGCGCCGAGCCCACGGATCGCGTTCGCAACGTTTGGGCTGACCTTTGCGGCGATGCTGCTACTCATCGCAAGTTTCTACGACCCCAATACTGGCGCGCCACGCATCGGGACTGCATTGCTTGTGCTGTGGGGCGTACAGCTCACCTTCACCATTGCCGTACACCTCCGTGAACTGATCACCGCCCCAGCCGGAATCCGAATTCCAACAGCGGCGGCTGGCGGGCTGACCGCGCTTGCGGTGCTTCTGGCTACGCCTGCCTGCATCTTCACGCTCGGCCCTGCACTTGCGCCGGGGCACCCGCTCTTGTACGGCCATGTCGGCACCATGCTTCTCCCGGGGGAGCCCGCGTATCTGGCATTCTTAGGGGCGTATGGGCTGCTTTTCCCGGTTCTTTTCCTGCTCGAACCCCGCGGCGCCCCGCGGGTGCTGATCGCCGGAATCCTGCTCATTGGGCTGCCCTGCTACCTCTTGGGGGCGTTCGACTTTATGACGTACCTGATGCCCGTGCCATTCTTACTTGCGCAAGTGGCCGCATGGAGAATTGGTCGGCAATCAAGGGCTATGCAGCATCGTTAACCATGCACGCCATGGCAACGCCCCCACCCATCGCCACCGACCTCCGACCCCTTGACACCCGGGTTCATCCCTTTGACACAGCGGCTGCGCGTCACCTGCTCAGTCGCGCGGGGTTTGGTGGAACACCAACGCAGATCGATGTGCTCGCGGCGCAGGGAATTGTTCGATCCGTTGCACTCCTAGTGAACTTTGAGTCACAACCGGAGAAATCCGTTTCGCCCGATGACTTCGATCGCGATGTGATGCCACCACTTACCCGCGAGGAGCGCGAGCAACTGAATGCTGCACGCCGCGCTCGCGACGAATCCGCGGTGGAGCGGCTCGAGCGCAAAGAGAATCAGGCGAAGGCCAACGACCGCCGCCAGCTCATTGAGCTGAAGAAGTGGTGGATCGCGCGCATGATTGAAACCGCGCGACCGCTTGAGGAAAAGATGACGCTCTTCTGGCACGGCCACTTTGCGACCGGCGCGCGGACCATTGAAGACAGTTGGCATATGTTCCAACAGAATCAACTGTTTCGTACGTATGCGACAGGTAATTTCGGCATGCTGGTGCTGAACGTGATTCGCGACCCAGCGATGATCAAATACCTTGACAACGACAAGAGTCGTAAGGGGCGACCGAATGAGAATCTTGCGCGAGAGCTGCTGGAATTGTTCATCCTCGGCGAAGGCAGTGGCTACACGGAAGAAGACATCAAGGCTGGTGCTCGTGCGCTGACTGGGTACACGTTTGAGGATGATGAGTTTGAGTTTCGCGATGGCAACCACGACCGCGGCGCAAAGACCATCTTTGGGAAACAAGGCAACTGGACGGGCGATGAATTCGCGCGCCTGGCACTTGCTAAGGCTGAATGCAGTGAATTCATTGCAGCAAAGCTGTACCGGTTCTTTGTGAATGACACGCCAGCGGCGGACATCTCTGCTGAACAGCGTGACGCTCGCGACGCGTTCATCACGGCTCTTGCCACCGAATTGCGCGCGCAACAGTATGAGATCAAACCAGTACTGACCAAACTGTTTAGCAGCGCACACTTTTATCATCTGTCGAATCGTGCAGCGACCATCAAGAGCCCCGCACAACTCATCGTGCAGACGGTTCGGCAGTACGGCACTCCACCGCGACAACTGAGTGCACTGGCAGGTGCGTGCGACCTCATGGGCCAAGACCTGTTCCAGCCACCGAACGTGAAAGGCTGGGATGGCGGGCGCACGTGGATCAATACCAGCACCCTATTTGTTAGGCAGAATGTCGCCATTTACTTGCTGACTGGCAAGCGTCCTGACGTCTATGACTGGGAGAACGATGAGACGCGTTTCGACCCCGCGCCGCTGCTCGCGGGGGCCACTACGCCGGATGCCATCGTCGATCGTTTGATTTCCGTCAGTCTGTCTGCCCCACCGCACCCCGAGCGCCGCGCAGCGCTCGTATCGTTCCTTGAATCACAGGCGCAGGCACGCGCCACGGAACACAGTCGTGCCGTTGCAGCCATCGCACTCATCACCGCGCTACCGGAGTATCAACTGGCATGACCGACATCAATGCATACAGCCGTCGAGTCTTCATTCGTCAGGGCGCCCTACTGGCGTCGTTTGCGGCAACGCTGCCGCACTTCATTCAACAGAGCGCGTTCGGCATGCTGGCGCCGGATGGAAGCACGCTGGGGTCGCGCCCCGGTGTGCCCGACGAGCGCATCCTGGTGGTGGTGCAGTTGTCTGGCGGTAATGATGGCCTGAATACGGTGATTCCGTACGGGCAAGCGGAGTATCACAACGCACGTCCGGGGATCAGTATCGGCGAACCGGGCAAGCCCAAGAACGGCGGCGCTGCGTTGCAACTGGACCAAGCGAACGGTATCGGGCTGCACCCGAACCTCACGGGGTTCAAAGAACTGCATGACGCTGGATCGCTGTGCGTAGTGGCCGGTGTTGGCTATCCGAATCCCAATCGCAGCCACTTTGCGAGCATGGATATCTGGCAGAGCGGACGCCCCGAGGGCAAGGGAACGGGCTGGCTGGGGCGTTACGTCGATGCTGCGTGCAACGGAAATCCGGCGGCAGACATGGCAGTGGCGGTTGGTCGAACTGCGCCGCTTGCGATGACCGGCGCAAAAAGTACGCCGATCGCATTTGAAAGCGCGGACCTCTTTCGTTGGCTGGGGGCTGACAAGAATGGCGCGATGGACAAGGAATATCAAGCGATGGTTCGGGCCGGATCCTTGCCTGGTGTTGAGCCTGGTTCGCAGGAGAGTTTCTTGATGCGCACCGCGCTTGATGCGCAGCTGACGAGTGATCGCATTCGCGCGGCAGTGAGCAAGAAGCCGCTGGTGGCGTACCCGGGGAGCGCGCTCGCCAAGCAGTTACAAACTGTTGCGGCGATGATTCGTGATGGCATGAAAACCCGCGTCTACTACGTGAGTATGGGTGGATTTGATACCCATGCCAATCAGACCGGTGGGCATGCAAATCTGATGCGGCAGCTTGGCGACGCGATCTTGGCATTCCAGAAGGACTTGGCAGCGCAAGGGAATGACGGTCGCGTGATGACCATGTGCTTCAGCGAGTTTGGACGGCGCGTGCGGCAGAATGCCAGTAATGGAACCGATCACGGCACGGCGGGTCCGATGTTCCTGATTGGTGCGGGCGTGCAGCCCGGACTGCAGGGGAAGTATCCGAGCCTCACGGACCTGGATGGCGGCGACCTCAAGTTCACCACCGATTTCCGCGGCGTGTATCAGGAGGTGCTTGGAAAGTGGATGAAAGCGGATACGCAGTCCGTGCTCGGCGGCGAGTACGCCGCACCGGGTTTGGTGCGCGCGTGAGCACGGAATTCTCGGTACCCGAAGTTGCATTCTTTGGTCGGACTTACAGCGAGTACTTGCAAATGTTTGCGCTTGACGAGGGCGCCCTGCGTGGCCGCACGATCCTCGATTGCCCATGTGGCCCGGCGGCGTTTGTTGCCAACGCGTGCGCAAGCGGTCTCAGTGTTGTTGGCTGCGATCCACTCTTTGAATTTGCGCCAGACGAATTGCTTGCGCGTGCGACGGCGAACATCAATGATGTCTTTGCGCGGCTGGCGCTGGCGACTGACTCGCTGACGTTCCGCGATCCGGAGAGGTTCCGCAAGGACAAGTTTGACGCGCTTGATCAGTTCATTGCGGACTACCGAAATGGTCGCGGGACGCGGTATATCCATGCGGCACTTCCGACATTGCCATTTGCAGATAGCGCGTTTGATGTAGTGCTTTCGTCCAATTTCCTGTTCTGCTACTCGGGAATCACGAACGGCGGACTCTTAGAGGACGATCGATTTGATCTGCCGTTCCATCTTCGCAGCATCACTGAACTGGCCCGGGTCACGCGCGGTGAGATTCGCATGGCCCCGACGCACGCAATGCAGATGCCGCCGCGTCAGCATCCGTACATGGCGGCCGCGATGGCGCACCTTGAAACCCTTGGATTCCGCGCAGAAATCCGCCCCAGCCCCTACGACGACGGCTTCGCCCCATTCGCCGGCGTCCTCGTCGCCCACAAAATGGTCCGGGAGGAACGGGACTAATTTATTTCACCAGTGCGCGCCGCCCGGCTGTTCGACGATCGAATAGAAACCGTCAGCATCGCGACGGAGCTTTCCGGCTTTGACGAGCGCTTCCCATACGCCCCACGGATAATCGCGCGGCGGCAACATGGCTTGAATGCGGTGTTGGCCCGTGCCACTCATCGGACCGACGCCGAGTTTGGAATCCGCATCAAGTTGCGAAAGTTTGACGCGCTTGCGGAACATACGCAGCGCATCTTGGAGGACGGACAGTTCGAATTCTTGCGCGGGTGCAGCGTTGGCGGTGGTGCCGTCGGCATTCGCTACGCCTGAATGAGATGCAGCGTCATCTGATGATTCCGCCACTTCTTCGCCCTTCGCGCGTGCGACCGCCCGGATGAGTTCCGCAGTGTCCCGCGCCCCCACAAGTCGCATGATTGCCTGTGGATCGATCTTTGCCTTCAATAGCAACTTGTGCATCGCTCCCCAATGCGGACCGGCGGCCGACGGGTCCGAGGCTTGGATCCGCGCGAGCGCGGCGTCGATGTCCTTCACAAGTTGCGGCTGGAGTGGGCTGGACATACGGGCACGATAGTCGCGAATTCACTGAATGGTCACATCAATCTGCTTGCCTGCCCGGTACGCCTCTGTGCCGGCCAGCACCAACTCGGTGAGGCGTCCGGAATATTCGAAGTTGCATAGCGGAGCATTCGGCGACCCATCACGGATCGCTTGCAACCACTCGGCATGATGGCCACGACTTGCCGCAATCGGCGTGATACCCGTCGTACCGCTCGCCACCCGCGCACTCCACTCCGCGGCGCGTGCGCCTGGCCACACCAACATTTCGTCGTAATTGGCAAACAGTGCGCCTTCCGTTCCCTGAAAGCACACGCTGAATCGGCCGTGATAATCCTGCTTGTCCTTCGCACCGATCTCTTGCACAAACGGTGACATGCGACCTCCGTCAAACCAGCGCAGCACCAGCGGATCAAGACTGACCCCGGCTGGACCCGCTGCAATTCCCGGCATCGCCCATGAAGCCTCCAGCCAGGCCGGCGTACCCACCGCATCGAGCGGCGGACCATCCGCGCGGACTTCCATCTTGAGCGGAATGGTGCTGGTGCCACCCTTCACTGATCCCGCCGGCAAATCCGCGCACGGCGCAAGACCCAACGCCCATACCGGCAAGTCCATGATGTGGCATCCCATATCACCAAGCGTGCCCGATCCGTACGCCCAATAGCGACGCCAATGTGCGGGATGAATTCCATCGATGTACGGAACACGCGGCGTCCCACACAGCCAGGCGTTCCAATCAAGCGTCGCCGGGCACACCGCACCAGGCGTCAACTTGCCGTCGCCCCAACTCTTCAACTGCCAACAATCAACCGCAGTGACACGACCGATCACACCCGCGCGCACGGCTTCCACCACGCGTCGATAGTTCTCCGTTGCGTGGATCTGCGTGCCCATCTGCGTCGGAACGCGGGCGGCACGCGCCAACCTGCGCAACTCAACCGCCTGCTCGCGAGTGTGCGTGAGCGGCTTCTCACAGTACACAGGAATACCTGCGCGCAGCGCCGCCGCCGCCGTCGGAAAGTGCGCGTGATCGGGGGTTGCAATGACGATGCCATCAAGATCAAGCTCGCGTCGGTATTCAACAACCTGCTGCCACTCAACAGCGCGCGCAGCATCTGGAAACTCGTTGCTGGCACGATCGAGGTACGTGCTATCAACATCACACAGCGCCACGATCTGCTCGCTGCGCACTTCTTGAATGTTGTCCCACGCTCGGTTTGCCGTGCCGATACATGCGATGCGCAACTTGTCCGGGCGCCGCGGGCCGACTGCTTTCAGGAAGGCCGGCGCCGTCCGAGACGAGACGCAGCGCGCAAGTGCGGGGGTGAGTGCTAGACCAGCGGCGGCCAACAGGAACGTGCGGCGAGTAGGCATGGGTATCACGGTACCTTTCCGCGGAATGACGCAGATACCGGCGGAACCATCCCCTACCGCCGCTGGTCCAATCGCGGCATAAATTGGTCCGGGAGGAACGGGAGCATTTTGTAATCGCGGCACAAATTGGTCCGGGAGGAACGGGAGCATTTTGTTTCGGTACACTTTTGTCTCGATGGGACAAATCGTGAACTACCGGTGCGGCGCTTGTGATTCCTCGTTTTCGTGGATGAGTGGCAGTGGTACGTTCACCAAGATGGCCCACTGTGGTACGTGCGGGGCTGCGCATGCATGGCCACTGCACGGCGGTCGCCGCCAGAAGAAAGTCACCAAGACCCAGAAGTGCAGTTGCGGTGGCACCGTGCGCCTCGACGCCAAGGTGCGTTGCCCCAGTTGCAAGGCAACCGACGTCATTGCCGGCAGCGATAGCGCGCAGTGGGAGTGATCGATTCATACGGATCATCGCCGCACATTGCGCCCTGATGAGCACCCTGACGCTGCACTCGATGCCACGAAACGCTGTTCGAAGGCATAAAGACCAATAAGCAGTTTTTGATTGGGTTTCGTGGATGTATCAGCTATGCTTAAATTTGCAAGCAACTTTCAGCTGTAGCACCCATTCGAGGATCAAACCATGTCGACGGAATATGCCACCACCGCGCGCCAGCAGGCGTTCTTGGACACAGTTGAAGACACGCGCCACGAGCGCAACATCATCAATGGTCTCGCGCCGTTTCTTGATGAAAAGGCACCCGCGGACATGTTGGGGCTCTACTCGTCGAACGAACTCGTGCAGTTGCGCGTCCTCAAGGGGACCGATCGCGACCTTGAGAAGCGCATGCCAGTGAAGGTGACGCGGCATTACTTTGAACTCGCCAAGACCAGCGCGCCGATCCGCCGCATCGTCAAGGCGGACCCCGCGGAAACTATGGACCTGGCGGGTTCCGAAGACCCCGGCTTCCAAATGGACTACAGCCCGGTCGAGGGCATGTTGCACAAGTATGAGATGGGCCTTCTGTACGTCGTCTCCACTTGCTCAGCGCACTGCCGCTTCTGCTACCGCGAGGAACTGATCGCGCGCAAGGAGATCACCCGTCAAGACGGAACCGTTGCCAAGAAGGGCATGGCCACCATTCCAGAGGTGACCGAGTTCATCAAACGCTTCAACTCTGAAGTTGCTGCAAACGGTGGACGTCACCCAACCTGTGGTCGCGAAAAACTTCGCGAGGTCCTCATGTCGGGCGGCGATCCGATGGTGTTGAACAACTCAAAGATCGCTGCTTGGCTTGGCGCGCTTGCAGAGGCGGGCGTTGAGTCGATTCGCATCGGCACCAAGGAAATGGCGTTTTATCCTGATCGATTTGACGAAGCGTTTGTGGCCATGCTTGATCGATTCCATGAGACGTACCCAGACGTTGGCCTGCACATTGTGGTGCACTTTGAACACCCCGACGAATTCCTGGCCAAGGACGCTGACGGCAAATACATCCACAATGACAAGGGATTCTTGCAGTGGGTGCCTGCCACCGGTGCTGCCATGCAGCGCCTGGTGTCGCGCGGCTGGCTAAGCGTTGAGAATCAAACGCCCATCATGAAGGGCATCAACGACGATCCCGATGCGCTGCGCATCTTGCAACGCGAATTCAAGCGCGCAGGCGGCGAGAATCACTACTTCTTCTGTGGCCGCGACATCATTGCCTACCGCGCCTTCAATGCGCCCATTGAGACCGTGTGGAAAATCCTCAACGAATCGCAGAAGGGCTTGTCCGGCGTTGAAAGCCACGCACGACTTTCCATTACCCACTACAAGGGCAAGACCGAAGTGTGCGCCGTGACCAATGAACCGATTCCTGGTCTCAAGGGCAGCGAGAACGGAGTTGTCATATTCAAGATCATGCGCAACTCTGGCTCCGCCAAAGACAAGGGCAAGATTTGCATCGTCGGTCGCAATCCAGAGGCGTTGTGGTTTGACGGTTACGCGGATCGCGTCCTGTATGACGAGGCCGGTCTGTTTGACTACTCGCGCGTCAAGAGCGCACGTGTCACGCACGCGACATCACCAACACCGTCCTGCCGATGATCGATAAGCGCGTTGGTAGCGCCCACGAGGCGGTCGCCGACATCTTCGATGGCGCGACCGTCATGATTGGTGGCTTCGGCGAAGCAGGAAGTCCAATCGAGCTCATTCATGCCCTGATCGATCAGGGCGCGAAGGGCTTGACCGTGGTGAGCAACAACACCGGCACTGGCCTGGTTGGACTCGCCGCGCTGCTGCGTGCCGAGCGCGTGAGTAAGGTCATTTGCTCGTTCCCCAAGACCGCTGGCTCAACGGTGTTCCCCGATCTGTATCGAGCGGGGAAGATTGAACTCGAGCTGGTCCC
>CAMDCW010000092.1 GCA_945890745.1 Phycisphaera mikurensis NBRC 102666
CATCCCCTGAAATCCCTGATTTGGACGCTTTACTGGCACGCCGGGCCTTCGGGGAAGTGCTCCAGAGAACCCAAATCAGCCTGCGCCGAAACCCCAGAGACCTGCGGGCGTGGCACGCCCAAGCGCGGGCAGCCTTCGCCTTAGGGCGCCTCACCGTGGCGGATGAGGCGATTGAACGCGCCATACGCCTGAACGGGGCGTCCCACGATCTTGCCCTGCTGCGCGCCATCATTGACCACCGACTTGGCCGGAGCGACGCTGCCATTGACCGCCTGCGCGGCCTGATCGCCAAAGGAGCACCGAACACGGTGGACGCCACCATGGCCCTTGCCGAGGTGCTTCACCGCGCCGGGCGTCGCCAAGAACTGCAAACCCTTGTGAATAGTGGCGGCAAATGGCTGTCCGACCCACGCGCGCAGATTTTTACAGCGCGCGTGACCGCACTGACCGACCCAACCGGCACTGCCGACCGACTGGAAACCTTCGCACGCAGCGACGCGATTGCCCTGGCACGCCGCATCGCCGGCTTCGACGCCGTCCGCATGCTTGACGCTGCCGGTGAGTACCGCCGCGCCTTCGCACTTGCAGAACACCTGCATGCAACCACTGGCGAAACCTTCGATGTCGATGGCGTGATTTCCGATGCCAACGCGCAATCCACACTGCTCGCCCGCGGAAAGCCATGGTTCACCCCGCGCGCGCCCGCAGTGAATGGCGTTGCGCTGGTTGTTGGCATGCCCCGCAGTGGTACCACCCTGCTTGAACAGATGCTTGATCGCCATTCCGCGGTGACCGGTATCGGTGAGTACGACGGAATCAATACGCTCGGTACTGCAGTCATCTCCGCTGGCGCATGGCCAACCGGACTGGCAATGCTGCCCACTGATGAAGCGCTTGCGATGCAGCAGAACTACCTGTCCGGCATCGCTTCCATGCGGCGCGGCAACACCCCGTGGATGTTCGACAAGTCACTCAATACCTGGCACTGGTTGCCCGCTGTCGCCGCCGTCATGCCGGGCGCCGTGTGTTTCCACATCATGCGCGAACCGCGCGACACGGCGGTCAGCCTGTTCCTCTCGAACTTCCACCCAAAGAACGTCGGCTGGACAAGCTCGCTCGAAAGCATCCGCCGCATCATCGCCGCCGAGCGGGCATTGGTGCCGCAAGCCCTGCACACGCTCGGAATCCCGCACGAATCGATCGTCTACGAGGAGTTGGTTGCCGATCCACGCGGCCATATGGAGCGATGCCTGACGCGCATGGGATTGGCGATGGAAGAGACCGTCCTTGCGCCGGAATCAAACGCGCGCACCGTGCTCACTCTGAGCCATGAGCAGGTGCGCAAGCCGATCAACCGGTCGTCCATTGGGCGCTGGAAGAATTATGAGTGGGCGTTCGGCGCCGAGTGGGACTGACCGCGCAAATCGCAGAGCGGCATCGCGGCTGCCACTAGTAGCATCACCACTCCATGCCACCTCCTGTCAATCAACGGGCAGAACTTCAGCGCTTGCTGCAGCGCGGCGACTTCCTGAATGCCAAGCATCTTGCGGGCGACATGTTGCGCCGCAACCCGCGCGACGGCGAGGCGTGGCTTGGCGTTGCGCGTTGCGCGATCGGCATGAACCGCATGCGAGTTGCAGAAGAAGCGCTCGAACGCGCGGAGCGCATGATCACTGGCGACCACCGCATTGGCATGGCGTGGGCGATCGTTGATCACTACCTCGCTCGCAGCGATAAGGCCATCGATCGCCTACGCGTACTGATTGCGCGCAAGGCGCCGAACGCGCTGGACGCAACGATCTTCCTAGCCGACATCCTGCACCGCACCGGAAAGCGCGCGGAAATGAAGGCCTTGGTTGAGCAAGGTGGCATGTGGCTCACTGACGTGCGCGGCCGGATCATGTCGGCCCGCGTGCGCGCGAAAGATGACCGCGAAGGCGCAGTTGCTGAGTTTGAAGCAATCGCACGCGAGCCAGGCGAAATGTCCATGCGGCGCAACGCCGGATTTGAAGCGGTGCTGTTGCTTGATTCTGCTGGCGAATATCGCCGCGCGTGGGAACTTGCCACGTATATCCACGAGAACACGGCTCCCGTCTTCAACCTCTCCGACATGCACGCGGATGTGCATGCGCAGCGGCAACTACTTGCCAATGGCAAGGCCTGGTTCAACCCGCGCGTTCCGGAAGTGCAAGACATTGCATTCATTGTGGGAATGCCGCGCAGTGGCACAACGCTCCTTGAGCAAATGCTTGACCGCCATTCGTGCGTCGCTGGAATCGGCGAGTACGAAGGGATCATGGCGCTTGGCGATTCGTTGGTTCATGCGGGCGCATGGCCGCGCGGACTTGGCACCATGAGTCCAGAAGATGCGGTGATGTTTCAGAACAACTACATCTCCGGCGCGCGGACGCCAGACGTTGCAGACAAGGCGTGGCTGGTAGACAAGTCGCTGCAGACGTGGCGCTGGCTTCCTGCCGTCGCCGCCATTCTTCCGGGCGCAAGCTGCATGCACATCACCCGTGATCCGCGCGACACGGCGGTGAGTTTGTATCTCTCCAGTTTCAACCCCAAGCACTTTGGATGGACCGGTTCGCTTGGCGGCATCCGCGAAGTCATGACCGCCGAACGCGCGCTCTCCATGGAAGCACTCTCCGTACTCAAGATTCGCCACGAAGAAATTGTGTACGAAGACTTGATCGAAGACCCCGACGGACACGCGCAGCGGGTGACCAAGTTCCTGGGAATTGCCCAAGAATCTGACATGCTCCGCCCCGAGGACAACACGCGCACGGTGTTGACCCTGAGCCATGAGCAAGTCCGACGCCCCATCAATCGAACCTCGATCGGCCGCTGGAAGAACTACGAATCCGCGTTCGGACCGGAATGGGACGCACTGGTGGCCACCCACAATTCTCGCCGGCGCTGTCCCTGAGCCGCCGCGTCGGGCAACAGGTGGTTGCAATGACGCGCACTTTCCACACAGCCGCACTCGCCGCACTCGCCATCACCCTGCCAGCTGTTGCGCAGAGCGGCTCGTTTGTGAACTGGGAATCACCGCAATCGCACCCCATCGACCTCACGCCAAACGGACTCGTCCTGCTCGCCGTGAATACTGCCGATGCGCGCCTGGAGGTGTACGACGTTGTGGGCGGCTCGCCGGTGAAGCGCGGCTCGGTTCCGGTTGGACTCGATCCCGTGTCGGTGCGCGCGCGCAGTGCGACGGAAGCGTGGGTGGTCAATCAGATTTCTGACTCCGTCAGCGTGGTTGATCTTGCCACCATGCGCGTCACCCGAACCATCTTGATCGGCGACGAGCCATCGGATGTGGTCTTTGCGGGCACTCCGCAGAAGGCGTTCGTTTCACTGTCACTCGCCGAGCGACTGGCGGTGGTTGATGCTGCAAGCCCAGCGACCGTGACAACGGTGGCGATTACCGGCAGTCAACCGCGCGCACTCACCGCAAGTGCCGATGGCAATACCGTCTACTTGGGCATCTTTGAATCGGGCAATCACTCCACCATGTTGCCGCACGCAACGGTGAGTCTGGCAACTGGTCCGTACGGCGGCGTGAATCCGCCTCCGAATGCTGGCACCACCTTCAGCCCCGCGAAGGCTGCATCGAACGGCACTGCGCCAAGGGTTGGTCAAATCGTTCGCAAGAACACCACCACCAACCAGTGGCTTGATGGAAACAATCGCAACTGGACCAGCTTTGTCACGTGGGACCAGCACGACAACGACATTGCTGTCATCAACGCGCAGACCAACTCAGTGAGTTACGTGAAGGGTCTCATGACCATCGTTGCCGGCATCGGCACTGCGCCCAATGGCGATGTGGTTGCCATCGGTATGGAATCACGTAACGAACTGCGCTTTGAGCAGAATGTCAATGGCGTGTTTGTGAAGTGTGTGGCTGCACGCCTTGCTGGCGGCGCAGGTCCGGGCACGGTGATTGATATGAATCCGCACCTCACATACACCAGCGCCACCACATCGGTGCTCAATCGATTGCAGTCGATTGGTGATCCGCGCGGAGTGGCATTCAGCCCAAACGGCACAGCGTGGGTTGCTGGTCTTGGTTCCAACAATGTGATTGGGTTTGACGCCGGCGGCGGTCGCATTGCCACCATTAATGTTGGCGAAGGCCCAACGGGTCTTGTCATGAATGCTGACGGCAGCCGGCTCTATGTGTTGAATCGATTTGAAGGATCGGTGTCTGCAGTCAGCACCGCCACCAATTCTGAGATTGCGCGGATTGCGTTCCATGATCCAACGCCTGCCACCGTGAAGGAGGGGCGCAAGTTCCTGTTCGATACGCATCTCACCTCCGGCCTTGGGCAGTCAAGCTGCGCATCGTGCCATGTGGATGCACGGAGCGATCGCGTGGCGTGGGACATTGGTAATACCCAAGGCACCGTGCAGCTCTTTGATGAATCGTGCCAAGTACCGGGCTGCATTAGTTGGCACCCGATGAAGGGACCGATGACCACGCAGACGCTCTTTGGAATCATCGGCACCGAGCCGTTCCACTGGCGCGGCGAGAAGAATGATCTTGCTGAGTTCAATGAGGCGTACGTCCATCTGCAGGGGCGTGACAGTGAAATCACCGTGACAGAGATGGCCAGCATGGAGCACTATGTTGCATCGCTCACCTTTGGACCAAACCCAAACCGCAACATTGACAACACGCTGAAGACTTCTATTCCGATCGTTGGTGGCGTGGTCACTGGTACTGGCGGTACGGGTAATCCAACTGCTGGGCAGACCATCTTTAACACCTCGCAGATCTTTGGCGCGCCTCCCGGACTGACGTGCATCAATTGCCACGCTGGGATCACTGGCACCAATCAGAAGGTTGATATCCCGGCTCCACCGCCGGCAAATGAGCCGCAGAACCGCAAGAATTCGCCACTGCGCGACACGTACCGAAAGGTCGGCGCCAACAAGAGTTCGCTGGTCAACAACCGCGGCTTTGGGTTCGATCACGGTGGCGATGAAGCAACGCTGCAGGATGTTCTCAACATTGGCTTCCGATTCCCTGCTGGTGCCACTGGCTCCACGCAACGGCGTGACGTGGAAGCGTTCCTGTTGAGTTTCGGTACGGACACGCATGCTGGCGCTGGTCAGCAAGTCACCGCGCGCAACGCGGGCGGAAGTGGTGATGACAGTGCGCGCATTACGCAGCTCATTACGTTGGCAACAAGCCAGAGCACACAAGTTGGCTTGATTGCCAAGGGTAATCGTGACGGCGTGGCGCGCGGTTGGCTGCTGCAATTCGGAAGCTTTGTGAGCGACCGTACTGGCGAAACCATCACCGCCGCGGCGCTCCTTGCTGGTGCCACCAGTGGCAATGAAGTCACCTACACACTGGTGCCTCCAGGCATGGCGCGTCGATTGGGTATTGATCGCGACGGAGATGGCGCGCTCGACCGCGATGAAGTGATTGCGGCTACTGATCCATCGGATCCGAACAGTTACCCAGGTGCGTGCCCAGCGGACATTGCCCCAATCAACGCGCGGAACGGCGTGGTTGGTGGCGAGGACCTTGGGTTGCTCCTGAGCGCATGGGGACTTTCTGGCCCTGGCGACCTTGACGGCAACGGCGTAGTGAATGGCTCGGATCTTGGGCAGCTCTTGAGCGCCTGGGGTGCATGCCAGTGATGTGATGGACGCGTTCGGTACCAACGGACGGTCGGCGAATTCTTAACCCCCACGCTCACGCGCTCGGCCTGTCTGGCGAGCGCGTGAGTATTTTTATCGCGCCAGTTGCAGTGTGCCATTCGTTACTGAAACCATCCAGACGTCCTTCTTTGGAACGGGGCCGTTCGCATAACTGATCGTGCCGGTAACGCCGTGAAAGTCAGTGGTGGCGGCCAGTGCAGCGGCGATGGCTTTCGGATCATCACTGCCGGCGCGCGTGCGTGCGTCAATGGCAAGGCGGGCGGCGTCGTAGCCGAGTGCTGCAAACGCGTTGGGCGGCCGAGTTCCGTAAGCGGCGGAGTACGCATCCACAAACGCAAGCGCGGCGGGCGAGGCGCCGGTGCCGAGCCACGCGTGGGTGGTGAACCAGACGTGGTTGGTGGGGGCGGTTGCGGAATCGGCGTTCGCGCTTGCTTGGCTATTGGCAGTGGGCGTGCGGAGTACCGCGTCGCAGTCGAACGAATCGCCGCCGATGATTGGCGTTGTTGGCAGTGCAGAGCGAACGGACTTCAGTACTGCGGCGATGTCTTCTGGCATGCAGGCAACAAAGATGAAGTCGGCTTGGTTGGCGGGCGCAACCAGGTGCGGCGCGATAGCGGGCGCGGGGGTGAAACTGAGGTCAAATTCCGCAACGGCGCTGCCGCCGACTTCATTTCCAAATCGGCTGCGAAAGAAGCTTGCCACGGTGCGTGTGTATTCATGGCGCGAGTCAAAGATGACCAGTGCGCGTTTCCCAAAGTGTGCCGCTCCAAAGTCGGCGGCGGCGATGGCTTGTGCGTCGTCGCCAAAGCATGCAAGGAATGTGCCAGCGCCGCAGCGGCCGGGCAGTTTGGGATCCGTTGCACCGATCACTACGAAGGGCTTACCGATGCGTGTGAATTCAGGAATGGCAACCAGCGCGGGGTCACTGTCGGTGAAGCCGATGCCAATGGTGTTACGAGCGGCGGCGGCGCGGGCGATTTCCGTGGCGCGCGGGGAGGAGCTCTGCGTATCGATGCACTCGGCGTCGAAGCGAAGTGTGGATGTGTGATTGTGTTCAGTGATTGCCAGTTGCGCGCCGCGCATGGCGCTGAGACCGATGGGCGACATGGGGCCGGTCTCGGCGGCGAGGACGGCGATGTGCGTGGGCGTGGATGCGAGCGCGGGCGTTGCGTTGGGTGTGTTCTGGGTGTTGGTTGCGTTCGGAGTGCAGGCTGCGGCGAGGCATGCGCCGGTGATGGCGGAGGCGCGAATGATGGTGGCGACGCTGCTGCGAACGGCGTACATTTGGGCTTGCATGTGGGGGATCGTATGAAGCGTCGTGTCGATGCTGTTCGGCCCCGTTGGGCTGGGATTTTTGCAACGTCCGCCGTGTTATCAAGTTGCAGTTACCCCTTGCGCACGCTGTCGGCTGTGACTACAATCTCTCTTTCCGAGTTCGGGCGCGCGCGAAGTTCGAAGTAGCCGGTTGCGCGCCCGACCGGAGGATTTGCGGGTGTAACTCAGTGGTAGAGTGCCACCTTGCCAAGGTGGACGTCGAGGGTTCGAGTCCCTTCACCCGCTCTCAAGCTTGCAACCGAGGCCCAGGCCTCGGTTGCTGCGCTTTTGCGAGAGGTTGATGCGTCCCGGTCCTATCGGCCAGTTGGTGCAACGCTCGGACGCGCCCACCGCGTCGCGCATGCAAACCTATTTGCGCAATCAGCCTGACTGAGTGGAGCCCGTGCCCGCAGTGACCGGCCACGACATCTACGAACGAGATTCATCCCCAACCCGCAACCTCCCCAGCCCGCCCTCCGTATAGTGCTCACGTCCAAGCACCCCTCCGGAGGCATCATGGCAAATCAACGATCCGGGCCCGTCCAGTTGCCCTCGCTGCTCGAACTGCAGGCACCCACGCTGAACCACATGTCAGAGGCGCCGGGCCTGGCGGCAACGCTTGCGCGCGCGGTGCAGGCGAGCCTGGAGACGGGACAGCGCTTCCCCCACCTGCTGCTGATCGGGCCCGCCGACAGCGGCAAGCAGACCATCGCGGCCACCGTGGCCCGGGAGCTGGGGGCGCCGCTCGTCTGCATCAACCCTGCCTCGCTCCAGGGGTCGGACGAACTGCATGACATCCTGATGACGGTGCCTCGCGGGGCGGTGGTCCTGGTTGGCAACCTCGAGGGACAGTGGGCCATCTGCGGCGACCTGTGCCGCGTGGCGCAGGGCGACCGGGTGCGGAAGAGGCCGACGCCGCCGTGGGAGCTTTCGGGCGAAGGCTGGAAGGGCACTAACGCCGACGAGCCGTACCGCCAGTTCACCATCATCGCCACCACGCGCGACACCAACGCCGAGGGATATGCGTGCACCTCCTGGGCGGAAATGGTCCTCTACACGACCCGCACCGCCAGCACGGAATCCTTGCGCATCGATCGCACGCTGCGCCGCGTCGGGCTTTCGTCGGATACGGAAGCGCTCGCGAAGCTGGCCGAGTTCGCGGTGAACTCTGGGGTCCGCACGCTGCGGCTGGCGCGTTCCATCGCACTGTGGGCCGGTGAGCGCAACGCCACCACGCTGAACGCGGAACTGGCGACGGTGGCCCTCGGCGAGCTGAGCGATCAGCTGGTGGAACCCGCACGGCTCGTGCGCCTGCGCAACGGAAAGCCGGCGAACGCAAGCAAGTCCGCCACATCACCCACCGGCGAGTGGAGCGACGCTTCCGCCACCGAAACCGCCTCGCGAGAGACCGGGGCGACTACCAAGCAGCTCCTCGCTGCATCCGTGCTCGTGGTGGCCGTCGTGGCCTCAGCCATGTTCCTGGCGATGGGGATGTACCACCTGATCTTCGGCCGCCTTCCGAGCCCGTGAGGGCGGGCCGCACCGCCGACGGAGTCACAAAAAGACCGATCCCGCGAGCCGCATACGCGACCCGCGGGATCGGATATCAAATCACACCAACGTCGGCATCAGGCGCGACGACGGGTGCGGATCGCCAGCGCGAGAGCCGCGATAGCGGCCACGCCTGGGCCGGGGACCAAGATCGCAGTGCCGAGCGAGCCGATGTTGCCCAACGCATCCGCAGACACGAATCCGACCTGCGTGCCGATCGTTCCGACGGTGCTCACTACACCCGAGTAGTTCGGGTCGATCGCACCCATCGAATCCCAGCCCCAGAAGAAGCTGGAACCGCCGGTCGCGGCACCGAAGCTGACCTTGTTCACGAGCGCATTGAGGTTGTTGAACACGCCGACGCCGTCGCCGCCGGAGCTGAAGCCGACCCCGCCGCCCGAGTAGTAGCCGACCTGCACGTTGGTCAGGCCGCCCCAGAAGGTGCGGAAGGAGGCGACGCCTGCGCCGGCTGTAGATTCGATGAAGATCGCCGACTCACCGGCGCCGAGCGAGGTGATGCCGCTGAGCGCAACTGCGGCGGCGATGTTGAAGGAACCATCGTCCATCTTCCAGCCGGTGAGGCTCACGGCGGAGCTGCCGTCGTTGGTGACTTCAAACCAGTCGGGGGTTCCGCCGGTGCCGCTCGAACTCATCACCTCGGTGATGACGATGCCGGCGTGCGCCGCGGGAACGATGACGGACGTGACCACGAGGGCCGAGAGAAGGGAGTAACGCATTAAGATAGCTCCAAGTAAGGGGAAGAGAAAGGGGAAAGAAACAGAAGACGAGTGTCCGTTGACGTTTGAAACGCCACGTTGCCCCTTGACCACGCCTCCGTGTGCAAGCAAACTAAGCCACTGCCGCGGGCGATGCGTTCAGAACCGATGTAGTAGCCGTTAGATCATTGCTTGATTGGTTCAGCCCCAATGACCCAGAAGGTTTGAGAGATCTGCGCCGTCAACCAAGCCGTTTCCGTCTAGGTCGGCGGCGCACGGCGACGTGCACGGTCCCCACGCACCCAAGAGCTGGGCGAGGTCGAGCCCGTTGACAATGCAATCGCCGTTCAGGTCGCCGATGGTGTCGCAGATGGCGTTCACCTGGAAGACCGACAGTGTGCCGCTGACCTCGTTCGCCACCAGTACCAGCGGATAGCCGTTCGGGGATTGCGAGGCAGGGACGAAGCACACGCCCTCGGAGCCGAGGTCGCCGGCGTTGCCGCTCGATGGCAGGGCCGTGAAAATGCGGCTATTCAAGTATCCCTCGAAACTCGGCGATGCGGGGTTGTCCACGCAGAAGGCGAACAAGCCGCCGACTCGCTCCGAGACGCCGAAGACAAACTGGTGCCCCGCAACAACGCCGACAGTGACGCCTTCAGGCTCCGGACCCTTCGAGCGACTGCGATTGTCGCGCGTGTTGTTGGTGTGGCTCGCGTTGAAGTACAGCGGATACGTGGATGCCGTCACCTGCTCAACCAGATCGCCGGAATCCCACACACGGCTGCCGTCCGCGGCCCAGATGGTGAAGCCACGTCCGCCGTAGGACACGATGCGGTCAACGTCGCCGTCGCCATCAAGATCACCCAGGTCCTTGCGGATCTGCAGGCGGCCCAAGCGCGCGTTGCCACGCAGCCAACTGCGTCCGGGGAAGACGTGCTTATCAAGCGTGACTGCAGAGACCGTGGTGCCATCGACGAAGCTGCCCCACTCGCGCGCGTCGCCCTCGTTGGCGGTCACGTAGTAATCCTGTCCGCTCGACCGGAACGCGGCGATCGCGTCCGGCATGTAGGCGCCGTCGACCGGCCATCCGCGGATGGCATTGGCGCTGTCTTGGTCACTCGGATCAAGACCGTTACCAGAGAACGTGATCATCCCGAGGACCGTCGACGCAGGCGATGGATTCGGAGTCAGCAGGCCGGTAGCACGGTCGAACGTGCCCTGCAATTGGAAATCGTTGTCGTTGAGTACAAAGATCGTGGACGGGTCGCGCATTGCCAGACCCTCCACCTTGTCGCCAACCGCGGCGTACCCCACGGCGGCAAGGTCAACCTTCAGCGTCTTGCGCACGGGCACGATGCCAGCAGCCGCAAGCTGAGCCGGGGTCATGCGATCAAGCGTTCCGCCGGGACCCGCGATCGACGCAGAGAGCGTTGAGAGGTCGGTGGCACCGGCAAGGTCGATCTCGTAGATGCGCTTCTGGCTGGATGAGCCAACGGCGCTGTCGCGCTCGACCACCAGGAAACGGCCGGGGCCGGAGGCGCACGCGTCACCGAGCTTGTCGCTGGCGCCGCCCTCCAAGATGTACGCGTACTCAGCAACGACGCTGCGGGTGACGGAATTGAACTTGGCGATCCGCACCAGCCGCGAGGCCTTCGAGTTCGCATCGTTCGCCACATCCGGGTTGTCGAGCGGGCTCTGCACAAAGAAGAACAGCTGGTCATCCCACACCGCAATCGCCTCAAACCCGCGGTTGTCGCGGCGCTGCGCATACACCGCAGGGAACGCCTCGGTTCCCAACGTCACGCCGTAGTTGTTGGCGCCGACCGGTACGAAGCGCTCGACCATGAGACCGGTCGCATCGAACCGGTACAGCGATGGTCGGTACTCGTCGCACATCCAGAACGAGCCGTCGGCGGTGCGCACCAAACCTTCAAGGTCGGCGCCCAGCGGGTCGAGCGCGAGTGGGTTGCCAAACAGGTCGCAGGGATCCTCATCGGTGTTCGCCAACCCAGGGGACTG
>CAMDCW010000093.1 GCA_945890745.1 Phycisphaera mikurensis NBRC 102666
CCGGGGATGGTGTTTGTTGGCGGGGTGCTTTGGGCGCGCGCGTTGGTTGGAGTCAATGCGAGCGTGGCGAACAACATCAGTGAAACGGTGGACGCAAGCGCCTTTGTGCGTGCGGCGATGAATGCACGTCGTTCACGCATCACTTCTCATCTCCATCATCAACACCAACTTCGGCGACCGCGCGCGTTTCGCTCAGCGTCGTAAACCAGATGTAATCCTCAGGAATACCGCTGGTTTCAATGCGCACGCCTTTACCCTTGGCGGTCACGCGCTGCGACGCCTCGACGCGCGTTCCATCCTTTGAAACCAGGTCAAAGCGCAATAGCACTGCGTCGGGAGTGAGTTCGTATCCCTTCCAATTCACCGTCAGTCCGTACCCCTCGCCGTCCATCCATGTGACTTCTTCACCTTCGAGGCGCATGGCGCGCAGGGGCTTTGGCGAAGTTCCCGTATTCGTCCATTCAACGGACGCCGGACGCGCGGGGCCATTCATGATCTTGAAGTTCCACTGCCACTCAAGATCGCTGGTGACGTGCGTACAACTCTCAAAGTGCAATCGCTCGCGGCCATCATTCTCAACAGCGCGAACGGTGACTGGCGTGCGGCCTTGTTCATCAAAGGCAATGAGCAGTGAATGCCAGAGTGGCAGACGCGCGCCGCTCGCAGTTCGCATGAAAATCGTTTGCCCTGGCTGCAGGACTGCATCAGGAGCAGTCGCCACGGGCTGTGTTCGGTCCCGCAGAATTTCACCGCGCGGACGCGACGTGTCTTGGCTGAAATCATGGACTTTCCCACGCAACTCCACATCGCCGCGCCAGATGACGTCGTACGAAGCAGTGCGCGGATTGAACGCGCACCAAACACCATTTCCAACATCAATAAGCACCATGGCCGCGCGGTCTCGAAACGCTGCGCGGCGTACCTTCGGCGCGGCGGGTGGTGCCGCTGTCGCGGGTGACGCGACCACCGGTGTTGCGGCTTCCTGTGCGGCGACTGGATCAGCGACCGCCTGCGGTTTGGTCACTTGCGGCGCGGCTTCCTGCCCGACCACTCGCGCGCTGGTCACGGTCAGCGTAATAAGTGACGCAAATGTAGCGAGTCTCGTGCTTTGCATACCCGGCGTACTTTATAGGAGGAGCCAATCACATGGAACGAGTCTGCTTTCGACTGAAACTTCGCCCGGACCTGCTTGATGAGTATGTGGCTCGTCATCAAGCCGTATGGCCAGAGATGCTTGCAGCGCTTTCGGCTACCGGGTGGCACAACTATTCATTGTTCCTTGATCGCGCAGACTGCACGTTGGTTGGTTACTTTGAGACCCCCAATCTGCAGGCCGCGCTCGATGGAATGGCTGCCACCGAAGTCAACGCCCGTTGGCAAGGCGAAATGAAGAAGTACTTCGTGGAGCTTGATGGTCGCCAGCCCGATGAAGGATTCGTGCAACTTGAGCATGTGATGTATTTGCAATGAATCAACAGCCCAACACTTATTCCACCATTGTGATCGGTGTCGGCACCATGGGTTCGGCGGCGTGTATGCACCTGGCGTCGCGCGGGGAACGCGTGCTGGGGATTGACCGCTATCCCGTACCGCACAACCTTGGCAGTCATCACGGCGGCAGTCGCATCATTCGCGATTGCTACTTCGAGTTGCCTGACTACGTTCCGCTGCTCTTGCGTACGCGCGCAGGTTGGGAAGCACTGGAACGCGAATCGATCAAGTTCGGCGCGGACGCAACATTTCCGCTCGTGCATCGCCCCGGCGTCCTGTACATGGGTGCGCCCGGTAGCGAAGTGGTTGGACGTTCGCACGCTTCCGGCGCTGGACACGGTGTTCCATGCGAGCCGCTCGACGCACATGCTGCGCGTGCGCGTTTTCCGCAGTTCAACATTCCTAATGATTGGTCGGCGCTCTTTGAGCCGGGCTCTGGATTCGTTCGCCCAGAACGCGCAGTGGCCGCCGCTGTCCGCGTCGCGCGCGCGCACGGCGCTGATATCCATGAGGGCGAGCGCGTCATTGAATGGTCTGAAACAGCCAATGGCGTGCAGGTTCGCACCGATCGCGGCACCTACGAAGCTGGTTCGCTCATCATCACCGCAGGTGCATGGACGCCGAGCCTGGCGAGCACGCTTGGCGTCACGCTCACGCCGCTGCGCGTACCCATCGTGTGGCTTGCGCCGTGTGATGAAGCGCTGTGCGCATCGCCGCGGATGCCTGTGTGGTACGTCGATCGATCCATCGCGCAGGGTGAGCAGGCAACGCAGGCACATCACGCCAACAGCGTTGCGCGCGTCGGCGAATCGCTTCGTGTCACCGACATCAAACCAGTTGGTCACACACTCCCCGGTATCTATGGAATCCCAACAGCCCCCGGCCAAGACGCGCCCGGCGGCGTAAAGATCGCGCTGCACGGAGCTGGGACACCGTGCGACCCAGACGCGCCGCGCGTGCCTGCCACTGCTGACGAGATTGAAGAGATCCGAAGCATCACCCGCGAGTTCATCCCTGCCGCCGCGGGTCCCGCATTGGCGAGTGCCATCTGCCTGTACACCAACAGCCCGGACCAACACTTCATCGTGGATCGCATGCCGGGCTGCGCACGCACATGGATCGCGTGCGGATTCAGCGGTCACGGATTCAAGTTCATGCCAGTGCTGGGTGAAGCGCTCGCCGACCTTGCCATGAACGGGTCGACGCAGTTACCGATTAGATTCCTAGCCCGGCGCGCATAAATAAATAGGTGCCGTTCACCCCTGTCCCCATTTATCGTGGAAATTAGGGACAGGGGTGAACGGCACCTATTTCCTAACGGCACCTATTTCCTAGAATGGTGGGTCTATGACCACCCACGATCCCTTCAATGCGCGCACTACGCTGAAGACCGCTACCGGCGACCGCACCTACTACCGCCTCGATGCACTCAAGTCGCTCGGGCCGATTGAACGCTTGCCGTATTCCATCCGCGTGTTGCTCGAAGCGTGCCTGCGCAATTGCGACGGCCGCATCGTCACCAAAGAACACGTGCAGAAGATCTGCAACTATGACCCCGCGAAGGTCGCCGAAGAAGAAATCCCGTTCATGCCCGGCCGCGTGGTGCTGCAGGATTTCACCGGCGTTCCATGCGTGGTGGATCTTGCTGCCATGCGCGATGCGATGAAGCGCCTTGGCGGCGATCCAAAGAAGGTCAACCCGCTGGTTCCGTGCGACCTAGTCATTGACCACAGTGTGCAGGTCGATGCGTTTGCAAGCGGCATGGCGTTGACCATCAACGGCGAACTGGAGTTTGATCGAAACAAGGAGCGCTACGAGTTCCTCAAGTGGGGCCAGAAGGCGCTCTCAAACTTCCGCGTGGTGCCGCCAGCCACCGGCATCGTGCATCAAGTGAACCTTGAATACTTGGCAAAAGTGGTCTGGGAACAGGACGGGGTCCTCTATCCGGACAGCCTTGTTGGCACCGACAGTCACACCACCATGATCAACGGATTGGGCGTGGTTGGCTGGGGTGTTGGTGGCATTGAGGCCGAGGCAGTCATGCTTGGTCAGCCGATTTACATGCTGATTCCTGAGGTTGTTGGCGTGCGCGTCACTGGTAAGTTGCCGGAAGGCACCACGGCGACGGACCTGGTTCTCACCATCACGCAGATCCTGCGCAAGTTTGGCGTGGTGAACAAGTTTGTGGAGTTCTTCGGTCCTGGTCTTGCCGAAATGTCATTGGCCAATCGCGCGACGATCGCCAACATGGCTCCTGAATACGGCGCCACGATCGGATTCTTCCCGGTCGACAATCACACGCTCGATTACATGCGCCTCTCGGGCCGCAGCGAAGATCTCATCAAGACGGTTGAGCAATATTGCAAGGCCAACATGTTGTGGCGCCAGGACTCCACCAAGATCACTTACACCGCGGTGGTTGATATTGATCTTGCTTCGATCGTCCCGAGCCTCGCTGGCCCAGCGCGCCCGCAGGACCGCGTTCCGCTCAACGAAATGAAGTCTGCGTGGCAGCGCGAATTGCCTAAATTCCTTGAGAAATCCAGCGCTGGCGGCAAGCCAGGAGCCGGCATGCAGTCCGAAGGTGGCACCGCGGTTGCTATCGAGCCAAGCAAAGTCGCCGTGCGCGACGAAGCAGGCAATGAGTATCAACTCGCCCACGGCGACATCGTCATTGCTGCCATCACCAGCTGCACCAACACCAGCAATCCAAACGTCATGATTGGTGCTGGACTTGTTGCCAAGAAGGCTGCAGCGAAGGGTCTCACTCGCAAGCCGTGGGTGAAGACGAGCCTTGCGCCTGGCAGCAAAGTGGTGACGGATTACCTAGTAAAGGGTGGTCTTCTCAAGCCGCTCGAGGACCTTGGCTTCTATCTGGTCGGCTACGGATGCACCACATGCATCGGTAACAGCGGACCGCTGCCGGACCATATCGGTAAGGCAATCAAGGATGGCGACCTGATGGTGGCCAGCGTCCTCTCCGGCAATCGCAACTTTGAAGCGCGCGTCCACCAAGATGTGAAGGCGAATTACCTCGCAAGTCCGCCGCTGGTGGTGGCGTATGCGATCGCTGGCACGGTGAACATTGATCTTGCCACCGAGCCGCTCGGCACCGGAAATGACGGAAAGCCCGTGTTCCTGAAGGACATTTGGCCATCACAGAAGGAAGTGGACGACGCGGTTGCCGCGTTTGTGACACGCGAACAGTTCACGCACGAGTATGCCCACGTCTTTGAAGGCAGCGAAGAGTGGCGCGCCATTGCCGCTGCTTCAAGCGAGATGTATCCGTGGGATTCCAAGAGCACGTACATCCAAAATCCCCCATATTTTGAGGGGATGTCGATGCAAGTGGGCACCATCGCGCCGATCTCCGGCGCGCGCTGCTTGGCGTTCTTAGGCGACAGCGTGACCACCGATCACATCTCCCCGGCTGGCAATATCAAGTCGGATTCGCCCGCTGGCAAGTTCCTCGCGGAGCACGGCGTGAGCGTGTCGATGTTCAATAGTTACGGCAGCCGCCGCGGAAACGATCGCGTGATGACACGCGGAACGTTTGCGAATACTCGCATCCGCAACAAGATCACGTCGGACAAGACCGGCGGTTGGACCCGCGACTTTACCGACGGCGGCAAGGAGAAGTTCATCTACGACGCGGCCATGGCGTACAAGGCCAAGGGCATTCCGCTGGTGGTGCTTGCGGGCAAGGATTACGGCATGGGTTCAAGCCGCGATTGGGCTGCAAAGGGCACCATGCTCTTAGGAGTGAAGGCCGCGATCGCTGAGAGTTACGAGCGCATTCATCGCTCGAACCTGGTTGGCATGGGCGTTCTTCCGCTGCAGTTCCTTGATGGTCAAACCGCCGCCACGCTTGGTCTTGATGGCACCGAAACATTCAGCATTGCGGTGAACGATCGCGTTGAGCCGCGGCAGAAGATTGAGGTCACCGCGGTGAAGACCGATGGCACCAAGGTGCAGTTTGAAACGCTGTGCCGCATCGATACGCCGGTTGAAGTTGACTATTACCGTAACGGCGGCATCCTGCACACCGTGCTGCGTCGGATGGCAGCAAGCTGAGATTGGTGACAGCGAAGATTTTCCGCAGTAAATCCCGAGTACTTCAGTCACCGCGTCCATACTGACGCGGTGACTGTTCTTTTGCGACAACTGCAAGCCATCGCCGACGAGTTGCTCGGCCGTGGCCTTCCCGCGCCAGCCGATGCGC
This sequence comes from Phycisphaera mikurensis NBRC 102666, assembly GCA_945890745.1. Lineage (GTDB taxonomy): Bacteria > Planctomycetota > Phycisphaerae > Phycisphaerales > SM1A02 > UBA966. Next base: position 5,714 of record CAMDCW010000093.1, read on the forward strand.
TGCGTCGCGCGCGATTTCGCCCTGATCCGCCATGGACATGGTGCGAGCGTTGTGGCGTGACGATTCAGGAGCGAGCGTGTCGATGTCGAACGCGCCGCGCCGGGGATGCGGCGCCGGAATGGATCGTGCGTCTTGGTGCGCACGCAGGTCCGTTGCGTTCCTGGGTTGTTGATGTGAAGCACGCCGGATGGGAGTCCATGGCGGAAACGCTCGGCGCGGCGCTCGGGCAGCAATTACTTGATTGTGGCCTGATTTCAAGGGGTGATCGTGATGTAGTCATTGTCCCAGTGCCATCGCCGTGGTTGCGCACGCACGCGCGGGGCATCGATCATGCAGGTGCCATTGCTGCGTCCGTTGCACGCGCATGTGATGCTCGATGTTGCATGGCGTTGCGACAACGACTTGGTGCAACGCAGGTTGATGCTGCTGCGCGTTCGGGTCGCATGACGCGCGCGCAGCGATTCAGTGCGCGCCGGTGCGCGCGACGCATTGCGGGGCGACATGCGGTGCTGGTGGACGATGTTCGCACCACTGGATCCACGCTTGCCGAGGCGGCAGCGGTGCTCCGCGGGGCTGGGGCGGTGCGGGTCAGCGCCGCGGTGGTCAGTGTCAAGGACTGAAATTGGTGCCCAATATGAACATTTCTGCTTGCGTACTTATTGAGCCCCTCTTATAATCCGACCATTCAGGCCGCCACAAGGGCGATGGAGACTCGGAACGCCACCGGCGCCCATGCGGCGGTGCATTTTCCTTGGGAAATTCCTTGCCTGGGGCACCCAACCCCCTTGACGGCAACTTTGATTTCGTTACAATTCGCGACCCGCTTCGGATTCGTCCGACGCGGCCTTTCTTTGACAAGTGAACAGTTGGAACGCCGCGAGGATGCGCCGGCGTCGGGACTCATCACGATGGGTTCACGACGTCAGCCTGCAAATGCAGGCAAAGCAGTCGATCACAGTCGACTGCCTGGACATCTCTCGTGAAGCCAAACGAAGACATGGTTATATCCACAGCCATCTCCTACCTTTCAAGCTGTAAAACGCTTGAAAGTGAGGCGAATGGATGTCCAAAAATTGCCGAGATTGCCATCTCGGCACGTCAGAACACGTAAGTGTGGACTGACGATAAAAGACCGGTCCGTCCTATGGACGGATCGCCAGGCAACCTTCATTCGAAGCAAAGCGGGTTTACCCGCAGAGTAGAGAACTTAATTGAAGAGTTTGATCCTGGCTCAGATTGAACGCTGGCGGCATGGCTAAAACATGCAAGTCGAACGATGTAGCAATACATAGTGGCGAAAGGGCGAGGAATAGATTCCTACATACCTCGAGGTCGGGGATACCCCGGAGAAATCCGGATCAATACCCGATGTGGTCGAGAGATCAAAGGTTTACCGCCTTGAGAGTGGGGAATCTCCTATCAGCTAGTTGGTGAGGTAATGGCTCACCAAGGCGAAGACGGGTAGCGGGTGTGAGAGCACGGCCCGCCGCATCGAGACTGAGACACTGCTCGGACTCCTACGGGAGGCTGCAGTAACGAATCTTCCGCAATGCGCGAAAGCGTGACGGGGCAATGCCGCGTGCAGGATGAAGCCCCTCGGGGTGTAAACTGCTGTCAGGGTGCAGGAAAGACATGACCATACCCAAAGGAAGCACCGGCTAACTCTGTGCCAGCAGCCGCGGTAATACAGAGGGTGCGAGCGTTAATCGGAATCACTGGGCTTAAAGGGTGCGTAGGCGGATGCATAGGCGCTTTGTGAAATCCCACGGCTCAACCGTGGAATTGCTTGGCGAACCATGCGTCTTGAGGTTGGTAGAGGTCACTGGAACGATAGGTGGAGCGGTGAAATGCGTAGATATCTATCGGAACGCCAAAGGTGAAGACAGGTGACTGGGCCAAATCTGACGCTGAGGCACGAAAGCGTGGGGAGCAAACGGGATTAGATACCCCGGTAGTCCACGCTGTAAACGATGCATACTTGGTCGGAGTGGTTTGACTCCATTCCGGCCGTAGGAAAACTGATGAGTATGCCGCCTGGGGAGTACGGTCGCAAGATTAAAACTCAAAGGAATTGACGGGGGCTCACACAAGCGGTGGAGCATGTGGCTTAATTCGAAGCAACGCGAAGAACCTTACCTAGGCTTGACATTCACGGATAAACTCTATGAAAGTAGAGGTACACCCGCAAGGGCGGAACGTGAACAGGTGCTGCATGGCTGTCGTCAGCTCGTGCTGTGAAGTGTCGGGTTAAGTCCCTCAACGAGCGCAACCCCTGTCGCTACTTGCTAACGCGTAATGGCGAGGACTGTAGCGAGACTGCCGGTGTCAAACCGGAGGAAGGTGGGGATGACGTCAAGTCCTCATGGCCTTTATGTCTAGGGCTGCACACGTGCTACAATGGTATGTACAGAACGATGCAAGACCGCAAGGTGGAGCAAATCGCTAAAGCATACCCCAGTTCAGATTGCGGGCTGAAATTCGCCCGCATGAAGTTGGAATCGCTAGTAATCGCGGATCAGCTACGCCGCGGTGAATATGTTCCTGAGCCTTGTACACACCGCCCGTCAAGTCATGGGAGCTGGCAGTGCCCGAAGTCGCGCAATTTCATGCGTGCCCACGGCAAGGCTGGTGACTGGGACTAAGTCGTAACAAGGTAGCCGTAGGGGAACCTGCGGCTGGATCACCTCCTTTCTAAGGGATAATTTAGACCACAATCGAGAGCGATCTTGATAGTGGATTTACTAGTCAACGTAACCTCGTACTGCAGCAATGCAGTGAACTAGCCAGTAATGGTTAGTCAATGGCGTCCAACTGTTCCTTGATATATAGCAGCGCCCCGGCTTTCTCAGCCGGGGCGCTGTGCTTTTTGGGGTTGTGCGCTGGCTGCAGGCCGTCGCCATGCAATCTGGCGCGACCGTGGGAGGCGTAATCCCCTAAATGTCTGTCAAATCGGCTGTTATAAGACCGAAAAGTCAGTTAATTCGCTACCACTTCTTGACCTTCGTGGAACCGGGGCTACTTTGTGGCAGAGGTTTGAGAGGAGGCCGACCCTTCGGGGTGCGGCTAAGGAAAGTAAAAGGGATTCAGATACCACGACTCTTGTTGGCGAAATGCCTGCGTTATACGCATGCGCTCCGCTGACGGCAACGCGACCAAGTCACGCAATGGCTGTGGCGAAGCAGACGCTTCGCTCGCCGGCGAGCTTGGAAGCCGAGTGGGTAGACGAAACTGAGCCCTTTTCTGAACTCGTGGGTTCGCCGTTGTCCGACGGCGGGCCCACGGTTGTTTTTAGGGTTTGCTGACGAACCTGGGTCTGGAGCTGGTGCTCACAGTCCCATTCCGTTCGATTCGGTCAATCCTGCCCGCCGCGTAGTTCAGTCGTTGAAGCCGCCGATGTACGGCATGGGGCTGTTGCCACTTGGGCTACCAAACCAGGCACCGTTGCCCATCTCTTCTGCGTAGTACGAGGGAGTCAGTCCCCAGTTCACCATATCTCGATTGCCGGCGACAGTTCCGTTCGACATTCCGCCGCCACCGTTGCCACCGGATGAGCCACCTGGTTGCCCGAGCGGCGGGGGATACCCCGGGCCGTAGTGATGCATCACCACGTTGTTGCCGTACGGGGTCACAAATTTCGCCTGCACGTACCCGGGAGTTTCGCCATTCTGAATTGGGGGGCCACCGCCACTTCCAACCGCGGCTGATGCGGTTGGACCCACCATATTCATGTGATATTCAGGAGCGAGAGCCGCGTTTTCGGAGTCGGTTCGTGAAACCTCTCCGCCCGCGTGGTTGTAGCCGACGCCCCACGGAACGCCATTCCTGGTTTCGCCCGTGACGTCCGAACCGCCGTACCCGGCGCCTTGCCCTTGTTGCCCCTGCTGCCCTTGGCCCTGTTGACTGTTGCCCGCGCCTTGCTGCCCGCCGCCTGCTCCGTAGCCATACCCACCGCCACCGGACTGCGGCTGCAGAACCGTGGCCGGGCTGATCGGGGCAAGTACCAGGGCGATGGTGGCGATTGTGAAGTTCATGGTGGTATTCATCGGCATCGGGAGGTCCTCTGGCTAAAAGCGTAGCATCCGCGCCTTCCCATGCGAATCGTTGTTGCTTGTGATCATGCTGGATTTCACTTGAAGCAGGAGATGCTTCCGGTCATTCGTGCCCTTGGTCACGAGGTGACCGATGTCGGCACGCACACCACCGCCTCCGTGGACTACCCCGATTATGCGGTTGCCGGTTGCAGCCTGGTGGTGGACGGCCGTGCCGATCGCGGCATCCTGTTCTGCGGCAGCGGTGTTGGCATGAGCGTTGCCGCGAACAAGATTCCGGGCATTCGCGCTGGCAACGTGGAAGACCACTATTCCGCCCACCAGGGCGTCGAACACGATGACATGAACGTATTGGTGCTTGGCGGTCGGACCATTGGTTTGGCGGTCGCTGAGGAACTGGTGCGCGCCTTCTTGGGCGCTCACTACACGGGTGAGGATCGCCATGCGCGACGCTTGCTCAAAGTGCTTGAGATTGAGGCCAATCCGGAACGGTTCCGGGCCATGGCCATTGGACATACGGTCAATACCGGCGCGGCCGGTGTTCCCTCCCCACGGGTTTGACACTCACTTCACGGCGCGCTCAGCGCGCAGGAGATTGCTCGATGCGTTTCTTCGCATGTACTGCTTCCACTATCGCTTCCATGTTGGTCTGCTCATCCGTGTTGGCGCAGGCGCCGGCTGCCCCAGCGGGCGCTGATTACACAACCCTCCCACCAGAGCCAGTTGAAACGCAGAAGCAACTGGAGGCCGCCAAGGTTTCCATGATGCAAGCTGTTGAAACTGCTGAGAAGGCCATGAGCGGACAGTCACTGGCTGGTCGCGCCATCACCAAGGATGGCGTGGTGACCTCCTATGAAGTGATCCTCACCTGCAACGGGCTCCAGAAGCGCGTGCTGGTGGATGCGGTGAACGGCAAGGTCACCGGCGCGGTGGTCACCATGCCTGCGGCCGTAGCCAAGGCGCTCGAAAAGACCAAGGGCGGCGTGGTGCGCGAAGCCGCCATGAATCCAGCTGCTGAGCCTCCGGTGATCACCTGCGCCGTCTTTAAGGACGGTCAGCGTCATGACGTGGTGGTCAATGCCGTCGATGGCAGTATCGTGAGCGACACCATGATGAGCAGATTCCCAGGCGACGCGTTTACAGGTCAGATCGTCACTCTTCCCAGCGGTCTCCAGTACGTGGACCTCAAGGAGGGCACTGGCGCCACTCCTGCTGACAAGAATGCGGTTGTCAAAGTTCACTACACCGGCTGGCTTGTTGACGGCAAGAAGTTTGACTCGAGCGTTGATCGCGGCGAGCCAGCATCCTTCGCGCTCTCAGGCGT
>CAMDCW010000094.1 GCA_945890745.1 Phycisphaera mikurensis NBRC 102666
CGATCGCCGCGACGATAATCCAAACTCGGTCGCCGATGACTCCGCGCCTCAAGTTCCGGCGTGCGCCAGCAACCCACCCACCGATTCGGCCGCACCTCAACGAGCACATGTTCATCGCGGCCCGGCGCGCCTTCCGGGCGAACGCCCGCTGGCATATCAGGCCACCACGGAATCACACCAGGAATCTTGCGGAATTCAGCAGGATCATGCGTGACGTCCTTGATAGTCACCAGGCGCTCGCGCGTGTCACGCAGCATCGGAATGGAACGGAACAAACCACGCGTGTACGGATGCAGCGGTTCGTCAAAGAGCTCAAACACGTTGGCATACTCCACCACGCGCCCTGCATACATCACGCATACAACGTCTGCGTTCTCAGCAACCACACCTAGATTGTGCGTGATGAGCATGATGCCCATGTCACGGGTGCGCTGCAATTCACGCAGCAGTTCCAGAATCTGTGCCTGAATAGTCACATCAAGAGCGGTGGTCGGCTCGTCAGCAAGCAATACCTTTGGTCGGCACGCAAGCGCCATGGCAATCATCACGCGCTGGCGCATACCGCCAGAGAATTGATGCGGATACATCGCCAACCGTTCTTCCGGCTTCTTGATGCCAACATCTTTCATCGCCTGCACGGCAATCCGCTTCGCTTCGTCCGGTCCAACCTTCTGATGCAAGAAGATCGCTTCCATTAACTGATCCCCAATGCTGTACACCGGGTTCAGGCTGGTCATGGGCTCTTGGAAGATCATGGCGATCTTGCCGCCACGAATCGAGAGCATCTCTTCTTCGCTCAAGCTAACAATGTCACGTCCTTCAAACAGAATGCTGCCGCGGTCAAACCGTCCCGGCGGGCGGGCGATCAACTGCATGGTGCTCATGGCAGTCACGCTCTTGCCGCAACCCGACTCACCAACAACTGCCAGTGTTTGCTGCGGAAACAGCGTCATATTGACGCCATTCACTGCCTGAATACGCGGGCCACCCGAGGAGTTGTCAAAGCTCACCGCCAGATCCGCAACCTGCAACACCGGAGTTGCAAGACGTTCCGCGCTGCCAGCGCCGGCACTCATGGCGCGCACCGCGTCTTGAGTGGATTGATCATGTGATGTCTTGACTGCAGATGGGCTCATCAGTGTGCTGCCTTCCGTAGCTTCGGGTCAATGGCGTCGCGCATCGCTTCGCCGAGCATGTTGTAACTCAATACTGAAAGGAAGATCGCTATTCCAGGGAACACCGCTAACCACCACACAAATGTTCCCGTGGCGGCGGTTGCACTCGAAAGCAACTTGCCCCACGAAGCCTGTCCATCCGGTCCAAGGCCAAGATAGGAAAGCGTCGCCTCAATGGAAATGGCAGCAGCAATTGCAAAGCTGGCGTCGACCAACACCGGGGTCACGCCGTTCGGCAACATGTGTCGGAACAGAATGGCGCGCAGCGGCAATCCGGTTGCCTTGGCCGCCTGCACAAAGTCTTGATTGCGCAACTTCATGAACTCGGCGCGCGTGAATCGCGCCGCGCCTGTCCAACTGAAGCAGCCAATGATCGCCATCATCACGTAGGTATCGCGCGGCAACACGCCAGCAGCAACGATCAACAGAAACAGCACTGGCACCGCCATGAAGATCTCAACGATCCGGAAGAGAATCATGTCCACCTTCCCACCGAAGTAACCCATGATGGCACCCATCGTCACGCCGATGACTACTGAAATACCGGTAGAAACAAGCCCAATTGAGATAGAAAGCCGGCACGCCCACAACATCTGCGAAAGAACATCTCCGCCCAAAGCGTCGGTACCCAGTAGCACACGGCGCGCACCGAAGGACGTCCCCTTGAACTGCGCCAGTCGATCTACATCAGCGATGCGCTCGCCCGGCGCGATAGCCACCATGTCACTGCGGGAGTATTGCGGAGACCACGGAATGAGTGTCCAGGTGACTTCACGGATCGCGCCGGACTGTTCATCCTCCAGGTAACGCTCAAAGTTGATGAGCGTGGCTCCACCGCTCGCCCCGGAAAGTCCCCAGCCGACCAGCAGTGCCAGCACCGCCGCGCCCGCGCGCACTCGACCCGAATCAACGGTCGGTATCCACGCCGCAGCCATCGCAAACAGCAGCGACACCACACCGATGATCGTCCATGGTCCAGCGCCGCTGCGTGCAAACGCCTTGACCCACTCGGCGCGATCTGGATCTTGCGCCCAACCGACGATCGCTCCAGCAATCACAATGGTGAACCCCACTTGCAGCGCTGCCACTACAAAGATCCCCAGCCGTTGCGCGCGTGTCAGACTGCGCGGCCCGATGAAGATCCAGGGCAGTCCAACAAAGCAACCAATCAGAAGCGCCCAGTCCGTCGGTGTGAGGTTGGCCAAGAGTGGCCACTCGCGCACTACCGTGCCGCCGGTACCCACCCGCACCAAGGTCAGTGGGTGCGCATTCGCCACGATCGGGCCGAACACTGCAAAGAACGCAATCACTCCGATCCAACACATGCCAAAGATCGCGCCGGGACGCTTCAGGACGCGCTCCCATGCATCGGCCCAGAAGCCCTTGGCGCGCACCGCTCCCACGCCGCGCATCACATCGATACCGGAAATAGCCACAGGGATGGCAGTTGTGTCCGTACTCTCAGTCATAACTCACCCGCGGGTCGGCCGCTGCATAAAGGAGATCCGCCAAGAGAAGCGCCAGCATGTTGACACAGGCAATCAGGAATGTGTCCGCCAAAATCAACTCGCGGTCGCGCAGAGCAATCGCCTCAATCACCAAACTACCCATGCCGGGCACGCTAAAGATGCGCTCGATCACCACGCTGCCAGCCAGCATCGCCGGGAAGATCCCAACGAACATAGTGATCAGCGGAAGCAAGCTGTTGCGGAACACGTGTCGCAATACCACATCCTTACGCGGCACTCCCTTTGCCTTCGCAGTGCGAACGTAGTCCGCACTAAAGTTGTCAAGCATGGAGGCGCGCGTCTGCTTGGAAAGCACAGCAAAGCTGCCGTACACCAAGCAGAGAACCGGTAAGCCGATATGCCAGAGTGTATCGAACAGGTAGCCACATTGCCACACTCCAGAAGCATCCGTGAACGGCATGAATGTGAACGCCTCGGATCCACTCGCGTGCAGTCCACTCACTGGAAACCAGCCCAAATACTGCTTGTTTGCCACGAAGCCAATGGCAAACACTCCAGCCAGCACCGTCGGTATGGAATACAGCGACAAGTACAGGAAACCGGAGAACATATCGAACCACCCGCCGCGCCGAACGCTAGCAAGCACGCCCGTCGGCACCGCGATGAGATACGAAATAGGAAATGCAATCAGGTTGATGAGGAGCGTGACAGGAAGCGCCGCCGCAATCAGGTCCCACACCGGGCGGTTCTTTGAGAATGCCACGCCGAGGTCAGGCGTGTCCAAGCTCACTACATCCGGAATCAGCGGGATGCCGCTGGTTGGGTACGGATGCGCATGGAACGCTTGCATCGCCTGCGCCTGCGCAACCACCGCGGCGGTATGCGAAGTGTGCATGTCCGAGGCCGCCTTCTCCAACTTCGGCCACGCCGCATTCGAATGATCGAAGGCAACATCGGTGAAATCGCGCGGATCTGCACCACCCTTGCCGTTCAGCCGTTCTTTCAGTGGACTACCGGCGGCGCGCGCATAGTCCGCAATAGCGTCCTTGAAGAGACGCAACTTGCCCACGTAATCACGACGCGTTCCCTCCGCTTCGCGCTGCAGTTTTTTAAACTGCGGGATCGCGCCTTCGCCGGTGGCAATGACCACCGAAGGCACCGTTACCGCCGGCACCGGAAATGCTTTCGCAAGCGGTGGCTCATCAATCGCACGCGGTGCGGGCACGCGCTCGCCGTTGCCGTCACGCAGATCGCGCGTGCTGAACTTCACCGGCGAAAGGCGCCCAAGCCAGCGCACGTACTGCACGATCACCGAGTCATTGAGGCCGTAGCGGTCCTCGAGATACGCCTGCTTGAGGGCGGCACCCGTCTGGCTGCCCTGTCCGCCCATGTCCTGGATCCCCGCACCGATGCCGCCCGGCGCAAGCGCCAGCAGCATGAACACCATCAGCGTGATCCCGAGCAGGGTCGGCACCATGAACGCGAGGCGTCGTAAGAGGTAGGAGAGCATCGGAGGTGCCGGGGCGCGTCAGTTGGCGGAGGTGGCGGGCTGCGCGGGGCCGGGGATGAAGAAGAACTCCTGCGGCTCCAAGCCTGTCTTGTAGGTGTTCACGTTGCCGAAATCCTTCTTCACGAAGCGTATCCACGGCGCCACGCGGAGGAAGGTGTACGGCTGGTCCTCGGCGACGCACGCCTCGAACTGGCGCCACACCTCCATGCGGGTGGCCTCGTCCATGGTGCGGCGGCCCTTCTCGATGAGCGCATCGGATTCCTTGTTGACCCACTGGACGAAGTTGTCGCCGCCTTCCTTGACGCTCTCGGAGTGGTAGATCTGCCGCGGGTCGCTCTCCGGCGCGTTGGCACCCCAGCTAAGGGTGATGGCGTCGAAGTCGCGCAGCTTCAGGAACTCCTGGTAGCTGCTCCAATCCACCGGGCGCGTGGTGACCACGATGCCAGCCTTCCCGTAGCTGTCCTTCACGAATCGCGCCAGGCGCTCGGAGATCTCGCCGCCGGTGGCATACGTGTATTCGAAGGTGAACTTGTCGCCCTTCTCGTTCTCCAGGATGCCGTCGCCATCGCGGTCCTTCCAGCCGGCCTCGGCAAGCAACCCCTTGGCCTTCTCCGGGTCGAAGGGAAGCGGCTTCACGGCCGGGTCGCTCGCCGGGCTCTCCGGGTTGTTCGGGCCCTTGGAGACGATGCCGATGCCGTCCCAGATGTCGCGCATCATCCGCTCGCGGTCGAGCAGCATGGTCATGGCCCGACGCACCCGTTTGTCGGCAAACGGCGTCAGGCCCTTGCCTGCGCGCGGACCGCACTGCCACGCAATGAAGCTGTAACCGCAGCGCATGTTGGTCCACTTGAGCGCGTAGTTTGATTTCTCAAACTCCGGTTCCTCCTTGAGAACCTTGTTGAACTGCGGTGATGTTGGCAGCATCATCGAACCCTCGCCGTTGCGGTATGCAACCAAGCGACCAAGGTCATCCTTAATGCTCTTGAAGCGCATGCGCTCCAGCGCAGGCTTCTCCGCCCAGTACTGCTCGTTCCGTACGAGCACAACATCTTCACCGGGCGTCCACTGATTCGAAAGGTCCTCAGGACCGGATGGCAACTTTGATAAGCGGAACGGGCCGGAACCCATGGTCATGCCCGTGCCCTGATTGATCTGCGAAGGCTCAAACTTTGCGTAGTAATGCTTGGGTAAAATTTGTTCACCAAGCGCAACAAGAATGTTCGTGAAGAAAGCCTCCTTGAAGATGAAGTCGACGGTGAGACCGTCCACTACCTTCACCTCCTTGAGATTGTCCTGCGTGCTGCGCGTGCGTTCCGCCTCAATGAGCGGATTATTGATGAAGTCCATGTAGGTCCAGCGAATGTCCTCCGAGGTCACCGGCGTACCGTCACTAAAACGCGCGCGCGGATTGATGTGCGCGCGAATCCACAGACCATCAGGATCGATCTGCCAACCATCCGCAAGCGCGCCAACCAATCGCAGTGTCTTCGGATCGAAACTACTGAGACTCTCACAGACGCGGTCGAGGACGCGCGTCGAATAGACGTCGCCAGCGATGTACGGCGTCAACTTGGCCGGCTGCGCCTCAAACAATTCGACGAACTCGCCGCCCGTGCCAAAACCAGGAATGGTGGTCGGATCAATAGCGCAGTGCGGTGCGGCCCAGTGCTCGACCTTGACACCCGGACGCGCCCAACTTTGGTCAGTGGCAACAGTCGCCGTCGCCGGTGCCGCCGTCGCGCCGCGCGCTACGCCAGCGCCGAACTCCAGCTTGCGGCTGACCTGCGCCACCTGTTGCTCAATCTCTGCAAGTTTGGCGGACATGCCCTGCTGCGCAAGTTCCATCCGCGTCTTCTGCACCATTGAAAGCCAGACGCTTCCGAGCGTTGCAAGGAGCACAACCAGAAACACGAAGTCTTTGATTCCGAATCGATTCTGCATGGATTACCTCTGAGACCGCGCAGCGTAGCGGAACTGCTGCAGGTTCGACCGTGCGGTCATGCCCCACCATGCACGCGCAATCACACATTATTGACGCATACTCACCAACGCGAACGCGTAGCGGTTGGGTCAAAGCGCGCCCGCAGCGAGTCGCCGATGAAATTCAGCGCTACCAATGTCAGCGCAATCAGCGCACACGGCGCCGCGAGCAGCCACCAACGGCTGGTGACGAGATTGACCTCCGAAAGCCCAGCGCTTGCCAGGTTTCCCCAACTCGGTACCGGCTCGCGCACGCCGATACCAAGGAAACTCAGGAAGCTCTCGCTCAGGATCGCCGAGGGCACGGTCAACGTGGCATACACCACCATTGAACCGACTAAATTTGGCAAGATATGCACACGGAATTGCCGGAGCGGCGGCACTCCCACCGCGCGACACGACTCCATAAATGGCTGCGCGCGCAGGCTCAACACTTGTCCGCGAATCACCCGTGACATGGTCAGCCAACTGGTTCCACCGATCGCCACTAACAGCACTGCCAACGACACCAATTGCGAAGCCCCGGGTGACAGTGTGGTGCCGACACGGTTGACAATCCCATCGACGGCAACCGCCAGAAGCACCACGAGCAAGATCGAAGGCAGCCCGTACAGAACATCCACCGTCCGCATCAGCATTGCATCGGATCGCCCGCCCGCAAATCCCGCCAGCGAACCCCACAGCGTGCCAATCACGACCGCCACTGCCGCCGCGGACAGACCGATCGCCATACTGAAGATTCCACCCGCCAAGACGCGCGCTAGCACGTCACGACCAAGTGCATCGGTGCCAAGGACTCGCCCCGGCACATACGCCGTGCTTGCTGCGACGCGCTCAATGCGAGCTGCATCATCGGCCGGCAATGAATGCCAGTACGGCGGCAACAAATTCAATTCCAGGTTGGAGGCCGCATAGCGCGGAGCGTCAATTTTTCCGACACGCACGGAACCGAAACTCCATGGTGCCGCAAACACGCACAGCCCCACCACGAACGCGAGGGTCCACCAACCAACGCGAGCCCAACGACGCTGTGAAAGTTCCACCCTTGCAGTCTACGAATTTCAGGGCTTCGCGGCAGCGGGTTGCTCCGGACGCGGCTTGCCACGGCGTTCACCGCCGGCACCACCCCCCCCAAACATCCCACGTTCTTGAATCGGCTGGCCATTCTTCACAGCGTCCGTGCGCTCAGCAACCCGGGTGTCGGTGTTGCGCTGCTCTTTCACCAAATCATCACGCATGGCCTTCATTTGCTCATCAAGGGCCACCAACTCTTGGGCGCGCGCTTTGAGATCGATATCCACCTGCGCACGAACCTTCGCGGCAATCTGCACACCGAGCGCCGCAGTCTTGGTCGCGTCGCCCGCCGTTTGCGCGGCGCGGTATGCGTCACCAAGCGTGCGCAACTCCAGTTGCAAACGCACATCTTCCACGCGAATGGCATAGAGGTCCGGGTTGCGTTCCTTTAGAACTGCCAACGCCACCAACCGACGAGCACTCTGCCGCATCGCTTGCGACATTTCATCGGGCGACTTGGTGCATTGCTCGGCCAACTGTGTGGCAAGCTCGGGCGAAACATCGCGTGCCACGGCAATCACGCGGTCAATCATTTCCTGAGGCATCGGACCATCGGGGCGCCACCGCATGGCATCGCCACGTCGTGGCTCACTTGGCTGCTTCTGCACTGCGTCATCCTTCGCGGCACTCACGCTGTCATCCGCCCAAGACATCATGCCGAACACCAACGCTGCGCAGCACGCGGCGATAGTTACCACTGATCCGCGCGGATTGCACGCATTGCTCCGCGTCAACATGACGCCACTCATCGCTTACCTCCGGCGGCAAGCAACTCATCCAATTCAACAGTGACATCATCTACTGAGCGCCCGGTCGTCAATCCGATGGCACTCGCATCGAATGCGCTTCCTCCATCAGTGGCGCCAAGCGCCGTGTCGCTATCAATGAACGCCACCAGAAGCGCCTCTGATCCACTCATCGGCGTGAGTTCAACAGCGCGCACCGTCATGATGTTGGACGCGCGCGGCGGCGTACCACCAAAGACAAAGATTGCCACTGATCCAGCCAACATCACGATCGCTGCAGCAGCCAACACCCAACGACGCGTTCGTGCACCGACAAATGCCAGCGTTGCGGGCAACTGTTCCGAATGCAATTCCGTGACACTGCGCGCAAAGACTCGATCAGCCAGCCCCGGACGCTCCGCAGCGTAGGAAGCGGCCGACAAGTCCAGACGAGTGGCGATGGCGTTCAGCGCGTCGTCAGCGGGGAGGCCATGCTGATCATGCAGGTCAGACCGATCATGGCGATCATGGCGGTCATGGGAATCGTTGTGGATGTCACTCATTGCTTGTTCCTCCTATCGAACGCCCGCCACCCGGCGCGCATTGCACTGCGGGAAGTCCCGCGGGTCGGATAATCCGGTAAATCACTGCCTGTACCCCATTCATGGTCGACCCTCCGGGGTTCGACCCGCCTCAGCCGCCGTGCCCTCCAAGAATCCGCGCAATTTTGCCAGCGCCCGGTGATGCCGGGCGAGCAAGGTTCCAAGCGGTTCCCCAAGGTGTAAAGCCATCTCCTTGAAGCTCATCCCCCCGACATGGCGGAGGTCAATCACTTCCCGGTCGGATGCGGAAAGCCGCTCCACGGCGGCTCGGAGCGCCCCGATTTCCTCGACCCCGGCCCGACCGGCGTTCGGATCCGGAGCGGCGCCCGCAAGGCCCTCGAGCACCTCGTTTGCCCCTGCGGGCTTCGCGTGGCGACGCTTGCGTCGGGCGTCGTCGCGCAGGCGATTCACGGCAATCCGAAACAGCCAACTCTCAAAGCGCCCGCCCTCAACGTAATCAACCAATTTGGCTGCAATCGTGCAAAACACGGACTGGGTGATCTCTTCGGCGAGTTCTGGATCAGCCCCCTGCGAGCGCAGCAAGCCGTACACCCGGCCCGAGTATTCGCCCACCACGATGCGCCACGCAGCATCGTCGCCACCCGCAGCACGGGCAAGAACCGCTGCTGATACTGGACCATCATCTGGCATTGCCGTGGATGAACGCGCTCCCCGCCGCTCCCTTGCATCGGCCTCGGTCACCCGGGCATGTCTCCATAGTCCGCGCCGCCGTCCGAACGACCCGCATACTCAACACCACGCGCCGATCCATGTTGCACCAAGTTGCGGAATGCTGTGGAACTGCTGTCCCACAGGAGTTCCACGGTTCCAGTTGGACCGTTTCGCTGCTTGGCAACAATCACCTCCGCAACATTGGCTTTCGCCTGATTGGCTTCCACCCAGTTGGGATCCTGCTTGTGGTAGTACGCCTCGCGATGCAACATCATCACCACGTCCGCGTCCTGCTCGATGGATCCTGATTCACGGAGATCGCTCATCCGCGGGCGATGACCCTCGCGGCCTTCCGCCTGACGGTTGAGCTGGCTCAGGCAGACCACCGGAACATCAAGTTCGCGCGCCATTGCCTTGACGCCACGAGAGATTTCACTCACTTCCACCTGGCGACTCTCCACGCGCGTGCCAGAACTCATCAACTGCAGGTAGTCGATCACCACCGCGCCGATGCCATGCTTCTCCTTCATGCGCCGCGCCTTGGAGCGCATCTGTAGGAGCGTCAAACCGGGCGTGTCATCAATGAAAATTGGCGAATTCTTCAGGCCTTCGCACGCACCCATGATGCGCCGCCATTCCTCGCGCGACAGCATGTTTTTACGGAGTTTCTGTCCGTCCACGCCGCCCTTCGCGCACAAGATGCGCTGCACGAGCTGCTGCTTGCCCATTTCCAAACTGAAGAATGCCACTCCATTCGAAGCAGCCGCCATGTTCTCCGCCATGTTGAGGGCAAATGCAGTCTTACCCATCGACGGTCGCGCCGCCAAGATGATCATCTCGCCGCGCTGCAGGCCACTGAGCATCTCATCAAGTTCATCGAAACCGGTGGGCACACCCGTCACGTGCTTGCCTTCATTCTGCTCAAGCGTCCGGATGGTTTCATCTAACAATTCGCGCAAAGTGGACGCGGCGCGCGCTTCACGGCGCTGCGCGATCGCAAAGATGCGTGACTCTGCTTCACCAAGCGTGATGACCGGATCTTGCCGTGATTGATGTGCATCAACCAAAATTTCCCCGGCGGCGCGAATCAGTTCGCGCAGCGTGGCCTTCTCGCGAACAATGCGCGCGTATTCCGCTGCATTGGCGGCGGTAGCAACACCTTCGGCCAAGTCCATCAGGTACGCCGCACCGCCAACATCATCAAGAACACCATGGTCCTTGAGTCGTTGCACCAGTGAGACGATTTCCATGGTCGCCGTCGCGTCGTACAGCGCCACCATGTGTTGGAAAATCGTGCCGTGTCCAGCCTTGGCAAAGTCATCTGGCTGGCTGACAATTCCAATCACATCAGCGATCATCTTTGGATCGACGATCATTGCCCCCAACAAACTCATCTCCGCTTCCGGCGCGGCCGGCGGCAATGCTGAGAACAGCCGAGCTACCTCGGTGGGATCGGAAACCGTTCTGCGTACCGCGTCGCGGCGACGAGAGGAACGATCGCCAGGGCGACCGTTGAAACCTGACTGATCTTCCATGCGTGCTGCTCCTCAGATGCGCGTTTGAACGCGCGGTGCGCGTCGGATTACTCGGCTCCGGACGCGCTACCAACGAGCACTTGAACGGTCGACTCTTGGTCGACGCATTGTTTCATCAATCGCCCAACGCGGAAGCGTGCGGTGCGCTTGGCAGGCACCATCACGCGCTCAAGCGTCTTTGGATTTTGCGCCACGCGCTCGGCGCGCTCGCGCACATCAAAGATGCCAAAGTCGCGGAATTCAAGCCGATTACCCTTGCCGAGCTCATTGATGACTTCATCAAGAAACCCCTGAACCACTTGACGCACATCTTGTCGCTTGAGCCCAGACTGTTCGGCAAG
>CAMDCW010000095.1 GCA_945890745.1 Phycisphaera mikurensis NBRC 102666
AATTGCTGCGCTGCAAAGGCCGACTGTGTCGCCAAGTCCGCTCGACCCGCGGCGTCGGAAGCACTCATATCGATATCAACGCTCGCTGCCAGAATTGCATCAATAGCCACGGATGCTTGCTCAGTGAGTCCCGCCAAGTCACGCGGCACCACCGCACCAGCGAGAAGCTGCTCCAACGCTGCAGCGCCACCGGATACGCCAAGCGACGATCCGTCCTTCGCACCCTGGAACGCTGTGTCCATGGCATTCAACGAATCAATGATCGCGTCACTTCCAAGGTATCGCTCATTCGAAGTGGATCGCTCCAAACCAGCAATCCCCGAGTCCATTTGGTCGGCTGCTGCGTTGAGCGCCTGTAAATCGGAGCGAATCTGCTGCCCGGCGCCCGTGGCTTGTTCATTCTCATCAATCGCACGCGCGTACAGCTCGCTGGCTGCATCAAAGGCGGACGCCTCTTCAGCTGCGGCATTGACTGCATCATTCGTTCGTGAGTCAACCACGATGGCGGCGGCAAGTGCGGCATCCGTTTCTGCCAGCGTGCGCATCAGGAATGCGGATCCCACCCCGGCCAGGACATCTTCGGCCTCGTAGACCGTCTCCGAAAGTTGACCACCACGGAGTGTTACACCACTATCAACGGCAGCCCATTGACCGACCAATCGGACGCGCTCTGAAAGGAGACGCTGATACAACTGCTCAACCAATCCGAAGGACTCGGCGCGTAGATCGTCGGCAGCAGCAGCACGCGCCGCCTGCACCGCGCCCAATGCCGCATACGTTTGGTTCAACGACCCCGTTGCCGCAACGAGCCGTGCCAGTGATTCGTTCGCCAGCACAGTCATCTGTGCGGTGGGTGATGCTGCCCGCAATTGTTCAACCAGACCATTGAGTCGAAGCAAGGCTTGCTGAGCGCTTGCCGCCACGTCGGCAATTCCTCCACCCGATTGCACCATGGCGCTGAGCGATGCGACCGCCTGTTGATACTCAGCCATGGCCGCCTGCGCGCCCGGTCGAGTGGTTTGGTCCATGGATGCAATCGCTGCTTCCAAGTCGCCACGATCAGAGTCCATGGATGCGCGCTCGCCCACCGCCGAATCGTGCGCCTCGCCCATCGCCATGATGGCGCGCCGAGCTTCTTCCACCAGTTGCAGCAGTGGGTCATTCGGTCCAATTTCGCCGCCAAGCGTCAACCGAAGTTGCGAAGTTCCTTCTTGCCCGCCGATCCCGTTCAGAATCGAGCGGATCGCTGCCAGTGCATCGGATGCCTGCGTGCGTTCATCGTCAAAGATGCGAAAGTGCGTCTCGGCGGCGGGCTTCACTGAATCACCAACACGCGCGGCGCGCTCGTCGAACGAGGCGATTGCATCGTCAGCAATCGCGCCCTGCTCGCCGGCAGTACTCAGCGCGTATTCGTGTGCCTCAAGCGCCGAATTCGCCTCATCGCGGCGCAGCGAAGCCAAGTTCTGCAACGCAACTAACACATCGCGTTGCGCATCAATCGCTTCCAGCTGACCGTCCGCCTGCAACAGGTATTCAATCGCCTGATCGATATTGGCGTTGGCAACCGCTACTTGTGTCTGCACGCGACTCACCACATTGTTGTCGCCGCCTGCGCGACCAGCAGCCTTCGCCGCTCGCGCGGTAGTTCGGTTGGCGGTCGTTGCCTGTGCCGAACTTCCTGGCTGCGAGGGCGCCGCACCGTTCGCGGCGTTTTGGACTGCTTCGCCTTGCGTGGTCGCTGGCAAGCCGGTTCCCGTGGCGGGCGCGCTTGCGGCCACCACCGCTGAGTGGGCTGGATTCTGCAAACTGGACGAACTTGCCGCGTCCCGTGACATTTGCACCGTGGTGTTGTTGAGCGAATACTTCAACTCGATCGCATTGATGGCATTGCGTCGAGCGCCCAATACTTCCACTTGCTTGAGCGGCCCCGTGGCAACGGCAAACTCCGTACCACGCACTGCCAACGTGGTGCTTGGAGTCACCACTTTGAAATCATTCGACAGGCCCACTTTGTCAACTTTGAAATCGGCGCGACCATGTTTCACTGCCGCGGCAGTCCGCAGTGTGTCACCCTCTTGCACGACGCTTGGCAGTTGGAACAACGTTCCTGCGTCAATCAACGCGGTGGCGTTTCGACCAATGCGCATCGCTGCATGCGAACGCAGACCGGTGCGAACTTCAACGCCCTCCGCAACAACATCATTTACTTTGGCGTCCTGCCAGGGACTCTTTTCATTGGCGCGCCACTGCACCTTGCCGGCAACGTCAATGAAGACCGCTCGCAAGGGTTCCCCGGCGGACACTGCCGAAGCGGCGGGATCAACTACTGCGTTTGTGGCAGCTGGCGCAGGGGCCACGGCTGCATCCTGAGCCAACGCAGCCGACCACACCGCACCGGAACTCACCGCGGCAAGAAGCAGCGAAGTGATGCGTACAACACCCACGCTGGCGAATTGCTGCGAGAACACCCTGGTCGAACGGATTCGGTCATTGTGCGCTGAGTAAGGCACGGTCATCTTTCGGTTGATTTCGATACGTTCCACAGTACCCCTACGCGCGTCACCTTGGGCAAGTGCGACCGTCCTTGCAAGCAGACCAAGCGGCGCCTCCATCCTCCAATTCCAAGAACCCATAAGCAAGCAAATCGACCCTCAACAGGCACAATCTCACTGCATCCGGGATGGACTATACGACCGATCTAAGTGCCTTTCTAGCAGAATCTTCCGTCAATAGTGCACTTACGGAACCTCGGTGGGCTCTGGAGCCGGCGCACTTGGGGTGGTGAATGCCGAGTTCGGCAACCCAAATTCCACAGAACTCTGGTCGAGGAGCTGATTGGGGGCTCCAGCAGGGATCACGCCCTCGCCCGCTGACCCACTGGTGGGTGACTCCGCCAGCGCCAGTGCCTTGCCCGATTTCTGGACCCGCGCGAGGCGATTGATGAAATCAACGAATTCGCGACCCGAAAGCGATTGGTTCTCGGTCCGAAGCGGAATCACATCCATGAACACCAGTTCCTTGGTGGCGTAGCGCGGAATCGGCCCCATGACCCGCATGGTCAGTCCGCCCTTGATCCCCACAATGCGACAGGCCGCCACTGACATCCATCCAATCTGCGCGCTCTCGTCGGCCGGTGGATTCCATCCGCTTCCCACCCACTGCTTCTGTCGCGCAACGGCCACGCGACCTTCATAGGTGCTGGAAAGATCCGCTCCGTCTGCAAAGACGATCAGGCCGTGCAGCGCATCATCGTTGGTGACCACCATCTGCTTCTCCAGTGCATCAAGGAAGTCAAGTTCCTGCGACGAGCGCGGGAATTGATCCACCGCACTGTCTTTGATGCGAGCGCGCTCACACCCCATGCCACAGCACATGAGTAACACACTCGCAACGCACATGGTGATGACACGATCAGAACGCATACGTCGCTCCAACATAGATGAATTGACGGGGCTGGCTTTCAGTATCAGTAAATAGCGGCGTGTTCGGTACAAAGACACCATATCGAAAGCTTGTGTTGAGATCGCCAAAGATTCGCACGTCAATGTTGAAGTCATACTCGCTACCCACCAGGTTTGAGCCACCAAAATTGGTGGGCACCGAGATGGGCGCGTCAGCATCAAACCGCGTGTATAGAAATGCCGTACCGCTGAATCGCGTTTCACTGAGTCCGTCAATTCCCTTGAATGGATTGAAGGACAGC
Organism: Phycisphaera mikurensis NBRC 102666; assembly: GCA_945890745.1. GTDB lineage: Bacteria > Planctomycetota > Phycisphaerae > Phycisphaerales > SM1A02 > UBA966. The sequence goes on from CAMDCW010000095.1 coordinate 3,704, forward strand.
GTGAACGACGGAATGATCATGTTGGACGCTTCCGGTGCGAGCACCAACCCGGTGTTCACATAGCCAAGCGAATTGAATGCCGTGTCCGTCTTCCCGGGCTCGATACCGCCGTAGGTGTTCCCGGAGTCAAGTCGATACACGGAGCCAGAACCCGCAAGCATCTGAAAGTCAACACGTGCATCGCTTGAATCATGCGCTAACCACGAGATGCCAACCAGCCCTGCCTGGGCAAGAATCGGCACCGTCTTCTGCGGTCGTCCCAGTTCATCAGGCGGGAGGCTGGAATCGTGCTTGATTGGGTCGGAGAGTGTGGTACCTGTCTCTACAGCAAACTCAATGCGATAAATCCAATCGCCACCAATTGCCCCATTGATTCCCGTGCCCCAATACTGACTTTCGTAGTTGAATTTGGTCTCCACCTGAAAGTCAGCAGGCACGCCGCCGGGCAGCATTTCCGTCTGCCCCGCATTCTGGTCCCACTGCGCGAGCGCATATGCAAAGGGAACATGCGCGCCAAGCCTGCAATCCACTTTTCCGCCCAAGTAGAAGCGATCGGTATTGGTGTCGTACCCGGTACGTGAGGTGTCCCAGTCAATCGTGTCATGGCCAGCGGTGATGCCAGCAAGGCCACTGAGCGCTACCGCTCCGAAACTGGCATCCGCAGTGGCCGCATACATGTAGTCCGCAAGCGTGAGACCGTTCGCCCACATGACATACTGACGACCAATGCGCGCCTTAGCGGTCCACTCACGCGTTGCGCCATCCTGTGCGGCCATCCAGTTACTCAGATCAATTTCCGCCCAATAGATCTCCCCGATCGGCACCTGCCAACCCTCGCCCGAGGAAGAGAAGTCGCCAATAGTGTTCCAGTCGTTGTACTCAATGCGCAGCCGACCAAAGAAGCGGGCGTAACTATCAATTTCCACGCGACCATAGAGGCGTGCGTCGTAGGTGTTCAAGTATTGCGCTTGGCTTGACGAATCATCAACCTCGCTGAATCCGTAGCGAAAGTAACCGCCGTAGTCCATCAGGATTCGTTCGGCAATGGGGGTATTGGCGAAGAACTCACGCCGATACTCGGCGTCTTGAAAGTTGAGAAGGGTCTGTAACTGCGCGGCCGGGTCCGTGGCTGGACGAAGCGCATTCGCGAGATTTGCAGGAGTCTGCGCGTGTGCAAGCGAGGTGAGCGCGGCGGTGGCCAGCGCCACGCCGCAGCCGCCACTCTTCCATCGGTCGCTCCCAAGATCCGTCATGGATGAATACGGTACCGAACTCGTCGCAGTGCCGTGCGGCGGGCGGTACGCTTGGCCTTCATGGACTTGGTCATCCTTGGAACCGGCGATGCGTTCTCAGCTAAACATTTCGGCAGTTCTGCCGTGGTGCTTGGAAGTGGAGGTCACGTACTCATTGATGCCCCCGATGCCTTGATGCGCGCCTTTGCAAGCGCATCAGCCGCGACCGGAGTGAACATCGGACCCGGCACCATCAATGACATCCTGTTGACGCACTTGCACGGCGACCATGCCAACGGACTGGAGGCGTTTGGATTCGGGCGGGGGCTCGAATGGCGCCGCATTGGTCAGCCCCTTCCTCGGCTGCACACCACGTCGCAGGTCGCCGAGCGGCTCTGGCAACGCTTGGCACCCTCCATGGATCAGGGCGGCACCGCAACGCTGGCTGACTACTTTGAGTTACGAGTCCTCCCAAAGACCGCCACCGCGCACATTGCAGGCCTCGCAGTGCAACACCGCATGGGACGCCACACCGTGCCGACCTGCGGCTTCCGGATTTCCGACGGAAAGCGAACACTTGGTTGGAGCGGCGACACCACCTGGGACGCTGGTCATGTGGAATGGCTAGCCACCGCTGACTTCATTGTTCATGAGACCAGTCCAGCGCCAGCCCACACTCCCGTGGAGTACTTGAACGCCCTGCCGCCGGAACTGCGCTCCAAGATGGGCCTTGTTCACATGCCCGATGACTTTGATGTGTCATCGACCAGTATTCGCCTCCTCAAGGATGGCGAATTTATCACTATCTGAACGCGCGCCGCCCCGCTCATCAGCGAGCGGACATGACCACGTAACTTAACCCGTGCGGTCCGGTGTATTCCGCCATTGGTCGAATCAGGCGGTTGGCCGCGAGTTGTTCCATGCAGTGTGCGGTCCATCCGCTGATGCGGCTGACAGCAAACATGCAGGTAAAGATGTCAAGATCAATGCCAATGGAGTGATACGTGGTGGCACTAAAGAAATCCACATTTGGATAAATGCCCTTGGCTGCCACTTCGGCCTTCATGATGTCCTCAATCTTGGTGGACATCTCATAGAGGCCTTGATTCCCCGTATCAGTTGCAATCTGCTTGGCGAACGTCTTCAAGTAACCAGCGCGCGGGTCGTACGCCTTGTAGACGCGGTGACCGAAGCCCATGATCCGGTCCTTGCGGGCGAGGCGCTCCTTGATGTACGGCTCCACGTTGTCCATGGTGCCAATTTCATTGAGCATGTGCATCACTTCTTCATTGGCGCCGCCGTGCAGCGGACCCTTCAGTGTGCCAATGGCAGTAGTGATGGCGCTGTACATATCGCTGAGCGTGCTGATGGTGACGCGTGCTGCAAAGGTGCTTGCGTTGAGACCATGGTCAGCGTGCAGAATCAGGCACACATCCAGGGCTTTTGCAACGGCAACCGTTGGGCGCGCACCATTCAACATGTTCAGGAAGTTGGTGGCCATGTCCATCGTCGCATCCGGACGAACCAGCGGCTTGCCCTTGCGATGACGATCAAAGTTTGCAACGATGGTTGGCGTCTTCGCCAAGAGTCGCACCGACTTGCGCCAGTTTGCCTCGGGCGAATTGTCGTCCGCTTCGCGGTCAAACATTCCCAGTGCCGAGACCAACGTGCGCAACATGTGCATCGGATGCGCGGTCCGCGGGGTCTCGCGGATCATCTGCCAGACCGCTTCGGGGAGGTCGTACTCAGCGCGCAACTCCGCGGACAGCTTGGCAAGCTCCGCGGCGTTCGGCAAGCGGCGATTCCAAAGGAGGAACACGGTTTCCTCAAACGTGGAATTGCGCGCCAGGGAATCGATGTCGTATCCGACATACTCCAGGACGCCCTTGGCGCCATCAATAAAGGACGCCTGCGTCTCTGCGGCGATCGTGTTGGCAAGTCCCTTGTCAAATACGGGGGCGGCGGTCATCGGTACGGCTCCTGTGGCGAGTGCGGTCATGGTGGATTGCATACTCTACCCCACTCGTGATTCCAATTGCCACCGACCAAGCCCCACGCCGTACCCCGGTGGTGACGATCGCCCTGATCTTGACCAATGCACTGGCGTACCTCGTCATGTTGCAGGCCATCCGGGGGTCCGACGACGGGATGGGTTCGTTTGTTTTTCGCTGGGGTCTGAGCCGAGCCGCCTTCGAATGGTGGCAGCCGGTCACCTACCTCTTCGTCCATGACAGCGGCAGCCTGTGGCACTTGGCAGGCAACATGATCTTCTTGTGGGCCTTTGGAAGCGCGGTGGAAGGTCGCATGCGCCACGGCGGGTTCTTGGCCTTCTACTTGCTGGGTGGCATCGCGGCCGGGCTGGTGCAGATTTATCAAAGTGGCGCGCCGGTCATTGGTGCAAGCGGTGCCGTGTCGGCGGTGACGGGCGCGTTCATCGTGCTGTTCCCGCGTGCGCGCGTCTCCGTCCTGTTCTTGATCTCAGTGATTCCAGTGCCGGCCATGCTGTTGGTGGCGCTGTACTTCATGATGGACTTGTTTGGCGCTATGGGTGCGGGGCGCGGCGGTGTCGGGTACCTGGCACACATCACCGGGACGGTGTACGGAATGACAGCCACGCTTCTGCTGATCGGCGTGGGCGCTATCAAGCGCACGGACATGGACCTCCTCTATCTGTTGCGCCAATGGAAGCGCCGGCGTGAGATGCGTGCCGCGCTGACTGGCGCGCACGGCGCGGTTGGACCGTGGGCTTCCGCTGGTAAAGACGGTGCCGAGCGCGTTGCGAAGAGTGCAGTTGGCACTGCAACCCCGGCGGCTCCGCCAAGCGCTGCATCGCTGGAACGAGCCGCTAAGCGAGCGCGCGACGATGCCAGCGCCGCGTTTGGCCGCGGTGACTTTGTAGAGGCATGCATTGCCTATGAACGCGCCCTTGAATTGGCCCCCGCAGCACCAGAAGCCGACGAAACACGTCTCATGCTTGCGTTGATCCATGTGCGAAAGTCACCCGATAAATCCCGTGCCAAGCGTGCATTGGATTCCATTGGCGGTGCGCTGCCAGAACGCCTCCGCCCACTCGCCGATGCCCTGCGAACGGAATTGACCACGTGAACGGGCGCACCGCCGTGAAGATCTGCGGGCTACGCACTGCCGCCGATGCACGCGCCGCTGCCGATGCGGGCGCTTCGATGGTTGGGCTTGTCTTCATCACCGGCTCACCACGTTGTATCAACCGCGACGAAGCAGAGGAGATATTGCGCGCCCTGCCAAGCGATGTGGAGCCCGTGGCTCTTCTGGCAGATCCGGACAACGGCGACTCCGTGTTGGCGTGGTGGCGCGGTCGGGTGCAACTTCACGGCAATGAATCAGAAGAGACCTGCCAACGCATCGCTGCGCGCGGCTTGACGGTGATGAAGGGGTTCGCATACACGCCCGAGGCCCTGCAGCGTTGGAATGCATGCAACGCCATCGACACGTTGGTGGTCGACGGACCACGTGGCGGTGGTGGCATTCCCTTTGACCACGCAGCGCTCGCGGCGCACATGGCCGGACTTTCCAAGCGCGTCTTACTAGCAGGCGGACTCACGCCGGAGAACGTGCACGCGGCCATCTCCGCCGTACATCCATGGGGTGTTGATGTGTCCAGTGGCGTTGAACGGCAACGCGGCGTCAAAGACGCGCAACTGATTGCCAACTTCTGCCGCGCAGCCGGCGTCACACCGCGACGCGCGCCGCCGATCGGGTGACGATCCACTCGGAAATCTGCTGCCGGCGTGATGGCCAGCCCTTGCCGAAGCGCTCGCTCAGGAAGTGCTCGTAGAGCCCCATCAATACCGCGTCGAACGTCCCAATCTGATCGAGTCGCTCTTCCGTTTCCAGGCGCGGCGTCTTGGCGGCTTCGCTCACTCCTTGCAGTTTCAGCCCGGACACAGCGAATCGATCGCCCTGCAATACGCATTCAAACTCTTGACCGTGGGCCGCTAAGAGCAGACCCAGTTTCCGCGGCCACTTGCCTGCCTGCAACGCCTTGGTTGCCTCCGGTGATTGCGTTGGCAGCGGTCCGCGCAACGACGCCTTGCCGCCCACGCCCCACGGGCATTCCACGTCGACCACCTTGTCGATGACCACTGCCACGGGAACTTTGGATGTTTCGATCACGCCTTCGCGAGCCTCAGCGTTCCACCACAACCACAGCAGAAAGACATTGCCAAGGAAGTCACGTGGCTCGCCGCCTGCAAGCGCCCACGGAACTTCCGGTCGCTTGGCGGCACGACCCGACTGACTCTCTTGGGCACGCGTGACCACTTCTGCGGGCGGCGCAGTGAATGCATCCGGCGCAGCGTCATCAAGGTCCGAAGTCATACCGCGCGCTTCCATGATGTCTGCAGCAACACCGCCCGCAGAGCGGCGCGACAATTTGCATCCATAGGTGCTCTCAACCAATCCGCGCAACTCCTTGAACGATGTGTCACTGGTAACGGGCGCCAACACCGCGCCGTGCACCAAGTCAAACAGCACCGGCACCATGGTGATGCGGCGGTACTTACCTTCCGAGATCTCTTCCTTGCAACGCCGCTCCGCGTCACCGCGAGCGTCGCGCCGCGCAATGCGGCTCAGGCCTCCGCCCGCTGCTTCGTCTTCTTTGGTGCGTCGATCGTCCTCAGCCATGGAGACGTACGCGCGACGAATCTCTGACGGAACCTTGGCCACATCCACACGCATGGCGCACAGAATGGCTCCACTAAACCCACAGTGCTTCCACGCGAAGTCGGAGTCGAATACATGTCGGCCCGTGCACCAACCGCTTGCCACACCCTCGTCGGAAAGACCACGCGGCTTCACCACGTGTTTACTAAGGAGCGCCAAGGCGCCCTCGTTGGCGTCATCGGGCAAATCGCCAGAGACAGCAAATCGCGAGTAAGAAACGGTTCCGTTACGAAAGGGCATATACATAGTGTCCCCGGAAACTGAGGCTCAGGATCCATAATCGACAGGTCATCCACGACAAAGCGGGCGGAGTGACTACCATTCCGGAACTGCCGTGACTTTCGACCTGCGCCGACTTCTTGACGAGCACCGCCCCGATAGCCATCGGCTATTCGCAGAGCATGTCAATCCACGCTTTGCTTCGGTATTGCGAACCATCGGTTTCGATCGATTCTTTGTGCGTGCCGAAGGTCAATACCTGTGGGATGCACAGGGACACAGGTATTTGGATTTCTTGGGTGGCTACGCGGTTTGCAATGTTGGTCGCAACCACCCCACCGTCAAGCAGGCACTCAGTGACTGCTTAGACATGGACCTGCCATCCATGGTGCAATTTGACGCCCCGCCGCTTGCGGGAATGCTGGCGCGCGAACTCACGCAACGCATCGGTCGCGGGCTTGATCGCGTGTACTTCACCAATAGCGGTACCGAAGGCGTTGAAGCGGCCATCAAGTTTGCCCGCGCTGCCACCGGACGCCCAGGAATTCTGTTTGCCGAACGCGGCTTCCATGGTCTCACCACGGGCGCGCTCTCACTCAACGGATGCCAAAGCTTTCGCCAAGGGTTCGGGCCATTTCTGCCCGAGACTCGCATGGTGCGCTTTGGCGACCTGGCGGACCTTGAGGGTGCACTGCAGGCGGGCGACGTCGCGGCATTCGTTGTGGAACCCGTGCAAGGTAAAGGTGTGCACATTGCACCGGATGGCTACCTTGGCGAAGCCAGCCGCCTCTGTCACAAGTACGGCGCGCTCTTTGTTGCCGACGAGGTGCAGACTGGTATCTGCCGAACCGGTGAATTCTTAGCCATTGACCACGATCAACAGTGCGAACCGGACATGGTGGTGCTATCCAAAGCACTGTCAGGTGGGCTGGTTCCGGTGGGCGCGGTGATGGTGCGCCAGCGTGTGTGGGACAAGACGTTCTCCAGTCTTGACCGCGCCATCGTCCACTCCAGCACGTTCCATATGGGCGCACTGGCCATGGCGGCCGGGCTTGCAGTTCTACATGTCTGTGA
>CAMDCW010000096.1 GCA_945890745.1 Phycisphaera mikurensis NBRC 102666
TCCCAACCAACCACCAGTTGGTGATTGCGGACCACTGGCTGCTCCAGCGCTGCTCCGCACGCAAGAATGGCGCTGTTGGGCGGATTGATGATCGCAGTGAAATTGTCCACTCCAAACATTCCCAGATTGGAAATGGTGAACGTTGCTCCAGACATTTCATCCATGGAAAGGCCCTTGGTGCGGGCCTTCTCACCAAGCGCACGAATCTCGCCAGAGATCTGCCGCAGACTCTTGAGATTGGCATCCTTCACGACACCAACCACGAGTCCGCCGCCCTTCTCTTCCGGAAGCGCAATAGCAACGCCAACATTGACCTGCTGATGCAGCAAGATCCGGTCGCCGGCCCAGCTGGCGTTAAAGAAGGGGTTCTTGGCCATCGCCAGCGCGCAGGCGCGAACGATGAAATCATTGACACTGAGCTTCACTTCCATCGAAACGAGCTGCTCATTGAGCGAGCCGCGCAATGCAAGCACCGCGTCCATGGAGAACTTCATGGTCACCTGGTAATGCGGAATCTGTTGCTTGCTCTCCACCAAGCGCTTGGCAATGATGCCGCGCATGTTGGACACGGGTACTTCGATGCTCTGCGCTCCGTGCACAAGTGCACCGGCGCTGGTCGCTGCTGCAGGAATCATCGACGGGGTTGCTGCAACCAACTCGTTCGCGGTTGCCTGTGCGCCACGCGTCGCTGGAACTGCAGCACTTCGATTCTCAGCCGCAAGGAGCACATCACGCTTCACCACGCGACCGCCGGGGCCGGACCCCTGCACCTGCGAAAGTTCCAGGCCCATCTCGCTGGCCATACGGCGGGCGAGCGGGGACACACGCATCCGGTCTTCGCCACTGACGTCGGTTGCGTGAACGTCGGCAACGATCGTCCGCGCCGCCGCGGGAGTGGCGCTCGACGCTGCTACTGCGCTGGACGGAATTGCTGCGCTGGACGCAATCGCTGCGCTGGGCGGCGCTGCACGCGGCGCCGGCGCCGCACCGCTCGCTGACGCAGCATCCGACACCGATTCGCCGTCCTCGGCGAGAACCGCAATCACGTCTCCAACCTTGACCTGCTTGCCTTCGGGGCACACCAACTTGGCAATGATGCCTTCATCGAAGACCGCCTGCTCCATAGTGGCCTTGTCAGTTTCAATGTCGGCGATCACTTGTCCAGAGGCGACCTTGTCGCCCACCTTGACGTGCCACTTGACGACGGTGCCCTGCTCCATAGTGTCGGAGAGGCGGGGCATAGTCACATTAATCGGCATGGGAATCCTGTTCAGCAGCTGCGGGTCAGAGGTTGTATGTGGCACTACGAACAGCTTCAGCAATCTTGCGCGCGTTCGGCAAGTATTCCTGCTCAAGGTTCGTGGCATACGGGGTAGGCACATCCGCGGAATGAACGCGGTGCACGTAGTTGTCAAGATCGTCAAAGCAGTGGCGATGCACCTGTGATGCCAGTTCACTACCGGGGCTACCAAAGCTCCAGGACTGGTCAACCACCACGCACGCGCCGGTCTTCTTCACACTGCGAACCACGGTTCCAATGTCCAAGGGACGAACAGTGCGCAGATCGATCACTTCGCAGGAAATGCCCAACTTCTGCATTTCTTCGGCTGCTTCCATGCAGAAATGCACGGGGCGACCCCAGCTTGCCAGTGTGCAGTCGGTGCCGGAACGGATCACCTTTGCCTGACCAAACGGAATGAGGTACTCCTCTTCCGGAACTTCTCCCTTGTTACCGAGCATGCGCTCGCTCTCCAAGAAGAACACCGGATCGCTACCGCGGATGGCGGTCTTGAGAAGACCCTTCGCGTCGTACGGATTGGAAGGGATGGCAATCTTGATGCCGGGGACGTTGGAGAACAGACCCTCAACGCACCAACTATGGGTGCTGCCGAGCTGACCGCCCGCGCCGTCATTACCACGGAACACCACCGGGCAGCCGAACTGGCCGCCGGACATGTACAACATCTTCGGAGCATTGTTCAAGATCGGGTCAGCAGCAACCAAGCTGAATGACCAACTCATGAACTCCACCACTGGCTTGAGACCCATCATGGCGGCGCCGATGGCCAGACCAGCAAATCCACTCTCAGAAATAGGCGTGTCAATCACGCGGCGCGCGCCGAATTCCTCGAGCATGCCACGGCTGATCTTGTATGCGCCGTTGTATTCGGCAACTTCTTCACCCAACAGGAAGACGCGCTTGTCGCGGCGCATTTCCTCGCTCATTGCTTCGCGAAGGGCATCACGGTATTCAATTTCACGCACTGCACTCATGACAACTCCTCCTTGGTATCAATCGTGCGCATGGATGGCGGATTTGCCGTTCCACCGTTCATCGCGGGCTGACTGCTGCCGGTGTACGGACCCCATGGCTCTACAAAGACGTCGTGATAGAGCTCCGCCATCGGCGGAATTGGGCTCTCATCGCTCCAGGTAATAGCGTCGCGCACGGTGTCGCGCACGGCCTTCTGCATGGCCTTCAGACTGTCGTCTGTCAGCAGTCCAGCGGTCTTGAGACGCGCTTCCAGACGACCAATTGGGTCGTGGGTCTCAAAGACCTCTTCCTCTTCCTTGGTGCGGTACTTGCGCGGATCGCTCATGGAGTGACCCTTGTAGCGGTAGGTACGCATGTCAACGAAGGCCGGACGGCTGGTCGCGCGGCACTTGTCCGCAATGCGCTTCATGTCGGCATACACGCCAACAACATCCATGCCGTCAACAACGTAGCCATCAATTCCGTAACCCGCGGCTTTGGTGATCAACGAATGCGCCATGGTGGTGCCACGCGCAATGGCGGTACCCATGGAGTAACCATTGTTCTCAACCACGTAAATGACGGGAATGTCGAACAATCCAGCCAAATTCATCGCCTCGTGGAACGCGCCCTGATTCAGTGCGCCATCGCCAAGGAAGCACAAGGAAACGCGCGAATTCGGCTTGCCATCAATCACCTCGTCCATGTACTTGCAGCCGAAAGCGAGCCCGGCGCCAAGCGGCGTCTGCGCACCGACGATGCCGTGGCCACCATAGAGATTGTTGTCGCGGTCAAACATGTGCATCGAGCCGCCCTTGCCCTTGGCGCAGCCACCAATGCGGCCGAACATCTCCGCCATGCAATGCTTTGGATCCATCCCACGCGCCAAGGCGTGACCGTGATCGCGGTACGCAGTGACGATCGGATCCTTGTGCTGGACTGCAGCGGTGCAACCAACAGCTACGGCCTCTTGACCGATGTAGACGTGGCAGAAACCACCGATCTTCTTCTCCTGATATGCCTGCATGCAGCGCAGTTCAAATTCGCGGATCAGAAGCATCTGCTTGAACCAGTCCAGCATCTGCTCGGAAGAGACATGAGTGGCGGCGGCCGGAACCTGCAGATGTTCGGCGTCGCCGTACACCTTGGTATGGACAACCGAGTGCGGTGACGCCGGTGCGGAAGTTCCGCCAGCGGTTGGATGAGAGAGACTTGTCATAGGTGGAGTCAGTGCAAACTGGAAACAGGCGCCGGGCGACGAACGTCAACGCGGCTGCGGCGCAAACAGACCCATAAGTATAGAAGGCACGCGCGGGTCCGGCAATGCCGAAACCGCGCGTGTGCTTTCTTCACATGTTGTCGAGAATCCAAGCCGAATTCAATAAATCATGAACGGGCCTTGCCAGCTGCCTCCGGCGCCGCCGGGCGCTGCGCAGGTGCAGTCGGCGGAGCGGCGGACGAGGCCTTCTCTGCCTGCCCGAGCGCCCGACCCTTCAGCAACAGGACTGCCATCTCGACCTGCGGATCGATTCCCTTCATCACCAATTCAGCTGGGTCGCGCGGCTCCTTCGCCTTCTTGTCGACCGCCGTACCGTTGGCAGGAGGCTCATCGCCGGGCGCCTTGGCAGATCCAGGAACCTCAACCATGCCATCAGCAGCCTCTTCCGGAACATCGTCGGCAGAAGCGCGAATCTTGTTGATCTCCTCAATCTGGTCAGGCGACAACTTCACTACGTAGTCGGGCATGACTCCCCAGTCATCCGATCCAGGCTGCTTATGAACGAGACGACCCTTGGTCTCGCCCGGCTTCGCCGGCAACAGGTAGTGCTGAACCGTGTACTTCACATTCGCCTTGGCTTCGGCGCCACGGCCATCAATGTCATGTACTTCCTGCACGCTGCCCTTGCCAAAGCTGCGTTCGCCGATCACCACTGCCGTGTCATGTGCTTCCAGCGCACCGGAGACAATTTCGCTGGCGCTGGCACTGCCCTCATTGATGAGCACGACGGTTGGCACATCAGCAAGCGGTGCGCGCTGACGCTGCGCCGTGAATGCGTACAACTCCTGACCGTTGCGATCCTCAACACTGACAATTCGTCCGGTGCGCAAGAACGCATTGACGAACGAGACCGCACTTTGCAGAAGTCCGCCAGGGTTACCGCGCAGATCCAAGATCAAGCCGTTGATGTCACGCTGCATGGACATCTCGCGCATTGATTTCAGGAAGTCTGTGAATGTGTCCTCATTGAAGCCAGTCAAGCGGATGTAGCCAATTCCGTCTTCCTGATCGACGTACCAGTCCCACTGCGGCTCAAAGCGGTCGTTGTAACCGGTCTTCTTCCAGCCTTGCACTGAATACATCTTGATGCGTTCGCGAGTCAACGGATACTCAATCGGCTTTGCCTCGCCCTCGCGGGTGATGCCCAGAGTGACGGGAGTACCTGCAGGTCCGGTGATGGTGTCAACCGCCTTGTCAAGCGGCCAATCCGCGGTGTTCATGCCATTCACCGAGGTGATCTTGTCCTGCGGCTTGATGCCAGCGCGCTTGGACGGACTGCCATCAAGTGGATTGATGATCACGATTTCACGCTTCTCATTGTGGCGAATGAGAATGCCCACGCCCACAAAGTTTCCCTTGATTGCCTGACTGAAGCGACGCATGCGGTCCGGCCAGACGATCTCCGTGTAGGGATCCTCAAAGTCGTGGGTCATGGTTGCCATGGTGCCGTTACCAAACTCACGGACAATCACTTCCACTGGCAGTTTCACAGTGGCATCGTTGGCTGCTCGCAATGCCGCGAACACCTTGTTGAAGGTCTTGGCGTCTACTTCTTCAGCGCGCATGGCTGCAACTGCCGTCGACTGGTCGGTCACTGCCTGGCCGAACGCACCGGCCAGCGTTGCATCACCCAGCGATGGGAATCTCTCCTTGAGCGCTGGCGTGGTGGACAACTGATGCACCATGGAAAGTCCACCTTCAATGAGCGGCTTCCAACCGACATTCTCAAGGTGTTGTGCTGCGATCTGCGTCAGCGCCTCCGCAAGGATTCGCTCATTGATACCTTCGATTGTCTGCTTCCAGTCAGCATCACCCTTCTCGTTGAAGGGAGCAAATGGTTCCTTGCGGTCCTTCTCATCGAGGCGTTCGTATTGCTTCTTGCGCAGGTCGTACCAGGCGTGCGGCGCATACTCCAGCACCAACATGACGCGCCGACTCACGTCGGTTTCAAGTGCGTCGTCGTACTTCTGAAATTCTTCCTTCTGCGTTGAACCTTCATAGAGCGAACGAACGCGATTGAGAAGCTCCTCTGCGTAGAGCCAGTCGCCATCGGCGCGCGCTTTGGCGATCGTGGTGTCGGCGAGTGCGATCGCCGCCTTGACGCCCGGCGATGCCAGGTCCACTTTCCAGTCAGCTGATAGGAACTTCAGATACGCGGCTCCAATGAGCGCCTTGGTGGCCTTGCCAGCAGCAACCGCATCGGACATCTCCTTGGCTTTTTCAATGCGCTGCTCGGCCACCTTCTTCGCCGTCGTAGCAACATGCTCATCGCGACGCGTCACCGATTCGCGCAGGCGCTTGGCGGCATCACTGGTGGCATCGGCAGGAACGTTTTCTAAGAGCAGGTCAACTTGCTGACGATTCCCGGTCCGAGCGGCGTTCCACAGTTGCTCACTCCACGGCTCGGCGGATGTCGCCGGCGCGGCGGGTGCAGCAGGCGCGGAGGGCGGAACCGCGGCGGGCACCACGGGACGGGCAGGGGCTTGCGCTCCCTGCATCAGGCTTGCGAACGAGGACGCACCCATGCAACATGCCGCAACTGCCGCAATGGCGGAACTGCGGCGTGATGGGCTAGCAATTGGACGGGGCATGAATAGGTCTCCGATGAACATGGGGGCTGCGTCTTATACTTCGCCACAGTACGCGCTGTTCACATTGAAAATCCCTTTCGATTTCCTGAGAACTTCCAATTTCTAGTCCCCCCGATCCCACCCATCGCTTGAAGCGCCCTGCCAATGCTGGCGTGGCGAGCGATTTGCCCTGCCAAGGGTGTGGCTACAACCTGCGCGGAACCGACCAGGGGTCCAACTGCCCAGAATGCGGACTTCCCGTTCGGGACACGCTCGAAGGAGTGGCTGTTGAGGAAAGTCGGCGCGAAGCGGCGGCCGAATCGCTGCGCTCGTACTCCAAGGCATTCCTGTTTGGCGCGCCGCTCGGCCTCTTTATGGTTTCGTGCGTGGGCCCGCCACTGGCCCTCATGGCACTGGTCGGCAGCGTGCAACGCCTGATCGCCTTGCGAAATGCGGAGAAGTCACTTCCTTCCAAGGTGGTGAGTGCCGGGGCACAAGACTTCAAGCGCGCCCAAACCCTGCTGTTTGTTGAATTGGGGAGCGGCGTGATCGCGCTGATCTTCCTGAACTTCGGACTTGCCTCCGCGGTTGGCCCAACGATTGACGGCGTCATTCGCCTGTCCGTGGGGGGACTCTGGTTCGGCGCGATGGCGCTCGGACTGATCACCGGGTCGATACTGATTGATGGCGTCATTGGACGTCTCGCACTTGAGGTCACGCGCCCGAAGTACCTGCTGCCTGTGACCTTCGCGGCGGTGGGTGTAGTGATGTTTGCGGAAATTGTCAGCGCCGCCAACGCCCCAACCGCGATTGTCATCTTGCTCCGCCTGGTTGGAGCAGCAGCATGGGGCGCTGCCAGTGGCCTGCTTGCATATCAAGGATCGTCGGCGGGCGACGCTCTGGCAGCACCACCGATAAAGCGCAAGTTGTCAGCACCGAGCGACAGCCCCAGCGCTGGCGCTGACGCGGACCCAGAGCCAGACCCTCGACGTGCGGCAGCGAATCGCGCCGCGCAGCAAGCCGCGCAACGGGCCGCGCAACGGGCGAGTGATGATGATTCGCCCATTCCGCTTGATTAGCGGTACTGTTTGACGCACAGGGCTGCATCACAAAATTTGCTTTACGACGAGCCGTGCTGCATGACGCGCGGTGCCGCGTGCTCACGTACCGCCGAACGCACGCTCTGCAAGATCGATCGCGCGACCAAGACCGGCACACTTGGCGATCGTCTCCTCAAATTCAGCGGCTGGAACTGAGTCCAACACCACGCCGGCACCGGCTTGCAAGTGCACATCCCATGGTGCGCCTTCGGTATGCCCGGCAGTCGGAATCACCATGGTGCGCAGAGCCAAAGCGATGTCCATATCGCCGTCCCATCCAACTGCACCAATGCCGCCCGAATACGGTCCACGACGCACTGGTTCGAGTTCATCAATGATCTGAATAGCGCGAACCTTCGGCGCACCGCTCACCGTTCCAACGGGCAACGTGGCACGCAGCGCGTCCCAACAATCGAGCCCGGGACTCAGTTCGCCAGTCACGGTTGAACTGATGTGCATCACATGACTGTAGCGCTCCACTTCCATGCAACGATCAACGCTCACGGTGCCCTGCCGACACACGCGGCCGACATCATTGCGCCCAAGATCAACGAGCATGACATGCTCGGCGCGTTCCTTTTCGTCCGCGAGCAATTCAATTTCCAGCGCACGATCCTCCGCCTCCGTACCACCCCGGCGTCGAGTCCCCGCCAGCGGTCGATTGACAACGGTTCGTCCACGAACACGGCAGAGGATCTCCGGGCTCGAAGCGACCAAGATGCACCCTTCCGCCTGCAAGTAGATCTGGTACGGACTGGGGTTCACTACTCGCAGCGCGCGATAAATATCAAACGGATCGGCAGGCGTACTGCGGTCTTGACGCCGGCTGAGCACCACCTGAAATGCATCGCCCGCTCGGATGTAATCCTGCGCGCGGAGTACCGCGTTCTCAAACTCCGCGCGCGACATCGAAGCGCGTTCGCCGGGCACCGGCCGTGCGGCAATATCAAGGTCTACAGCGCCCGGCGCCAATGGCGGTGCGCCAGCAAGTAGTCGCGCGCAGAATGCGTCAAGCGCTGCGCGACCGTGTTTCAGTGCACTTGCCTCATCGGCGTGCTCATCAGCCGGAACGGAAATCACGGCGTGCACCACCTTGGCAACATGATCAAAGACAGCTACTTCTCTGTACATCCCGAAATGCATATCCGGAAGTTGTCGATCATCGCGCGGCGAAGCGGTAAATGGAAGCTTGCCGGGCTCCAGCCAGCGAACAGCATCAAACGCACAGAAGCCCACCCAGCCACCGTGGAATGCGTCGGGCATGGCATCAATCGGATGCGGCGTGAACCGCGCACCCAGAAGACGCACGGTTTCAAGCGGATTGATTGCCGTGCTCTGCTCTTCCGTCCCACGCCGTCGATCACGCACAGTCACCGCGTTGGCGCGCGCCAGCACTTCCAACATGGGCTGCGCACCCAACATGGACCAGCGACCGACCGATGAACCGTTCTCCACGCTCTCAAAGAGGAAACTCGGCGCGGCGCGATCGTCAGCGGACACCAGCCGCCGATATGCCAATACCGGCGTGAGTTGATCGCTCATCAAGCGCCGAGAAATCAGGAACATGGGTACGGAGGCAGTCATTGCGCGGTGGAGCCTAGTCGCGCGCCGGTGAATCGACGCGCGGCACATGCGGCAATCGCAATGGCATCGGCAACGTCCGGTGGTTCCGGGAGTGTGCGCAGCGAGAACTGCTGCATGACGGCGCGCTGCATCTGTTCTTTGCTTGCTTGCCCACGTCCGGTGAGCGCCTTCTTAATTTCAGCGGGGGCAAACTCGTCAATCGGCAGATCGCGCAGAGCGGCGGCAAGCAGCACCACCCCGCGGCCGTGCCCCATCACCACCGCCGTGCTGACGTGCGCGCTATGAACAAAGACCTCTTCAACCGCCATGCGCGCCGGGCCAAGTTCATCGATCAGCGCGCCAAGTTCTTCATGCAATGCTCGAAGCCGCGCGGAAATGGAGTCCTTGGCATTCAGTCGCACCACGCCCGCTTCCACCAGCGCTGGCTCGGCGGCACCCGGTCGAAGTTCCACGCACGCGTAGCCGGTGATGCGCAATCCAGGATCGATTCCAAGGAATCTCATGGCGCGCGCCCTGCGGGGATAGCTGGAGTTGCGGGCGCAACATAACCCGTGCGGCGAATCAGTAGTTCTACGCGCGTTCCGGGCTCGGGCATTCGTTCCGAATTTGCCTGCCACTCGGGCGCGTCAAGTTCGGCCTGATCGGACAGGACGGATGTGCACGCGATCGTCTCGTCGCCAAAGGTCACGATGCCCACGACGCTGCCGGTTCGATCTGCCACGTAGTGCTCGCCGGGTCCCATACTCTTGGTATTTGATCGTACGCGTGAACCAGCGAATACCCATGGCTGAACGGGGAACGAATGTCCATGAACGGGGTCATGAATCCACGATGAGAGCGGCATGTCCCCAGCACTGGTGCGCACCCACAGTTCCAACGGCGATCCGCTGGGCGAGATGCGTTGCACCGCGCCCGATCCATCAGGGGCGGCACGCCACTGGCCTGGCGCGCCGGGTTCCAGTCCAATCAAGAGGAGCGCGGCATGAATGCTGCTGGGTGCCACGATCACCGCTAGCAGTGATTCGTGTTCCCGCGTCCCTGCCTTGCAAACGGCCTGTTCAAGCCAGCCTCGATCAGCAGCGACTTCTGCTTCCACGCGGACCTCACCAGCGGTGCGATCGACCACGATGCCAGGTGCTAGTTGAATGTTGGGCAGCGGCACAGTGACGGCGACCGATGGGTGCTCCTGGGGAGTTGGCAACCCCCCGCTCTTGGCAGGGCCCGCGCACGAAACAATGGTGCTTGCGGCAACCGAAAGCACCACCATGCGCGTCATGCGCGTCATGCGCGTCATGCGTGTCGCTGCGCAGGGCCTGCTCGTCCGCCGAGCGACGCGCGGTATTGACGTGGTGAGTTGAACCCGGACGGGTGCATGCATCGCACTTCACTCATCGGCGCAGAGCGGTCTCGGTTAGCAAGTGAAATGGCAGGAATGAAGCCGAAAAATTAAAAAGGCCCGGCGGAGACAAGCTCACGCCGAGCCCTTCCGGGGGCTCACTAAGATGCTGAAGTATAGAGATGAACTACACCTATGCTCATGCTTGTCTCACCAATTGCGATCGATTATGAAGAAACTTTTATGCAAATCCATCGCCCTGCGGCGCACCGTTCGAATCGGCATCCCCGCGTCAGCGGCCGGGATGCAGAGGAAGATTTCTCCAAAGGAGCCGCATCGGAACGGATTCGCGGGGATACCGCCATCCGATGGATTCACGGCGCATCATGAGGTGATCGTGGAGTGCATAGGCGTTCCCGATGCCCGCACGGGGTATCTGATCGGCATCCAGGAGATTGATGCGCTGGTGAGAGCCCACCTTGCGCCGCTGCTGGAGTCATTCTTTTGTAGTGCCCATCCCATTCATCCCGCTGATGCGGTGACCCAAATGGGGGACGTGCTACAGCGGAATTTCCCACAAGCAATTCCGCTTTCCACCATTCAATGGTCCCCCGGCCCGTTCGTCAACTACATCTGGAGCACCGCCATGCGCGATCACGCCATCATGACCGAACAGTTTGAATTTAGCGCCGCGCACCGGCTGCATTGCCCGGAACTGTCCGACGACGAGAACCGACGCACCTTCGGTAAATGCAATCAC
>CAMDCW010000097.1 GCA_945890745.1 Phycisphaera mikurensis NBRC 102666
GCTGATGATTCCCATGGCGGGCAGAATCATGATGTACACGGCGGGATGGCTGTAGAACCAGAAGAAGTGCTGGTACAGGACCGGATCGCCACCCATGGATGGGTTGAAGATTCCGATGTTCACCGTGCGCTCAACAATGAGGAGCAACAGGGTGATGCCCAGCACCGGAGTGGCGAGCACCTGAATGATGGCGGTTGCATAAATCGCCCACAGAAACAGCGGCATACGGAACCAGGTCATTCCTGGGGGGCGCAGTTTGTGAACCGTGACGATGAAGTTCAGACCAGTAAAGATGGAACTGAAACCGAGCACGAATGCCGCGGTCAGCACCGGGATCACGCCACCGGCAGTGGTGGTGGTGGAGTACGGAGTATAGAAAGTCCAACCAGTATCAAAGCCACCCATGGCCAGCGAGACCACGCAGAGAACCGCACCAGTGACCCACAGGTAGTAACTAAATAGGTTCAGGCGCGGGAAGGCAACATCCTTGGCACCAAGCATGATGGGCAGGATGATGTTGCCGAGCGCTGCCGGGATACTTGGAATGATCACCAAGAACACCATGATGGCGCCGTGCAGGGTGAACCATTGGTTGTAGGTGTCTGCGCTGTCGGTGATTGTTGGACCCGGGGTGAGCAACTCCGTGCGAAGGAGTAGCGCGAATGTTCCGCCGAGCAGGAACGCGCCGAGCACCGACCACATGTACATCACACCGATGCGTTTGTGGTCAAGTGTGAAGATCCAAGACAGGATCCCGCGTGTGTGCGTCAGGTAATTGTCGCTCGCGGGGCGCCCCTCGATCGTGTCGGGGAGAGCGCCGGGTGATGGGAGTTGAATGGTGGTCATGGTTAGAACTTCCTGTGCTAGTTGAGTAAGGGCGCTGTTGGGCGCGTCACTTCTTCATGCCGGTTGCGGGGTCAAATTCGGCTTTGAGCTTGCCAGTCTTTGTATCGAACTTTTCGAGTTGCTGCATGTAGCCCAGCACTGCATCAATGGCCTTGTCGTTCAACTGGCCTTTGAAGGACGGCATGACATTGCCGTAGGTGGGCACGACATACTTGCCGGGAACCAAAATCGACGTACGAATGTAGTCCTCCCAAGTCCCGTACTCCTTGCCATCGCCAACAATTGGATACGCCTTGACGCGCTCAATAATGCCCTTCCACGATGGCCCAATGCCGACGGTGCCATCAAGCGAGTGACACTGCTGGCAGCGGGCAAAGATCTTCGGACCGGCCTTGAAATACAGCTCTTCTTCCGGAATCTTGTCCATCCACTGGCTCTGATCGGTCATCCACTGGCCAAAGGAAGCTTCGTCAAGAACATAGACATAGCGATTCATCTTGGAGTGACCGGTGCCACAGTATTCGGTGCAGAACAAGCGGTGTGCTTGCGCGTCATCCTCTGGTCCGGAGACGACCTTCGCATTTGGATCGCGGGGCGTCTTGCCGGGCTGGCCCGTCGGGAAGTCGCACTGGAACCACGCGTAGGTGTAGCGACCCGGAACGATGTCGCGCTTCACGCGGAAGTCCGGGATGTACAGGGAGTGCAGCACATCGCTCGAGCGCAGTACCAACCGCACGGGGCGACCCGCTGGGATGTACAGGTCGTCACTGACTGCGCCATTGGGGTACTGGAAACTCCATGCCCACTTCTGTGCGGTGACCTTGATGTCAAACGCATTCTTTGGCGCGGTATAGATGTCCAGGTAACTGCGGAAACCAACCACAAAGATGCCGATCACAATGATGGTTGGAATAACCGACCAAGTGATCTCCAACGGCGTGTTATGAGTGGGGTAATCGGTACGAAACTTATCGCCAGTGCGGTGGCGATACTTAACCACAAACCACACCGTCAGTCCGACCACCAGTGCAAAGAACACGTAGCAAATCCAATTGATCACATCCAAGGTGTGATCAACGCCCTGCGAGATGGTGGATGCACCAACGGGCATCCAGAAGGTCGGGGCGGTTGGCTCCGCGGCGCCTGTCTGCGCGAAAGCCGCAAGCGCGGAAACCTGCGAGGCGGTGTGAGCGAGGATCTGATGGGTCATGGACATAGTGTTCGTCTCTATCGGGTAATCGTGCGTAGAGCGCGTTAGAGGTGCGCGACTCCGGGTTGTGCGTTGCTCGGTGGTGCCAATCGGCGCGCCTGCGACTCTTGCCACCAGAACCAGCCAAGTCCACCGCCCAGTAGCAGCAGCGTGACAGCGCCACCAACTTGCATGACGCGCATCGCTAGGACGACATAGCCGCCTGCTTGTGCGTCATAGATGTGGCACCAAAGAATGATGCGGTCGAGCGTAGTGCCAATCTTGCCTTGCGAAGCCTCTAAGAGCGCCATACGCACAGTGGCCTGTTCGTACTTCACGCCGTACAGAACGCGGCTCAGGCGGCCATCCGGAGTGATGATGAACACGGCGGCAGCGTGCGAATATTCGCCGTCGGGCTGCATGCGATATTCAAATCCAACTGCTTCAGTCAGTGCATGAATTGCTGGCTCTTCACCCGTCAGGAAGTGCCAGCCAGCAGCGGTCTGCGCGCGGCCGTACTCAGCCACATAGCCAGCCTTCTTGCCGGCGGCCAACTCTGGGCCTTCCTTGGGATTTACAGACAACGAGATGATGTCGTACTGCTTTCCAACAGTCCAATCCATGTCCTGAATGCCGCGCAGCAGCGCGTTCATCACCAAGCTGCACAGCATGGGGCACTTCATGTACCCAATTTGCAAGATGGTTGGACGATCCTTTGGAAGGACATCGCGGAGGGTCACCAGTTTGCCGTGATCGTCACGGAAGGTTGCATCAAGCGGCAGTTGCGAATCCAACTTGTCGATGATGGTCACACCAGCGAGTTCTGGAATCGCATCCACCGTTGGCGCTGGCTCCTCATAACCGCCACCAACCGACACCTGCGCCGTCATCGACGCGGTGGCGGCGAGTGCGGTGAGTGCGGCGAGGATGGTTCGAGTCAACGTCATAGTCTCTAACAGTAGGCAGCAATTACTTCTGAGCGGGGGCAGGATCCGCTGGGGCGATAACCGGAACTGCAACAGCAGCCGGCTTCGGCGCCGGAGCAGCCGTGGCAGGCGCGGCAGGCGCTGACGCAGCAGCACGGGGCTTACTCGCCGATGCCGGCGGCACGGTCAGGGCGGCATTCTGGGAAACCAACTTGATGGCCTGCGCCACGGGAATCCGCTGGCGTTCAACCGGCTTGCCGGCAATGTCCAGGGAGTAGGCACCCGAGGAGCCCAGCAGTTCCATCTGCTTCAGCTTCAAGTCTTCGAGTGCGAGATACTGCGGCTCAATGACCTTGAGGTCCACCTCGGTCTGTTCCGTCTGGAAGTACATCACGCTGAGCGCAATGACAACGGCCGTCAAGATGATGATGCCAATCAGAGAGACCAACCAGGTCTGCCCTGCCTCCGGATCGTCCCAGAGGACGCCAGTGGATGTTTCAAATTCGTTGTTTTGTGATGCAGTGGACATGAGTGTGTTCCGTCAGTTGATCACATGTTCTGGAAGGCAAGGCTCTCGCCGAGCGAAGGATCGCGCGATGCAAGCAGTGACTTGCCCATGAGTGAACGCATAGTCATGGAAAGCACTAGGCAGAACATGCCCAGCGTCAGTCCAAGAAGGGTTGGGTCGAGCAGGTGCGGTGAATCGCTGGCATGCGCAGCAGCAAACTCTGAGTAACGGGCAAAGTCGCCAACATCATGTGGGACATGCGGCACAATCAGATAGACCAAATCGATGAAGCCAAAGACCAACATCCACACGCAGCCGATGGCGAGCGTGGTTGGCCAGCGCTTGGGCCAGCGCGAAATCAGCAACACGAACGGAATCAGGAAGTGCCCAAAGAGCAGTGCCCAGCTCAGCCATAGCCAGCCGCCCACTTGACGTGACAGGTACCACGCCGTCTCTTCCGGCAGGTTGCCGTACCAGATCAGCATGAATTGACTGAACGCGATGTACGCCCAGAAGACCATGCCAAATGCAAAGAGCAACTTGCCAAGGTCTTGATAGTGCTCAGGAGTAATGATGCCCTTCAACTGACCGTCGCGCTGCAAACGCAAGCACAGAAGGGTCATCGCGCTGAACCCGCAGGTGGCGCACACGGCAAAGAAATACACACCAAACATGGTGCTAAACCAGACTGGGGAGAGACTCATCATCCAATCAACCGCGGCAAAGGTGATCGAGAATCCAAACAAGATCATTGCTGGTCCGGACCACTTCCGATTAGCGGCGGTGATCGCCGGATCGCCAGTGCGGTCTTGGCGCAAACTCGAAGACCACAGGTAATGGGAAATGCCGCCCCAGATCACAAAGTACATCGCCGCGCGAATGAAGAAGAACTTCTGATTCAAGAACCCAGCCTTGTTGCCAACCAATGCTGCATCGGCGGGAGAGACTTTTGCCATCTCCGCCAGGTCAGCCCACGGGAACAGTTCAAAGAGTCGACCCGTCCAACCCATCCACACGATCGGTAGGAACAGAATCCACATCCAGCGCAGGTTCTGCATCAGTGCCTCCGCGGGGCGGCGCACCACCACACTCCAGCCAGCGCGCGTGAGGTGCTGAACGATGACAAAGAACAGCGCGCCAAGGCATATCGCCAGCACAAACATCATGGCCACTACATAGGCACGTGCAAATTGCTGGGTGTCGCCAGAGCGGTAGCCGGTCCATGCGCCGATGCCGATCAGCAATGCCGCGGCTAGACCAAGGTTGCGCGCGTGCGCACCTAAGCCAGATCCGGTCAAATTGCCGGCGGAGAGATCGGGAGTATTCGAGTGGTCGTGGGCCATATCTTTGGTTCTTTCCAGTGATTCCGTACTCAGTTGGATGCGCCAGCGACTTTCGCGCCAGCCGATCCTGCGTCTTGGCTGAACTGCAGCGCCTTCACATATGCAACGATCGCCCATCGATCAGGCACACTGATCTGCGAGCCGTAACCGGCCATGTTGCGAATGCCGTGGGTGACCGTGTTGAAGAGCTGACCCATGGACTGATTGCGTGTGGTGTCGTCGTGCAAGCTCTTGGCGGCAACCCACTGCGTACCGTTCACTGGCCCGTTGGCATTGGCAACCAGTTCCATGGCACGCTGATTGACAGCGCCATCGCCGAAGCCCGCATAACCGTGGCACGCAGAGCAGTAGATATTGAAGCGCTGCTGACCGCGGTTGAGGGTCGTCTCATCAAGCGAAATCGACGTTGGCAACGTGGTGGCCCATTGACCATTCACAACACCTTCGTAGAGGTGGGTATCGACGTACGACTCGCCGCGAGCCACCGCACCCTGTACCAGTGGGCGCATGGCGCGCTGGTCAGCAAAGAGCGGATTTGGCGCCTGGGTCTTGTACTTCGGTTGCAGGTCCATGTCCCAGAAAATATGGATTGGAGCATTTGGGCTCGGCGCAGCACGCATACGTGCGAACACCAGCGGCGGGATCAGCGCGAAGCAGCCACCAATCATGAGGACGTAGATGATGATGCGGGGAATCTTTGGCATGTCAGTCCTCCACCACGGCTTCGACAGCGGCTGCGCCGCATGACTTGAGATCGGCCTCGGTCTTACTGCGATAGAAACGCGGGTCGCGCGCCTCGATCGAGATAAAGAATCGGTCATCCGATGCGCGACGGAAACGGTCGCAAGTGAACAGCGGGTTGTGCAGCTTTGGTAGCCCGTTCATCAAGAACATCAGGCCCACGCAACTGAGCGCGGAGAACAGAATGGTGAGTTCAAACATCACCGGCACAAATGCCGGAATGCTGAGCGCGGGCTTACCACTGATCAGAAACGGGTAGCCGGTCACCCACACCAACGCCCAGATGGTGAAATTGAACGAGTTGGTGAAGAGCTGAAGCGCCAAACCAGTGGTGCACCCAGCCGCACCCGCAACAAACACCAGGACCGGCAAGATGGTGCGCTGAATGCCCATCGCCTTGTCCAATCCGTGCACCGGGAACGGTGTGTGGCAATCCCAGTAGCGGTAGCCCTTGTCGCGGATCTTCTCTGCTGCGGCAACAATCTGCGCAGGGTTCTCAAACTCCGCAACCAATCCGTACAAACGCGCTGGTGCGACGGTGCTGGATGGTGCGCTTGTCTGTGTAGTTAATGTGGTCACGAGGGGTCTCCATGAGCGGAGTGCGCGGCGGCAGGGTTCGAGCCCGCTCCGTGTGATTGATGCCAGCCTTCCCAATGTGGGTCGGCCTGCGGCATAACGCCCTTTACTTCAGCGATGGCGATCATCGGCAAGAAGCGGCAGAACAGTAGGAACAGCACACCAAAGAGGCCGAATGCCCCCAACATGGTGCCGATGTCAACCCAGGTAGGAACGAATCGATCCCAACTGGAAGGCAAGAAGTCATTGGCGAGGCTGGTGACGATGATCACGAAGCGCTCAAACCACATGCCCACGTTGACGAAGAGGCTGAGGATGAACATCAGCGGAATGCTGGTGCGAACCTTCTTGAACCAGAAGAGCTGCGGAGTGATGACGTTGCAACTCACCATGATCCAATACGCCCACGAGTACTGACCGAAGGCGCGGTTCATGAATGCAAACTTTTCGTACAGCGCCCCGGAGTACCAGGCGATGAAGAATTCCATCCCGTACGCATAGCCAACCATGCATCCAGTCACCAAGATGACCTTGTTCATGTTGTCCAAGTGGCGGAGCGTGATCAAGTTCTTCAGTCCGAACAACTCACGCGCCGGCACCGCCAAGGTCACCACCATGGCAAAGCCACTGAAGATGGCGCCGGCAACAAAGTACGGCGGGAAGATGGTGGTGTGCCAGCCCGGAAGCTGACTGGTGGCAAAGTCAAAGGACACCACGCTGTGCACCGAAAGCACCAGCGGAGTGGAGAGCGCTGCCAGCAGCAAGTACGCGCGCTCATAACGGTGCCAATGGCGATTGGAGCCACGCCATCCGAGCGAGAACAAACCGTACGCCATCTGTTGAACCTTGCCCTTGGCGCGATCGCGCATGGTGGCCAAGTCCGGCACCAGACCGACGTACCAGAAGAGCAGCGAAACCGTGAAGTAGGTACTCACTGCAAACACGTCCCACAGGAGCGGACTGCGGAACTGCGGCCACATATCCATCTGGTTTGGGATTGGGAAGAGCCAGTACGCCAACCACACGCGACCCACGTGAATGCCGGGGAAGAGACCGGCGCAGATCACCGCGAAGATGGTCATCGCCTCTGCAAATCGGTTGATGCCGGTGCGCCACTTCTGTCGGAACAAGAACAGGATGGCGCTGATCAGCGTTCCTGCGTGACCGATACCAACCCAGAACACGAAGTTGGTGATGTCGAAGGCCCACATCACCGGGTTGTTGAGACCCCAGACACCGACGCCGGTGAAGATCAGATAGTGGACGACGAATCCAAGGTTCATCACCAGCAGCATGCTGATGCCAAACATGATGTACCACGCCATTGGAGGCTTGCGCGTCTCATTGGGGCGGCAGATCGTGTTGGTGACTTGGTGGAAATCGGTGTGCCCAAGAACAAGCGCGGTGCGCTTGCCTGGGACATCCCCGGTGTTATCGATGTCGTGGGCTTGAATGGTGCTCATGCCTTGCCTCCCTGAGGAGCAGTGACAGCGGGTGCGGCAGCGTGACCGGCGTGGTCGTGACCGTGATCGTGATCGTGTCCGTGATCATGACCACTGTGGTCGATGGACGGATTGTCAACGCGAGCCAAATACTTGAGACGCGGCTTGGTGTTGAGTTCGCCAAGCAAGTCATAACTGCGCTTGGAGCGCTGCAGTTGCAGGACGTCGCTTCCGGCAACATTCAGGTCACCAAACACGATCGCGCCGGTTGGGCACGCCTGCTGGCAAGCGGTCTGCACCGTGCCGTCGGCGATGGAACTCGCCGTGCTGCCTGAATCGATGCCACCCGCGCGGACCCACTTGTTCTTCGAGGAAATCTTCGCCTGCTGGATGCGCTGCGTGCAGAACGAGCACTTCTCCATCACGCCGCGCATGCGCACGGTGACTTCCGGGTTGAACTGCATCTTGGTCATATCAGCCGGACCATCCTTGAGGTAGTACTCAGGCTTGGTCATCAAGATGCCGCCCTCGCGCACCGGATCGCGGCGGTTGTAATCAAAGAAGTTGAATCGACGCACCTTGTACGGGCAGTTGTTACTGCAGTAGCGCGTACCGATGCAACGGTTGTAGACCATGTTGTTCAAGCCGTCCAAATCATGGACGGTGGCCGCCACCGGGCACACCTGCTCGCACGGCGCGTTCTCGCAGTGCACGCAGGTCACCGGCTGCACGCGATACGCCTCGGGCTTCGCCGCAGTGCCGCCCTTGAAGTAACGGTCAATACGAATCCAGTGCATCTCGCGACCGCGAGCCACTTGATCCTTACCGACGATCGGAATGTTGTTCTCTGCTTGGCATGCCACGACGCAGGCACTGCAACCAGTGCACGATGCAAGGTCAATGGTCATCGCCCAGCGATACTTGGCTCCATCAAGGTTTGACTCCTCCCACATGGAGAGGCGATGCGCCACGTGGGACGCATGCTTCGCAAAGTCGGGGTGTTCCTTGTAGTGCTCAAGCGACGCTTCACGAATCAGGGTTGGCAGACGCTCTTGAATAGAGTCAAGCGGCACGGACTCGATGGCTGCATCAGCAGTGCCGTGGTCCTGAGTGTGAGCAAATGCGTAGGCGCCTTGCGCGGTGTTTGCGCTGGCCTTGACGCCCGTGGCAAGCCACGGTGCGTTCAGCGTTCGCAGTGCGGATGCTGCAAATCCAGAATCAGCTGCAATGCCGCCCGCCGCTTCACCGCGGCCGTAGCCAACAGCAAGTCCGAGGGTGTCATCCGCCATACCGGGCACGATCCACGCTGCTGCATTGCCAGCTGCCGGTGCGCCAGCGACGTTCAAGGAAACCATGTCGCCGTTCTTCACGCCCAGCTTTGCAGCCGTTGCGCCAGACATCAACAGCGCATTGTCCCAGGTGATCTTGGTGATGACGTCAGGCAGCTCTTGCAACCAACCAATATTGGCGAAGCGACCGTCGAACATCTTGCCGTCAACAAAGAATGCCAGTTCCAGACCATCGCTCTCCGTGCGAGCATCAATCCACGCGGCCATTGCCTTGGCGGCAAGCGCCGGGGCCGGAGTTGCTTCGCGGCTCTTGGCGGTGTCGGGGCAGATGCCCGTGTCCAAGTTGGCTCGGAACACGCGTTCAAAGTCCGCGCCGGACTTGCCGGACACTGCCATGTGCGTGCGTCGCACCAGATCCATTCCAGTGCGAACCTCATCGCCCGTGATTGCCGCGCACAGTTCGATCGCACTGCGACCGCCGTCTGCTGGATCAAGGAGCGCGGCAATGAGCGGCTGCGCGAGACCGATGGTGCCGTCGGCGGCACGTGTATCGCCCCAGCTCTCCAGGAAGTGCGTCATCGGAACGTGCCAAGTGCATCCGGCAGCGCGCGATGTTTCATCGACGCGGTACGCCAAATGCACCACGTTCTTCGCCTTCGCCATAGCTGCCGCGAAGCCCAGATCAACTGGTGCATCAAAGACTGGGTTCGCACCCATCACTACCAGCGTGTCGACGGTACCGGCATTGAGCGCGGATACCACCTTCTGAATTCCGACGCTGCACATCTGCGCATCGGTGGCGCTGGTGTCAACGGTCATTCCGTAGGCACCGAGCTTGCCGTTGATGGCGGCTGCAAGAGCGTGCGTCACGGCAGGCTGGCGCGGGCCAGCAACCACCAAGGCCTTGCGACCAGCCTTCTTGAGGTCAGTCACCAACGCATCGACTACTTCTTGATCATGCTCGCCGAGCTTCGGTGCAAACGCGGCCATCTGGCGCGCGCTTTCCACGCCGACGCGGTCAGCCACTGCTGCAGCAAACGCAGCAACCTGAGAAGGTCGCATGGCGATGCGCTGATCCGCATTCATGCCGGTCAGTGTCAGCAGGCCTTCCACTTGATAGACGCGACTCATGGAAGCAGCAGCGGGATCCTTGGCAACCAAGGCACCGTTTTCGCGCTTCACCAGCGAGCGACCAGCGGCCCATGCGCGTGAATTGGCGACGCTGTGCAGATCCTCATGGAGGAAATCGCAATCAAGACTGAGAATCACATCTGCTTGATCAAACTTTGGGTGCACGCGACGGGACGAACCAAACGCCGCGGCGGTGCCGGCGAGCGATGCATCGTCATTCACTGCGCACCATGATGCCCACGTGGCTTTCGGGAACGCCTTCAAGAGGCGCGTCTGCATGTCCAGCTGCGTTGGGGACGAAGTGGGCTCGGCAAGGACAACCAGTCCCGCCCCGCCATCCTTCTTCCATTCGGCGCGACGCACGTCAATCCAAGCGTCCAGCGCACCGGCGGTGGAATCCTTGCCCGCTTGCAATGCAATGCGGCTGCGATCCGTGTCGTAGAGCTCAAGCACGCGTGCTTGGGTCATGGCGTTGGATGGACCAACTTGCGGAAGGCCGCGCTTCACAAAATCTGCGGGATCAATGGCCGCAGCACCACCAGCGAGCGGCGCCGATGGATGCATCGGATTGCCGTCAAGCTTGATGGGGCGTCCGTCATAGCTGGTTGCCAACAGACCGAATCCAACTCCACCAAGTTCAAAACTGGTGGCGAAGGTGACCGGAACTCCTGGAGTCCGATTCGCTGGACGCGAGGCATACTCCGCGAACTTCGTCTCCGGTAAACGGCGGCAGCCGGTTGCTGCAAGACCAGCGAGTGCAAACGATGCTCCCATCACCTTGATGAAGGTGCGGCGATCGTCATCCGATGCCTCACTCGCACCAGGCTGGAATTCATTGTGCATGTAGGCACGGAACTCTGGTGAATCGGA
>CAMDCW010000098.1 GCA_945890745.1 Phycisphaera mikurensis NBRC 102666
GTTGCCGCCGCGCTGATCGTCCTGCCAGCGTTCGCCGACACGTCGGTCACGGTGGCCGCCGGGGCCGTCGAAGCCGAGGTCGGCGTCAAGTCATACGAAGTCTCCACAGAGACGGAGCTGGTGACCGATGACAGTTACTGGTTCTGCCAAGTGGTCGGGAAGCCGTCCATCGCGGGATCGGTGACCGTGACCATGGCAAACGGGAACACCTCGGCGGTGATCCGCCACGCAGTGACAGGATCAGAGGTGACGGTGATGCTGCTCGAGGACCGTTCGTTCTTCGTGACGAAGTCTGGAGTGCAGATGGCGTACCTCATCCCGGGACCGCTCGGCTCGGGGCTTCCAAGCACGGCATCGGGCTTCGCTAGCCTTTCGACGGACCCGGCATGGCAAATGTTCATCACGGCCATTAACGACAGCAATCTCCGGAGCGCGATCGCCGCACAAGCCGGTCCGCCAACGAACGCCTGCCAGTCGGCGTGTGCAAGCCTGTATCAGCTACCCTCAGACTGCGGGCCGGTTTACCCGGCGATCGCCTGCTGCCAGGTGATGACCGATCGCGCCTACTGCCAAGCGCTGTGTGATTGCAATCTGTCGCTCGCCCCTGCGGCCTGCAGGACCATCGCGTCGACCAGGCACTTGGCTGAATTCGTGGCCTGCTCCTACCAGTACCTCGTGCCTCAGTGATGAACATCCAAGAACCCAACAAGACCGCCGACCGCACTCGCGCCTCCGCCTGCCCCATATGCGGCGCACTAGCATCGCTCGGATCGGATGGCGCACCATGTTACCGCTGCTGCGGCGAATTCCGGCAGCGGCTCACCATCGGTGCAGAGACGCCAGGGGTACTCGGGACTCGCATGGCAAGGGAGAGTCGGATGCTCCTCGCCTTTGTGCTCGGATTGGCGGCGATCATGGTTGCCGTCACGGTGCTTGTGTCGCATTACCGAGGCGCCGTCCCGACGCCCGTTGCAGTCTTGATGCGGGCAACTCAAATCGTGCTGATGGTGTTCGGCGTCGCGACCTGCCTGCGTGCCGATGCATCGGCACGCGCGCTTCCGCGGGCACCACGCATCGGCGCCGATCTTGCGTCTGGGCCTGCGGCAGCGGTCGAGGATTTCGTTCCAGGTGCGGCACCGGCTGTCCTTGCACTGCTGCTCCCCTGGGCACTCAGGGGCAACGGTCACTCGATGCTCCTGGCCGGCGCCGACCTGGTGCTCGCACTCGCAACACTGACCGCCGCGACCGTCATCGTCTACCGGTCGCAGCTACTCGCACGGATGCGGATGACCTGCCAAAGCGAAAGCAGCGATCGCGCTGCCATCTGGGCAAGCGTCTCTCCGACCAAGCGATCACTTGTCGTAGTGCTGGTGTGGGCAGTGGCCGTCATCGGCGGATGCGCCATGTCAGACGCGTTCGGCGCTGGTCGCAACGCGCTGATCGATCGCGCGGCGGACGCGGCGCTAGCAGTGGGGGCACTCCTCTGGTTCATCGCATTTCGAGCGGCACGGCGAGAGTGCAAACACCTCTACGCATGGCTCGGCACGAGGAATACTTGAACCGACACCCCGACTCAACACCGAGCGCGCCGTCCTCGTTTCTACCGTCCGTGCGGGGCGGAGTGCCATTAGCGGAATCGGAACTGATCGACCGCATGCGGGATGACGCGATCCGTTGCTTCCGCGACTTCCTCCTCGTTCCCACGATCGGACGGTACGCCAAGGCGGTCAATCCGTTGATGCAACCCTTAGCAGCGCGTGAGGTGAGCTGGCAGGTGCTTGAATCGTGCGAATCGGAAATCGGCGAGGTGTCCGCAGTGCTTTCCGAAATGTACCCGGCGTGGTCAGCGGCACTCGGGAACGCGCAGACCCGTGCCGTCACATCCGTCGCGGCGGATTGCTCCCCGCTGCTCCCCGAGTCATGCGGTCCGATGATGCCTGATGGCGGCCACCGATTCACGATTGGGCCACGCATTGCAGCGGGCTCGAGCGGGGTTGTTCATCGGGGTGAGGACCGCCGTGGCGATCTCGCTCAACGCGAATCGGCTCATCAAATCATCATCAAGCTGCTGCCTAGCCACGCTGGCGAAGACGATTCGTGGCGACACGAGGCACAGCTCGCCGCGACCGTCGGAAGCCCGTGCGGAATCCGAATCATCGACTCCGGCATCGCACCGACGGGCCACGGCTACATCGTGATGGAGCGCGTCGACGGCCTCACCTTGATTGCGCTCGCTGCTTCCGAGCAGATGACGCCAGCCAGGCACGCAGGTTTCGAACTTGCCTACCTTGCGGACGCGCTTGCAACCATTCACGGACAGGGACTTGGTCATGGGGATATCCATCCCGCGAATGTGATGATGGATCGGGTCGGACACCTCCGGCTGTTGGACTACGGGAAGGGACCAGGCGCGTCGACCAACGAAGACGTGCGGTCCCTCTGTGCCCTCAGTCTGTGGATGACACTTGGCTATCTGCCCCCGCCCGGCACCACCGTCCCTTGGCAATGGTCGCCGATGCGGGCGGCGGTCGTCGAGTCCGCGGTCGATGCGCTGAACAACCCGCGGACAGCAGGTGAATTCGCACGGAGGCTGCGCGACCGAATGCGACGAGCGCGCATTCAACGAAACACGGTGACGACGCTGCTGATGGGTCTGTTGTTGGCGGTGCTCATGTATCTTGGGGCATCAGGGCAAGCAAGCGGCCCCGGGGCGAGTCATGCCGCAGAAACAAACACCCACCACACCGACCCCTGAGAACATCGACCCGGAGCTGATCCGCCAGCTCGAGGCCTATGTCCGATCGGAACGCCGGGGTCCGCGGATCGCTGGCTTGCACACGAGCGAGATGGTCTCTGCCACCGTCCTGAAGTTGCTGGTGAAAGGAGACACGTCGGGAAAGTCCTTGGAGTATCAGGACTTTCGGAAGCTTGCGTACAAGGTCGCCCACGATGTCGTGGTCGACGCCGTTCGCGCGATCTCCCGGGCAAAGCAGCGAACGAAACCGCTCCACTTGGTTCCGGAGCCGGAAGCCGCGCCATCCGAGCAGCCCCCGCTCGAGCCGCAGGTGCGGGATGCACTCATCCGCGCCGTGCAGTCGCTGAAGCCACCCGACTACTGCCTTCTCATCATGTGCCTTCGTGGCGCGGGCTGGGAACACGTCGCAGCCAGCCTCGAGATCACCGAAGAGGCGACCCGAAAGCGTTGGCAGCGACTGCTGGAGAAGTTCAAGCGCGAGATGTTGGACGGTTGAACCAGTGAATCGGCGAAGGAACCACGAACGCCATCAGTCAAGATGAACGCCTGCGGCGCCGCGACCCCGTCGCAAGTCCGCACACGAGCCACGCTGCGGCGCCTGGTGCGGGAACAACCCAAGCCACTATGCCAATGCGTAGCGTTTGACCGGATTGCGTCAGGAACTCCATTCGGTTGAAGGACTCCGTTGAGATGAACCCGGCCTCGCTCACGGACCACCAATGGTTGTAGACGAGCACGTCATCATGCCAGAGCCGAATGTAGCCCTGCCCGAAGGCACCGTAGTACACGCTTGAAATCGGCGCATCCCAAGTCACCGATGCACTGGTTCCGGGGATTTGGACGTTCAGCATGTTCCAAGGTACGGGCGGGCTGCACACGAACGGGCTGGTGGACGTGAAGGTCACGCCCCACTGCTGTCGGAAGGCATCACCGGCAATGACGTCGCCGGGGGAATATGTGGCAGGCAATAGGTCGTACAAAAGCATATTTTTAATCGGCTGGTTTCCCGCGGCCGCCTGCCAGGCGAGCCAATCCCTGGAAACCACGTCGGCGGACGCCGGGGAACTCAGTGCGACAGATATAAATAGCAGAGTGATGGATACGCGCATAATTAAGTGCTCCTTTACTGGATCTAGCTTTTAGGGACAATCTTCAATTGAGAATAGTTTGCGCGATGACCGAAGCCTCGAATGCCAAGGTATTCGCGGTCGCAGGATCTTGGGATGCCGCGAAGCTTCCGAGTTCGTCCAAATCCTCGAAACCGAGAAACTGCGCAGCCAACGTGCTCGCCGCAACAATGGGCAACGTCTGCCAGCCTCCCTCGCAATCCCATTTCGGAATCGAAACAAACGTCCCGCCGGAGGTCCATGCGCCGAGCATTAATCCGAGATCTGATCCATTGACCACATCGTCACCGTCAATGTCATATTGGTAATCGCTTGAGCCCCAATGAGAAAGAAGTAGGCCCAGATCAGAGCCATCAATGTGAAGGTCTCCGTTGTAGTCCGCCGGATGGGTCATGAGCATGAGCTTTGGTCCGTAGCCACCCCAATTCGTCACCTGGTCACCCTGCGGCACGCTCAAGTAACCAACTGCTACAGCGCAACCTCCCGGACCTATCGAGTGTACTGCACGCACTTCCAGCACCCTTGCTGATTTATTGGAGGGCAGATTCACGCAGAGGGCTTCGGCCCGTTTTCCGCACCAATCACCAACCGCGTTTCCCTGCCAGAGCACGCCTCGCGACGAGGTACCCGATTCAAGGGGGGATTCGCCACCCGCACCGAACCGTGCGCCGACCAATAGCCATGACGGACACGGGGTTGGATCCGACGCTACGCACCATGAAGTCGGAGCCATGCACATGTCCGCAACTCGCGAACTTTTGCGCGCGCCATCAAAATTGTCGTAGGTGTTCAGCGCATAGTGAACGTCCATGAACGACTGAGAACCGCCACCGAACGCGAGCACTGTTGCATGCGACTCTCCACACGGGAATAGAGCACCACTACCACCGCTGCCAACCCCGCGACTTCGAGACCAGCCCGCGGCGGCATTCACAGTGGCCGTCAGCGCCCTCGAATCGGTCGTCACATAGCCGGGAGGAGTGAATTGCCAAGAGCCTGCACCAGCTCCTGGCACCCAACGCGCGAATTGTTCATACTGGACGCCGCCACTTAGCCAGTCACACAGTTGCTGAGGGAACACGCTGCACGGCGAACACACACGCCAACCGAATCCGAAATTGGACGCGCCTGCCGCCACTATGGCGTAAGCAGACCCTTGCATTTCCATGGGTACAGTTTGGGATTCAGAATCAGCCCATCCGCACGGCTCGACAATTTCACCGACCAGCGATCCAGCTCCAGCGGTGTCATGCATGAAGGGAACCGGCGGATGACAAGCAGAGGGTGCTGTAACCGCACCCGCGACCATCGGCAACACGCCCGGTCCCACGGCCTGAACGATTCCTAATGCGTTGGCTGCCCAGATCGACGACGGCGGCGTAAGAGCTGGCGGACTTGCCGCGCTGACCGAAACCGACCATACCGCTGGCGTACATACGCCGGACTGGGCGATCGCACCACCGACGTGAAGTACTCCCGAAGCAGCGTTTGTCGAGACACTCGTGGCAACGGAATCGAGGACGTTGTTTTCAGCCGTGCCCAACGACGGAAACACCAGCCGCATTCGGGACCCCGAGCCGCTGCTCGACGCTGCCACCCAGACCGTGGCGCGCGGATGAAACATCCCTGCAGACTCTACGACTGACGTGCCAACGATGTTGCCAACTTCATCAATTCGAAACCGAAGCAACTCTGGAAGAGCACCGTTACCGGTGCCGTCGGGAAAGAGCTTGATCTGCGCCATCGAATATTGGTCGCCCAAGTCGTCTACCCAAACAAGGCGGTATGGACGCGCTTGGCCCGAAGCCTGCGCAGCTTGCGACCACGAAAGCGACGAAACAATTATTGAGGCAATCGTGAATCCGCAGTTGCGCAGAGGCGTGTTGGGACTGTTGGTGGTCATGTCTTTACTCTCGAATTTCGTCACTGCACCCAAAGGGGGAGCTGGCCGGACACCGGCAACATGCACCTGTCCGCCCTCATCACCGTCTGTGAACCACACTTGTGACCGTGAATTTCAAATCTTTGTGACTTTTTTTGTTGAGGATGCGTGATTCCGATAATTGCGGCGTGCAGTTGCCTGTTTACGACCGCTGCGCTCGAACGCGGGAAATCCCCGCGTTTGTAGAGGCGGATGGCGGGAGCGGGCCGAACAGCGCCGGACGCGGCGCCCTGCCCCACAAACGCTTGGTCGGCCGTGAAACGGAGAACGCGATCAGGGGAGTTGAAATGAATTTTCAAAATCTGGCGGATTGGCCTGTCACATCGGGGCGGGGCAAACGGTGATGCCAACGTGCCCCCGCATCGTGCTGGGGATCCCTCGCCACAGAAGAAAGCCGAAACATGACCATCGTTCGTAGCGAAACTCCGCGACTCTCCACATTCCTCGCAAATGCTGTTCGATCGGCAACAATTCTTGCGATCCTCGTCTGCGCTCCCGCAGCCGCCCAAGTCCAGGCGACGATCGCCGCTGGCACCGAAGAAACGCTCGCCGGGATCAAGACCTATGAGGTGGCAACCGAAGCAGAGGCGAGCTCGCAATCGGACCTCTGGTTCTGCCAGGTGGTGGGCAAGCCATCCGCGGCCGGCTCGATCAGCATCACGGAGTCAGGGGGCAACATCTCCGCCGTCGCGAGACACGCCAAGAGTGGCGCTGAGATCACGGTGATATTCCTGCAGGATCGATCCTTCTTCGTCACTCGCAGCGGGGTCCAGATCGCGGCCGTAATTCCCTCGCCGCCGGGTTCGGGGCTTCCGCCGACGACGACCGGAACGCAGGCGCTCAGCTCTGATCCAGCCTGGCAGGTCTTTCGGACGGCAATGATGGACAGCAACTTGAAGGCCTCGCTGGAAACCGGGGGCGCCGCTCCGGCAGCAAACTGCATGGGAAACTGCGCCCAGCAGTGGCCGACTCCGCCCGGCTGCGATCCCGTCGCTCCGACCGTCTACTGCTGCCAAGTGCAGGCAGAGCGCGACTACTGCCAGTCACTATGCCGATGTGAGGGATCGATCCTGCCAAGCACCTGTCGCGCGGTGGCGGCGGCTGAGTATGTGGTGGACTGGATGAACTGCTCGATGCTGGATGACGAGATCTTCTGATGAATGCCCCCAGTCAACCCCCACGGGACTCAGACGACGCGCGTAGCGAAGTTGGGGACGCCACGTGCCGAATCTGCGGCTTGGACAGGCCAACTGAAGCCAAAAGTCCAGTGTGCGATCGTTGCTGCCGAGAGTTCGTCGCGAGAGGCGCGGTGGCAGCAGAGGCCGCGCGCCCTACGCTGCTGCAAGCCACCCGATTTCGCTGGATCACGGTCGTCGTGGCCGCAGGTTTCATCACCCAATTGGTGGCGATTGGGGTGGCGTCCACAATTCATCAAAACGCGGTTCCAGAGCTGGTCGCCAACGGGCTGAAGGGATTGCAGTTTGTCCTCCTCGCTGCAGCGCTATGGACCTGCGTGAGGCTCGACACGATTGTCCGACACTTTCCCAGCCTCCCACGGCCGCCACGGTCACGCATGCACGCGATCTCAGCCGGCCTTGAGGACCGGGCTCCGGGGGCAGCACTGGCAATGCTCGCGATTCTCCTGCCGTGGGTGATCGGTATCCGCGATCGGTCGCTCATGCTGCTCATTGTGTACGCGCTACTCTCCTTCGCCACCATTACGACGGCGGCCGCGCTCTGGTCCCGCATGCGGTCCTACGAGCGAATGCGCACCACATGCCAGGCCGACTCGGCGCACCGGCTGCGCGCGTGGGGTGGTGTGCGCGTGCATCGCCGCGGAGTAATAGCGGTCGCTGTATGGGCGGCAATTCCCTGCCTGATTGCAGCTTTGCCGCTCGTGGGGATTGGAAGACCGTACCCGCAAGGCGGGCCCGGGTTGTACGAGTTTGCAGCTTGGCGTGTAGTCAGCGTGTCGCTTTACCTCGCTGCTTTGCTCTGGTTCATCGCCTTCATCGACGCGACTAGAAGCCTCCGAAGGTGGATTCCAAATGGGGCGTAACCCGCCCATCGACCAGCAGCCGCTGGCATCGTGGCGCCCTTCGCGGTTTGCCCCACTGCTCGCAGCACCATCCGGCGATGGTCGCGATCATGAACTCGCCGAGCGCGTCGCCGAGGACGCCGAACGCTGTCTCCGCGAGCACCTTCTCATCCCGACGATCCGCAGGTACTCGCCCGCCGTCGATCCGGAACGGCACCACTTCGCAGCGCAGGAGGTGGCGCACCAGGTGCTGACGGCGTGTGGCCCACATCGGGAAGTTGTCGGGGAATGGTTGGCCGACCGCCATCCCGCGTGGCTACAGACCCTCCGCCGGGCGTTGAATGCACTTGAGCTCGTCGATGACGTGCCGCGCGACGACACGGCGCCGGCAGCGGTCGGCCCGGAACTTGCCGATGGCGCGCCACGCTTCCGCGTAGGAGAAAGGATCGCGAGGGGGTCAGGCGGATCGGTCCATCGCTGCATCGACCGGCTGCGTTTCGATGGAAGATTGCTTCCGCTCGACGCCGAGGTTGATCACGGTGACGAGACGGCCGGTCCATTGGTGGTGAAGTTGCTGCCGCGGGTATCTCGCAACGGTGACTCTTGGCACCCCGAGGCGCGCTTCGCCGCGAAGGTTGCGACGCCGTGTGGGATTCGCATCGTCGACTCTGGCGACGCGACCAACGGTGCCGCCTACATTGTGATGGAGCGTGTCGATGGATTCACGCTCTCGGCGATCGCTGCGGCCGAACGGCAGGTTGACCCGTTGGAAGCCATGAAGGAGCTGGCCCTGCTAGCCATGGCGCTCTCGTTGCTTCATGCCGATGGCCTTGGACACGGTGACATCAACCCCATGAACATCATGCTCGACCGTGGCGGAAACCTGAGGCTGCTCGACTTCGGTGCGGGCGGATCGGCGTCGGCGGAACGCGACGTACGTGCGCTTGCAGCACTTGGACTGTGGCTCTCTCTTGGCTGCCTGCCGCGCAAGGGTGCGGGGATCCCGTGGGGTCCGCCGACGATGCGCCGGGCCCTCGCAACTGCGTCGATCGAAGCGATCAATGGCGGCTTTAACGCAGCGGAGCTTGCGGATCACCTGCAGAAGCGGAGCCAGAGGATCTGCGTCCTCCGAAGCATCATCACGGTAATCGTGATCGGCGCACTCATCGGCACCCTCCTGTATCTTTCTCCTGAGGGTTCAACCAGCCATCGCGCAGGTGACGATGACAGAGAGCCAAGCAGAACCTCCGAACCATGAGCGAATCCCCGCGGGGCTGGCCGAGGCGCTCTATCCGCACATACGTGCCTGTAGGAACGGGCGTCGAACCTGCGACCTGCATACGAGCGACATCGCGTCCACGACCATGCACGATCTCTTCGTGTTCCTGATGCGCTATCCGCAAGTCATCAAGAAGGAGGATGTCCGACGGCTGGCGTTCTGGTTTGCGAGGCACGTGACCTTTGATTCCATTCGAAAGGCGCGGCGCCGCCTGCTCGCGGGTCAGCAGATGCCGGAGGACGCTTATCAAGTGGACAGTTCGGTCCGAGCCCCGGGGTCGGGGTCATTCGGGGTGCCCGAACAAATGAATGACGAGTTGCGAACCAGAGTTGCAGCCGCGTTGATCACGCTCGATCCTGTCGATCGAGCGATCGTGAGGATGCGGAATGACCGCATTCCGTGGGATCAGATTGCAGTCGCCACGGGCCTCCAAGCGGCAGCGGTCCGCAAGCGCTGGCAGCGGATCAGGTTGAATCTTCAGAGAGAGCTCCGGGAATTGGCCTGAGCGGAAAGTGCAGCAACTTCGAGCGAGACCAGCCTCTGCATCGAGTGAAGCATGAAGGCTGCGCCAGTCGCTGAAGCCACCCGCCTTCTGCCTTCTCATCATGCGCCTCCGTGGCGCGAGCTGGGAACAAGTCGAAGCCAGCCTCGAGATCACTGACGTCCAAGGGAAACGAGGCGCAGACCACAGGGGACTGAACCGTGATCCCTACTTATCTTTGTGGCTAGTGGTTTAGTGCGCGTGATTCTGATAATTATGGCATGCAATTGTCCGATTACGACCGCTGCGCTCGAACGCGGGGAATCCCCGCGTTTGTAGAGGCGGATGGAGGGGGCGGACCGGGCAGCGCGGGATGCCGCGCCCTGCCCCACAAACGCTCATTCGACCGTGAACCGGAGAGCGCGATCGGGGGAGTTCAAAAGAATTTTCAAAATCTGGCGGATTGGTCGGTCACAGCGGGGCGGGTCAGACGGTGATAGGGGTGCCAGACATTCGAGCGAAAGTCAGCGATGCACCAAACACTAGGAGACAACGAATGAGGAATCGATCAATCTGCAGGGCCCTTGGACTCTGGTGCTCAATACTGGCCTCCGGAACGTGGATTTTCCCGATCAACGCGATGTCGCCGTTACTAGCAACCTCGGTTTCCATCCCGGCGACCCAGGACGATGGCGACAACGTTTGGACAGAATCAGAGGTCGCATCTTCGTGGGCAATC
Source organism: Phycisphaera mikurensis NBRC 102666 (assembly GCA_945890745.1). GTDB lineage: Bacteria > Planctomycetota > Phycisphaerae > Phycisphaerales > SM1A02 > UBA966. Next base: position 10,362 of record CAMDCW010000098.1, read on the forward strand.
GCAACGGGGATCCCATACGTTCCATCAGCGCAGGTATTGACACTGGGACCCGGACCAGACGGATTCCCGACGCCAATCGAACAAGTCAATGCTGCCACCGGCGTCGGAATTTCCATCGGCTTCTTCGTTGTTGATGACGCGATTTGGGTCGTCGATCAAAGCGATTCGATCGGCGACGTTTCCGTCCACGGCTGCCCACCGAAGCCACTTGGATCAAATGGGGGCACGAAGGTTCCCGTGCTACTAGAGGCCGAGACCCTCGAGCGGGTTGGAGGCGAACTGTGACAATGCCGCCGGACCTAGATGATGCAACTCTGGCGAATCTGATGATGCACCGTTTGAAGCGCCGGGTCTATGGTTGCGCTTTAGTTTGTCTTGTCCTTGCAACTCCAGTGATTTGCTTTGCCATTACTTTGGAAAGCATGTGGGA